>JBIOJM010000246.1:0-15475 GCA_044450785.1 Isosphaerales bacterium
GCTGTTGGACTGTCTGCAACGGGTCAGCGACGCTCCGAAAGATCGTTATCCAAAAAACACTCGGTACGCCCTGCTGCTGACGTTGGGGGAGTTTTCAATCGAGGAGATTCCCGAATCGCGTCGGGTAGCACTCCTTGAGCAACTGGCCGACTGGTACCGCCATGATCCGAGTTCAGGAGTCCACGGCGCGGCGGGTTGGTTGCTGCGGCAATGGGGGCAGGCGGAGGTCGCACGCCAGGTGGATCACACCGCGGTGCCGTATGCGCCTGACCGGGAGTGGTTCACGGTGGCGATTACGGTAACGCCGACAGCGCCACCGAAGCCGAAAACGGAACCGGCGAAAGAGAATGCCGGATCGAAATCAGAGCCACGGAAACCGGCCGAGTCCCGGCAGTCGAAACCGAACGAAACCGCGAAACCGGCCGCATCGAGCAAGTCTGCGGCGCCAGCCGAGAAGGCCAAACTCGAACCACCCGTCGAGCCGCTGCCGACCAAGACGTTTTACTACACGTTGATCGTGTTCCAGGAGGGGAAAGCCACGATCGGATCGGTCAATGACGACCCGGACCGGCAAAAATACGAAGTCCGGCACAGCGTCACGCTGACGCGCCCCTTCGCGCTGCTGGATCGTGAGATCACCCTTGAGGAGCTGATCGCCTTTTCGCCACAATACGCGGGATTCATGCGACGATTCGATGCGAAACCCGCGGATGCCGGGTTCGGTGCGGACTGGTACGACGCGGTGGGCTTTTGCCGGTGGCTGGGCCAGCAGTCGGGCTTGTCGGAAGGAGAACAGTCGTATGCGGCTCCCGAGACCCTGGACAAGGCGAAGTATCCGCGCGAACCGAATCCCGAGGCGAACTGGGCTCTGCGGAACTGGCCGCTGGCACTGGGTCGACGGGGATTTCGATTGCCGACGGAATCGGAGTGGGAAGTGGCCAGCCGTGCCGGAGCGCGGACGCCTTACGGCTTTGGCAGCGAGGTCAGCCTGCTGGGGCGATTTGGCTGGTTCGCGGAGAACAGTGGCAAGCACGGCCATCCGCCGCGGGAATTGCGTCCGAGCATTCGAGGCTTGTTTGATCTGCACGGGAACGTATCTGAGTGGACGCACGATTGGTTCGGGGACTATGGTGTCGAAGCCATCACCGATCCGCTAGGTGCCAAAGAGGGCTCGCTCCGGGTGCGCCGTGGCGGCTGTTGGAGCTTCGACGCGGCGAATTGCCGGGCGGCGTCCCGCGACTCGGGCGCCCCGACGATCCGCTCGAACAGCTACGGCTTCCGCCTGGCCCTGAGTCCGTCTGGAGTCTCGCCGGAGGCGGCACCAGTCAAGGGAGCGAAGCCATCGGGCGCAGGCACGGAGGGAGCGTCTGCGGAGCAGCGACCGGAGATGCCGTAGCCGGATGGCGGAGCGGTCTTGTCGCAGTGAAACGAAACACGGGGGTGCAGGGGGTGTCCCCCTGCTTGCGCGAATTTCTAAAGAAGGCCTGCGGGGCCAACAGCATGGGTTTGCGGTTTTTTGTGGTCCCGGAATTGCCGGACGGCGAACCGCAACACGAACGACCCGACGAACCGCAACACCAACAACGGGTTCTGCCCCTCCAGCACTTGGCAACAGGATGTGCATCCTGTTCCGCCGGAATTCGAGAGCTTTTTGCCCTCTCGGAGCGTGCAGCCAAGTCCAGGTCGCCGTCCCGTGCCGGGTGACTCAGTTGCCCGGACGAATGAAGCCCAAGCCCGGCGGGTCTGGTAGGTCTTCGGACTCGAACGCCCCGCCGGGTACATCTCATCGAAGGCGAAGCGTGTGGTGACTCCTCTGTGGAAACCGTGTACCATGAAAACAGCGAGTCAGCCACGGCACCCATTCGGGACACCTGCGATGGGTAAACTCGTCCAGGGACCGCGGATCGCAGGGCCTTTGATCAAATTCCGCTCGATCGCGGAGACCAACGTCGACGGAGGGATGACGATGTCCACGATCACGCCTACGCAACCGATCACTCCGCCACAGGGTCCGGCGGCGCCGGCGTTCGCGGATGTGTACCGCATGGATGTCGACGAGTTCGAGCGCATCGCTGATCTGCTCAAGGCTGAACGGGTCGAATTGATCGACGGGTTCATCGTCGAGAGAGGTACTATGGACCCGCCCGATGTGCTTTCATCGGAGAAATTACGGCGCAAGCTCGACCGAATGCTGCCCGATGGCTGGTTCGTCCGAGAAGATAAGCCGGTCCAGGTGCATCGCACTTATGAACCACTGCCTGATCTCGCGGTCGTGGAGGGCGATCCCGATACCTATGAGAATCGTCACCCGGCGCCCGCCGATGTGGCGATTGTGATCGAGATTTCGGATTCGACGCTGACGAGGGACCGTGGTGAAAAACAGACCAATTATGCGCGTGGCGGCATATCCATCTATTGGATCGTCAACTTGATCGACCGCCAGGTCGAGGTCTACAGCGGCCCGAGCGCAGACACTTATTCTTCGTGCATCACCTTCAAACCCGGGCAGTCCGTACCGGTCGTGATCGACCGTGTCGAGGTCGGTCAGATCGCCGTCGCCGACATCCTGCCACGTATCGGGCCGGTGGCCGGGAGCAACGGGCCCTGATCCGCGATAACCTTCCAGCAGGCGTCGGCCAGACCCTCGTCTGCTAGGGAGGCGGACATTCGGCAATCGGCGTAGAAGATCGGGCGTGATCCGTGATCTCGGGGTTGCGAGGCACAGCGGGGAGCCGGTCCTGTCGGAATCAAGCGCCGCGCTTGTCGAGTCCTTTGAACCTCCGACCTCACGGTCCCGAACCAGGCACTCTTCCGGTCAAATCAGCCGGTCGATCTCACGTTCTGTGCCTCGGCCTCCTCGGCGGCTTCCCAGGTCGGTTCAAGAAGGAGTTGGCACCTTGACCGACCTCCCCTCTCGGTTGGACTCATAAATGGCCTGGAAGAGTGCCACGACGCGCCGCCCTTCGTCGCCGGTCACCAGCGGCCGACGATCCTCGATGACGGCCTGGAGGAAGTCCTGGATTTGCAGTGCGTGGTAGTGGGTCACGGCATCGATCTCCTGAAAGCGGGCGCGGTCTTCCGCCTGAAACGGAACGAGCCGATCCTCCTCGCCGGGTATGGTCCAAAGGTCGTTCAAGGGCGGTTCGGAGATTGCCGACATGCCGGCGATGAACGTCGCGCCACGGTCGGTTTCGACGCCGACCGACGCGCCTGTTGATCCGTGAATGTGCACCTTGGTATAGATTCCCGGTCTCTGCGCCAGGCTGGCCACGATCGACCCGAGCCCGCCATTGCGAAAACGGAGGACCGCGACGGCGCTATCCTCGACCTCGACGGAGGGATGGTTGAGGTTCGCCCAGTAGCCGGCGACCTCGGCGACATCGTCGTCCATCAGCCACTGGAGCAGGTCGAGCATGTGCGGCGACTGGTTCACGAGCACTCCGCCTCCTTCGGTGTCCCAGCGTCCTCGCCAGGGGTCGGACAGGTAGTACGATGGGTCGCGCCAGCTATACATGACGAAGCAGCCGAGTACGGGCCGACCGATCTTGCCGGCATCGATCGCGGCCTTCATACGCTGGACGGGCTCATACCACCGCCGCTGGCTGATCACGCCCAGCTTGGTTCCGTTTTGACGCGCCGCCGCGAGCATGACGTCGCAATCCTTCAGGCTGGCGGCCAGCGGCTTTTCGACCAGCACGTGCACGCCGGCTTCCGCTGCCTTGAGCGCCGGCTCGACGTGCAGCGGGTGCGGTGTGGCGACCAAGAGGGCCTGCACATGTCTCTCCTTGAGCATCCGCGTCACGTCATTGTAGGGGCGCACTCCGTGGCGCATCGCAAACGACTCGGCCCGCTGGAAGTCGACGTCGCACACCGCGACAAACTCGGATTCGGCCAGGGCGGCCAGGGCCTGGGCATGGATCTGGCCGACCTTTCCACAGCCCGCCAGCGCGGTTCGAACTCGGTTCATGGGCTGGCCTCATTCTGGAAAATACGTCGCGTTCAGCTTACGAAGGAACGCCAGCGACTGGGCCATCTCATCCATCCCGTTCATACCATCCTCGATGCTGATCCAACCTTGGTAATGGTGCTCGGCGAGGATGCGGAAGATGGCGTGGTAATCGTTCAGTCCCTTGCCGGTCACGCCGTGCCGCAGGTTGGGCGAATAGCCCAGCGTGCCGTCGTTTCCGCGGAGGTCGTCGAGCGTCGTCCCCTCGGCCAGATATCGGTCGCTGGCGTGCATGCTGACGACCCGGTCCGCCACGGCCCGCAGGAGCTCGATCGGGTCGTCGCCCGCGACGATCGCGTTCGATGGGTCGTACTGCACGCCGAAATGATCGCGGTCCGGAATGGCAGCAAGCAGCTCGAGGAACACATCCCTCTTCTGGGCGAATTCAGGATATTTCCAGAAGCTGTCCTTGTAGTGGTTTTCCAGCCCCAGCACGACGTTGTGCTGGCGCGCCACGCAGAGGACCTGGCTGATGCCGTCGGCGACCCACTCCAGCCCCTGACGCCGGCTGACCTCGGGGTAGCGCTGACCCGAAAGCACCCGGCACACCGTGCGTGGACCTCCCAACCGCCGCGCCACTCCGATCAATTCCGCCTCGCGATCGACGGCTCGCTTTCGTGCGTCCGGATCGGGATTGGTGAAGTCGGGCGAGCAGCAGAGCATCGGCATTGCAAAGCCCGCCCCGGCAATGGCCTCGGCCACCTGGTCGAGATAATCCGGCTCGAGACTGGTGAAGAACCCGTCGTACATCTCCAGGCCGTCGGCGTCGAGCGACCCCGCCATGGCGATCCAGTCGAAGACCGACATGGTCCGATCACCCGCGATCTGGTCGATGTAGCACTTGGGGAAAGCCGCGATCTTCAGGGGCATGCCGGCGTCTCCTCATCGTCGTGGGGTCATGGTCCGATGGCGCACACGGGTATTCTACCAAGGCGAGCCGCGGCAGCGATCGATCGACGCTCCGGCTTCAATTGGTAACGATCGCCAACTTGGGAGAACAGAGCGCGGGTTGTCGATTCGCGGGGTGGATGGCTAAGATGCGGGTGGGTCAAGATCGAGTCAACCGGGACGGATTCTTGACCACCGACGGCCAACTCACTGCCGCGCGTGCCGCAGGGTAAGCGGCTCTTTATGCTCTTGACCCTCTCTGCCCGGCCATCGGGGCCATCGAGCTTTCCTCATGATGTTTGAGAATTCCCGCGTTGGTGGCGATGATCGACACCGGGCTCGAGCTTCCTTGCCGGTGTCAAGGGCTCTGTTTCTTCTGTTCTGCCTCGGCGGGACAATCGGGGCTCAAGAGCACAAGCCGGCACCGAAACAGTCGGTGCGTCCCTCGTATCCCCGGATCAACTTGGCCACCGGTTACGAGGTGATTCCTTCCTGGCCCGCTCGTCCCAAGGATCTCGCCTGGGGCGCGATGGCCGGGATCGCGATCGGTCCCTCCGACCAGATTTGGACGTTTAACCGCGGGGCGGTGCCCGTTCAGGTCTACACCGCGGACGGGAAGCTGGTGCGTTCTTGGGGCCAGGGCCAATTCCGCGAGCCGCACCAGGTGCGTATCGACCGGAAGGGAAACGTCTGGCTGGTGGACAGCGGGCTGCACGTCGTGAAGAAGTACACGCCTGAGGGGAAGCTCCTCTTGACCCTCGGGACCCCTGGCGAGCCGGGTGAGGACACAACCCATTTGAACCGCCCGACCGACGTGGCGGTGGCGGCCGGAGGCGACGTATTCGTCACTGACGGTTACGGCAACAACCGGGTCGTCCATTTCGATCAGGGTGGACACTTCGTCCGGACCTGGGGAAGTCTCGGGACTGGTCCCGGACAGTTCAGCCTGCCGCATTCCATTGCACTCGATTCACGGGGCCGGCTCTTTGTCGCCGACCGCAACAACGCTCGGATTCAAGTCTTCGATCAGACCGGCCGCTTTCTCGATGAATGGCGCGACCTGCTCGTTCCCTGGCACATCGTCGTCACCGAGCGGGATGAGATCTATGTGTGCGGCTCTGCGCCCATGCGCTGGCCCAGGCTACCCATCCCCGGTTTGGTCGTGGGCATTCCGCCCAAGGACCAGCTCATCATGGCTTTCACGCCCGAAGGGCGAGTGACGCGCCTTTGCACCTTCCCCAAAGGTCAGCGCCCCGGCGAGCTCGACTGGGTTCACGCGCTGGCGGTCGACCGACAGGGCAACCTCTATCTGGGCGACATCCAGGGCCGGCGGGCTCAGAAGTTTCTCCGGCTCGAGCCCGCCGGCCCCTTTGCTGAGATCGCCAAGAAGGGGCTGCCCAAGATCGATGAACCAATTCAGCGCACCAGCAAGCCATAAAGGCCTCATAGGCCTTCTGTCGAGTATGATCTTGATAAGGCGACCGGCAGATGGAAATATACCCGGGGCCGAGTGATTGTAGGACGGATTGGCAATCCGTCCTACGGTGAATTTGCATTCGCCGGTCGCCTAAGCATCTCCTCGGGTTCATCTCGTCCAATCCGTGGTCAGCGCCACAGGAGACTGTCGATGATTGTCCAAGTGCCGCGAAGGTGCGCCTGGCGACGGATCTTACAAGGGTCTCGGACCCGACTGTCCCTCCTCTCGTTGTTGGCCTTGACCATATCCGCCTCAACGCCGGCACTCGGTCAACCAGTACCGTCGTCCCCGCCCGCTGCGGCTGGGCCTCTGGACCTCCCGATACCCCCTCCGGACGATGGTCTGACCTTGGACCAGGCGGTCGATCGGTTTCTCAAGGAGAACCTTGAGCTGCGCGCGATGCGCGACGAGATCCCGATGGCCCAGGCGGATGTCGAGGCCGCAGGCCAACCGCCTCAGGGTTATCTGCTGATCAAGGTTGGGACAAATGGAATCAAGACGTGGCACATTCAGCCTCGCGAGCTGATCCTCAATCGCTGGATCCAGACCCTCGTGGCTCGCGCAGCCAGGCGAGTGATCGAGGCGCAATACCAGGACGCCATTCGAACACGGGTCGACAATCTCTATACTGCGTTCGTCAACGTTCAGGAGGCGCAGATGTCGGTCAGATTTGCCGAAGTGGCTCTCCGTGGGGTGGAGAGCTTGTTACGGGTGGCTCAGTCCCTACAAAAGGCCGCGCAGGTCTCGAATGTCGACGTCGCATCGACTAAAACCGAGTGTGAGCTCGGCGCGTCCAGCCTTGAGGAGGCGAAAACCGCACTCCACAAGGCTAAGCTGGTCCTGGCCAACCTGCTCAACCTCCCCGATGCCGAGGTCGATCGACTCAAGGTGCGCATGGATCTGGACAGTCCGACGGTCCGATCTCCGGCCGTTCCTCCCGTGGAGGAGTTGATCCGCATCGCCTTGACTCACCGCCCCGACTTGCGTGCCTATCGTCTCGGGCTTCACCGCGCTCAACTGGACTGGTTGAAGGCCCTGGTCGAGCCGTTCAACCAAATCACCGTGCGCCCGTTGCCGGACCGCATGGAGTTGGTGGGAATGAGGCAACCGGGGAATGCTCCCGCACGAAGCCTGAGCATGCTCGTCAGCTTGCCGACCGCCATCCGCAACCGGGGGGCGCTCGATCGGGCGACGATCAACGTGGGCCAGACACGGACGGAACTCGCCCAGATCGAGCGCAACGTGATCCTTGAGGTCCGCCAGGCGCGGCTGGAGTACGAGCAGTCGCGCGCCACCGTCGACCGCTTCCTCAAAGAAATCATACCCAACGCGCGGACGACACGTGATAACAGATATCGACAATGGAGGGCAGGAGAGGCGTCGATTACTGACTATGTCGAGTTCCAGAGCAAATACAACGATCGGATTTTCCAATATGTCAACGCGCGGATCCGTCATCAGCGCAGCATGCTGGCCCTCAATACAGCTGTGGGCGAGCGGATCATGCGTTAAACCCAATACCGTCGAATCAGTGATAAATCGAAGACAGCAAAGGATCTGTTCTCGTTCCCACGCTCCGCGTGGGAACGCTCTCCCAGACGCTCCGCGTCGTCGGACCAGAACCGAGGCTTCGCCGATCGAGCGGACGCAGAGCGTCCAAGACGTGCGTCCCCACGCGGAGCGTGGGAACGAGGAATCGCAATTCCTTGTCCCCCCAGTAATTGACGCTAATTCAACGGTATTGGCGTTAAACCCGCCGCTCGTGACCATGCAGCAGTCGCTCGTCACAACTACTTGCATTCCTTGAGAAACGCGACCAGATCGGCCAGTTCCTGGTGAGTCAGTTGCTGGTCGAGGCCCGCGGGCATGATCGAGACGGCGCTGGGACGGATCTCCTCGATCTCGCGGCGAGCGATCCGCGCCTCCTGATTGACGCCGGTGGCCAGCAGCAGCTCATCGGCCGTTTCGCCCCGCAAGAGGCCGTTGTAGACCTTGCCGTCGCGGGTGGCCACCGCGACCGGCTCGAAGCTGCGCACCAGGCTGGCGCTGGGAAACACGATGGCCTCCAGCAGTTCGCTCTCGGCCCGGATCGCGCCGATCTTCGTGAGGTCGGGGCCCACGTTTCCCCCTCGGTAGCCAATGGCATGACAGGAGAAGCAGGCCGCCTTTTCGCTGTGGAAGACGAGCTGACCGCGGCGGACGTCCCCCGCTCTGAGGATGGTCATGAGCTGTTCGAGCCGGGATTTCTGCTTGGCCGCATCCACATTGAGCCTGGCGAAAAGTGCCTCCGCCTGCTTCTGGACCACTGGGCCGTATTTCGCCAGGTGGGCCTTGAGCGCGTCGGCTCGCAGGCTCGAGAAGCCCGACGACTCGGCCAGCGCCTTGACCAGCTTGAGGCCGAGCGATTCGTCGGTCGATTGCTCGAAGGCGGACAGGAGGCGGTCGACTTCCACCGGTCCCGCGGTCCGAAGCGCATCGGCCAGGCGGGCAAGCTGAAGATGGGACAGCTTGGCCCGGGCCAGCACATCGGCCGCGGTCGTCCGTGTCGCCACCGTCTGCTCGCCCTCGAGTTTCTTGATCAACAACGTGAAAATGCGATCGTTAACACTGGCCAGTCCACCGGGCACCGCGGCCAGTGCACTGAGCCGGAGCTCGTCCGAATTCGTGCCGTCGTCAGCGATCCGAAGCAAGCGCGCGGGGAGCTCACCGGCCGCGTCTCGCTTCAACGGCATGGCGCGCACGGTCGCCACGGTCAGCGGGATCAGCTCGGCGTTCGCTCGGTCGCCGTCGAGCAGGCTCGCCAGGGCCGTGATCCACTTGGCCGGCACTTGCTTTTCGCTGAGCCCCGACTGGGCTATGGCGTGCAGGCTGCTCTGGCGCACGGCCCGCGGGGCCGAGGCGTCACGCAAACGAGCGGCCAGAAGCTCCTGGATGGGCGCCGCCTGCGCGAAGCGGCCCAGTTGACGCTCCAGCTCGGTTCGCCCGGCGGTCGTGAGGTCGGTTCGAACCAGCCGTTCACCGAGGACGCCGGCCAGGGCGTCAGCCCACTCGCGATGCCGGCCGACGATCCACGACGCTGTCTCCTGGAGCACGGGTTCTTTGGCAGTCAGCAGCCCCGCGACGAATTGGGGGTCGAGGCCGCCGCCGTCCATCTGGTCCAGCGCGACCATCGCCGCCCGGAGCACGCCAGTATTCTGGCTGCGCAAGCCGGCCGCCGTCTCACTGGGAGCGGCGATCTCGATCAATGCATAGGTGACCGAATGTTCGAGTACGCGATCGGCCGGCCGGCCGGCCGCCTCGAGCAGCGCAGGCACGGCTGCCTTGTCACCGGTGCGCCCCAATGCCTCGGCGGCGGCGCGGCGGTTGTGCATCGAGGGGGCCGACAGCAGCTCGATCAATCGCGGCACGGCTTCTTGGTCGCGCCAGAGGCTCGCGGTATGAATCGCCGCCTGGCGGACCGTCTCGTCGGAATCCGACAGGAAAGAGCGGACCAGCTCCCTGGCGCCGGAGTGGTCGACCCGGGCCAGTGCCCAGACGGCGTTGCGCCGCAAAACGGGCGATTGATCCTTCAAGGCGGCCTCGCGAAGCCGAGGGAGCACTCCCTCGTTGCGCCCGGACCGGGCGAGGGCCTCGATCGCTCTCCGTTGCACGGCCGGCCGCGAGTCGCCGAGCAGCTTGATCGAGTCCTCGAATCCAACGGGGGTCTCGAGATCTCTTGCCGGCGCCCAGAGCGTGTTCCCCCATGGGTCGTCGACGTTGGGCATGCCCTGGCGCCTGACTCGATAGATGCCCCCCAGCACGTCGGGCTTATGGAGCTGAGAGGTCGGGCAGCATAGCTTGTACCAGCCGCCGGTGTCGACCACGACCAGGCTGCCGTCGGCATCTTCAAGCACGTCGGTCGGATGGAAATCAAGGTCGGGGCTGACCACGAAGTCCTCGTCCTTGGCAGAGAAGGTGGCCCCCTGGGGCGTGAGGATATGCCGGCTGACCTTGTGCAGGTTGAAGTAGCAGGCGAATACATTGTCCTTGTACGTGTTGCCGAAGGCGTTCGACTCGTAGCGGGTCAGCCCGCACGGGGCGGCCGGCCCCATGTGCAGGAGCACCGGCATGACGTCGGGCCCAGTCCACTTGTGGGCCGGCTCGAAGATCGGGTCGTGGGTCTTGCCGTAGATGCCTCCGTAGATCGCATGGACCAGGCCGTCGCGCTGGCCGCCCCCGGGGTGCACAAAGAACGTGGTCGTGAAAATCCGCTCGCCGCCGGGGGTGAACACGACGTCGACTGGGTTGTCCATTCCGCCTGTCATGACCGGCTCGATACCGGTTCCATCCGGCCGGCAGCGGAAGATGTGAGCCGCTCGGGTGACGAACGGCGACTTGCCCGGCCGCGGATAAGTCTGCTGGGCAAATGCCCCTTTGCACCAGTAAATCCAGCCGTCTGGACCTGGGTAGGGCCCGTGCAGGTCATTGGCGCAGCCGGTGAGCGTCTTGCCCTGGAACCACTCCACCCGCTGCTCGGCCACGCCGTCGCCGTCTTGATCGGTCAGCTTCCAGATGGAGGGCGGCGCCGCGACGTAAAGCGAGCCACCGTGCCACATCGTCCCTTCAGGGAACATCATCTTGTCGGCGAATACGGTCTTCCTGTCGAATTTTCCGTCGCCGTCGCTGTCTTCCAGTCTCACGATCCGGTGCGGTTTTTCCGCCAGTTGCTTCTTCACGTTGTCGTTGGAGCCGGAGGAATCAGCGACGTACAAGCGGCCTCGATCGTCGAAGGCGGCGGTGATCGGGCGATCGACCAGCGGCGCCCCGGCGATCCGCTCGATCGTGAATCCCTCGGGGACGATGAACGTGCGGCCGTCGAGCTTGATCTCGCCCCCCTCGCTCGAGCCGATGTTTCCTGTCACGAGAATCACGGAGGCGACGATGCGCAGGAAAGTCCGCCGATCGACCGATCGTTTCATGAGAAAAAGTCCCGAGGGTGTACCGTTGATCTGGCTCCGACGCGCTGGCAAAGGATGCACGCTCCGGGTTGCGCCTGGTGTCGGTTCAAACGCTCTCTCTCGCTGTTCAGGGTATCGGAATATCGAGCGTATTACTCCCGGGTTGCACGTCGCATATCTGCTGTACGTAGGGCGAACCCGTTTTCGTGACACGACCAGGGATCGCGACGGTCACCCGGTTCGCTCCGATCAAAGTCGTCACCTCGTACGTACCATCCTTGCGGATATCGGCTGTGCGAGCCGGCTCCGTGCGCCGTTTGACGTTCGCGGGATCGAAGATGACCTGCCCCTTGGTGGCCGGCTTGCCCTGTAATGTGACCCGTCCACTTACAGTGGCCTCGGTCAGCGACGACTCGGCATACGGCGCACCTGAACCGCAACCGCAGGCCGTCAGGCCGCAAAGCACCGCGAGCACAGCCGCGCTCGCGCCGGGGCGACGACCACGACGAAGGGTCATGCGTGTCATCCTTCTGACGAATAGGACCGCCGCTCAGTAATCGTCCGAGATGACCTCTTTGCCTGCCATCGTCCCGAAAGCCTGCCAGGTGACAGGATCAATCGAGTTTTTGATCCCCTTGACCGCACCGTCGCAGAAGAGCACGTTCACCTGGCCCGAATGCCGGCTGCTCGCGGTGATCGCGCCGCGCTGTCCAAACCAAGGGCCTCCCACCTCGCAGCTCTGTGTGTTCGGCGGCATGATGTGGGTGTAGCGCGTGTCGACGGCATATCCGAACGTCCAGTACATTCCGGACGCCTGTCCGTCGGCGAACGCAAGCGGCGTGGAGTTTGGATTGGCAGCTCGACACAGTTGATAGTAGGCGGCCCCGTCGGTCACGTCCGCGGGCGTCCCAACCTGGAGATCAGACGACGTCGGTATGCCGGGATCTGGCTGGTTCCCTAATCCGATCCCCAGCACCTTTTCGCTGAAGCAAGCCGTCGTGCTCATCCCATCTGTGATGTTCCTGAACTGGAAGACCCTGCATCCGTTGTAACCGGCGTTGGGCGCGGCCGCCATGAACGGTCCATTCTGCTTGCAAACAATCTCCGTCGACTGGGGTGATGACCCGCTGTTGCCGCAATAGTTACTGTGACCTTCCGGGTTGATGAGCCGGCTGGTATCCGAGGGGCAAAGGAAGCCCGAGACCTGGAACCGGGCCACGGTCGTGTTGGGCGGATACGACGGCAAAACAGGTCCCATGCCGTTGATCGGATAGACGTCCGCCACGTTGAAAGCGTTATAGAGGTTTTGCTGCTCGATGTACGGCAGCAAGTGGACCAGTGCCGATATATCGAGCCAGTTGAAGTAGAGAAGCTGCCCCGGCGGGAAGCAGTTGCGAGCGAGATGGTACTGATGGACCGCCAGTCCAATCTGCTTGAGGTTGTTGATGCACTGCGTCCGCCGGCCTGCCTCGCGCGCCGCCTGGACGGCGGGCAGGAGCAAGGCGATCAGCACGCCGATGATGGCGATGACTACGAGCAGCTCGATGAGTGTGAAACCGCCTCTTTGCCTGGATTTCATCGGTGGAACTCCACGTCCGCAACCGTGTACCTGGTCAAACATCGAGGGGTCGATCAGACTCCGACGCAATCCGCGACCATCGAGCCCCACGTTCCAGTGCGCCGCGAGACTTGCGACCTTTCTGTAGACATGCTCGAGCCCGGAATTCGAATCTCCCGGGCCGAGATCGCAAAGACCTGAGACAACAACGAATTGTATAGTTCCAATGGAAGTCGCACAAGCCTCCGCCAGTTGAAAGTCCGCCGTAAGCCACGATGTTCCCTCCGTTGATTCTCCGCGATCGATGAGTCACATTTCTGGAGTGAGGCGTTTCATCTTAGTAGAGGGCCTTTTGAGGCAGACAGATTTCGAAAAATCTTCTATTGTTCCTTCAGAGCAACGCAACTCGGCCTTCAGGGAGCCTGAAGCCAGGGATTCGAAAGAAAGCGGCAACGAATTTGCATGGAGGAGGCGATTCGTCATGCGACAGGTTGGAGACACGCTAGTCTGGTTGGCGATGATCGGAGTGATCGCAGCCGTGATTTATTTCACGCCCCGAGTCGCGCGCTACGTCGGCGCGATGGGAGGTGAGCATGGACGAGAATGCACGACCTGTCGCGAGATTGAGTACCAGCAGGACGAACCGCCCGAGCTGACTCAGTGAGAAAGGAAAGCAATCGCATCGGCGGTTCGCTTGAGGATGTCGTCGATCTGCTCCGTCGCCTGGAAACCGATGATGAATGCGTCGACAGTGCCCAGGCCGAGCACGTAGCGGAGCGAGGCGTCCTTCCGCGCGGGCGTATTGATCCGGCCCTCGCCCAGGATCTTCATACCGACGATCCCCTTGCCGGCGTTGTGCATCTCCTCCAAGACCGACGCGACCTCGTCCGGCTTCCGATCGTCCATGATCAGCCCCTCGGGATTGACCCGCGCCAGGTCGACCTCGACGAAGGGATCCCTGGCCGAGGTGCGCAAGGGGTCCATGCCGTGGCAGCTCGTGCCGTGGGCACGAATAATCTTCTCTTCCTTGGCCTTCACCAGGTATTCCATCGATCCCTGGTTCTCGTGCGGCCAGCCCGTCTTCTGCATGCAGTGCAGGAGAACGATGTCGATGTACTCGACACCCAGCTCGAGGCGGTACCGTTCCAGGTGGCTCCTGGCGTCGGGGACATTGGTCGCGTGCGTCTTGGTCTGGATCACGTATTGCTCGCGAGGTACCCCCTTCAACGCCTCCCGGAGATAGACGTGCGAGCCGTATTGATCGGCGACGTCGAAGAAACGGACGCCATGGTCAAACGCGTGGCGGACCACGCGGGTGAACTCCTTCACCCCCAGCCGGGTCTGGTTGCTGGCCTGGCCGCTGCCGATGCTTCCGGTGCCCATCCCGACTAATGAGACGTGGATGCCGGTCTTGCCCAGCGTGACCAGGTCGGTCGGGCTCTTGGGGAGCAGCGATCGATCCCGGGCCGCACGCCCCGGGAAAGCATGCGCTTTGGTGGTCGTAGTCGCAGCCAGCACGGCGGTCGCGGAAATGGCCGTCTGGGCCAAGAAATCGCGGCGATTTACAGGCTTTCGCATGACGTCGGTCTCCCCGGTGCCAATGTCCAGATCAACGCATCAAATCCTTCCGAACAAGATCAGCAACCGCAACGAGTCGAGATGGATCGCGCGGCCATGCCGCGTGGCCTGACCTCGGATTCTAACCGGTTTCATACCGTGCTACCATAGACCAGGGCAAATGGGGGCTGAAGTCGGTGGTCCTTGGTTGTCTACCTTCCAAGGTCGGTAGCCGTAGGCCGCCCGCGGGACCGACTCGACAAAGGGAGAGTCTGGGCGTGTTCACCGGATTGATTGAAGGGCTGGGCCTGGTCGAACGGGTCGCCGAGGAGCACGCTGGCCGCCGTCTGGCGATCGTCTGGCCCGGCTTGTCCACCGGCGAACCGCTTAAACTCGGCGAGAGCGTGGCCGTGAACGGCTGCTGCCTCACGATCGCCGCTGTCGCCCAAGCACGATTCGAGGTCCAGGTGGGTCCGGAAACCTTGGCCCGCACCAACCTGGGGGACAAGAAGGCCGGCGATCGGGTCAATCTCGAGCGAGCGTTGAAAGTTGGCGACCGCCTGGGTGGCCATTTTGTCCAGGGTCATATCGACACGACCGCCGTGCTCCGCCAGCGCCGCCAGGAGGGCGAGTGGGAATTCCTTTCCTTCGGGATCGACTCGAGCTGGACCGCTCTCTTGGTCTCCAAAGGCTCGATCGCCATCGACGGCGTCAGCCTGACCCTGGTCGACGTCTGGCCCGACGCGTTCTCGGTCATGCTCATCCCCCACACCCTGGCCGTCACCACCCTGGGCATCACCCGGCCGGGCGATCGCGTCAACATCGAGATCGACATCCTCGCCAAGCACGTGCGGAAACTCCTGGGAAAAGGGGAAATGGATTCCACTGTTTGAGCGCCACGCCGGCGAATACTGTCACCAAACCCGTAAAACTGGGAGTTAGTGAACCCGAATCGTTACGAGCCTGACAGGCGTTCAGTACGACCGTCGTACTGGACATCCATCGACAGGCAAGCCAAGGGCTTTCAAGCTGGACCTGGACATCCAAGGCCA
>JBIOJM010000247.1:0-15448 GCA_044450785.1 Isosphaerales bacterium
ACCATGAGAAATGCCGGGGGCCTGGGGGAAGTTTGCGCCTCCTCGAGTGCTCCAGCGGGGAGAGTTCATGGGGAGTGTAGGCCTTTCCCCTCGACCGGGTGGTGATGAGCGAGAAGTCTCAAAAAAACGAATTTGATTCTCTCATCCGTGTCATCCGTGTTATCCGTGGTTCAAGTCTTCTCCTGATTCGTGGTTGGGTCCCTCACACGTCGCAGAGGGCCACGGCTTGTCGCAATCCCTCGAGCGGGTCCCGGGTGGGGATGAACTCCTGGCCCACGTGGCCGCGATAGCCGATTTCGAGCAGGGCTTCCATGATCGGCCGATAGTTGATCTCCTGTTTGTCGTCGAGCTCGCCGCGGCCCGGGTTGCCCGCGGTGTGGATATGGCCGATCAAGTCGCGGTGCTGGCGCAGCCGGCTGATGATGTCGCCATCCATGATCTGCACGTGATAGATGTCGAACAAGAGTTTCAAGCTGGGAGAGCCCACCCGCTTGATGATGTCGACGCAGTATTCCGTATGGTCGCCCTGGTAGCCGGGATGTCCCTTCATCGGATGCGAGCTGACGCGCGAGTTGAGCATCTCCAGGCAGAGCGTCACGCCCTTCTTTTCGGCCTGGCCGACGACCTGCTTGAAGCTCTGGACGCAATGGTCGGCTCCGATGTCGTCGGGGATCCCCTCACGCATGCCCGTGAAGCAGATCACGTTCTTGCACCCGAAGTCGGCGCAGGCGTCGATCGCGTCCCGGGTCGCCTTCTGCACCTGGTCTTTGTACTTCGGGTTGTTGAAGCCCCGGACGAACGGCGGGTCGGGGCTCATGTCGACCGTTCCGATGGCGCATTTCAGCAGGTGCCGCTTCAGGACCGGAAAGAACTTGGGGGCGACCAGCTCGATGCTCTCGCAGCCAAGCTGATTGGCGACCCTGGCCGCCTGCTCCATGTCCCAATGCTTCTCGAAACACCAGTACACGATGGATTGCTTGATCCGACCGTTCTTCACTGTTCGCTCCCCGGATTGAGAATCCTGCGCCCTCAGTTTCTCGCCCAGCGCGGTCATTCCGAGCATGGCCAGGCCGGCGGTGTGCGTGAGCATCCCCCGGCGATTGCTCCGTGCTGGCTGGTTGTGCGGTTGCGTCGTTCGACTCATCGCGCGTTCCTCCCGGTTGCCAGGGGTTCGTGACCCAGAACGATGACCGATCGCTCCACGATACGCCAGTGCCGGCCGTTTTTCGAGACTCTGCCCACGGAAGCGAGCCAGGTTCATCCCGTTCGTGTCCGAACTGGCGACTTCGGTACAATGCTACACCATTCGCGCGGTACCGACGAATTCAATGAAGGGATGAAAGGCCGATGGAGAACGCGAGTCAAGATGGCGAGGCGGACAAAAACGGAGACACCCGATCGCCAGGCCGGTCAGCGATTGCTGGCCGCCGCAAGGTCACGGTCGCGCTCTTGGTGGCCATGATGGTGGCGGCCGTGGAACAGCTCATCGTTTCGCCGGCCATGCCCACGATCATCGCCAAACTCAAGGGCTTCGACATCTATCCCTGGGTTATCTCAGCGTATCTGCTGGCGGCCACCGTCAGCGTGCCGATCTATGGGAAACTGGCCGATCTGTTTGGACGCAAGCCCGTGCTGATTTTTGGACTGGTGCTCTTCAGCCTGGGATCGATGCTCTCGGGGACGTCGATGAGCATGGGCCAGTTGATCGCAACGCGGACGATCCAGGGCCTGGGGGCCGGAGCGGTCTCGCCGATTGTGCTGACGATGCTGGGTGACTTGTTCACGCTCCGGGAGCGGGCTCAGGTCCAGGCGCTATTCAGCGCGGTCTGGGGCCTCTCGAGCGTGGCGGGACCGCTGATCGGCGGTTATCTGACCGACTACATCGGCTGGCGCTGGGTCTTCCTGATCTGCGTGCCGTTCGCCGCGGCGGCGATCCTGATGCTGATTCTCTACGTCTCCGAGCCGATCGTGCATCGGCAGGTGGCGCCGATCGATTGGGCCGGCGCGGCTCTGTTGACGGCGGGCGTGCTCGCGTTCCTGTGGGTCGTTCTCGACGGTTCCAGGCGGAGCTGGGCTTTCAACCTCCTCCTGCTTTCGGGCTCGGCCGCCTTGCTCGTCCTCTTTGTCATCCGCGAGCGCATCGCGGCCGACCCGATCCTGCCGATGTCCTTGATCACGCGGCCTGTCATCGCCGCATCGCTGCTGGCAAGCCTCGCCTTCGGCGGCATCTTGTTCGGAATCGAGACGTATGTGCCGCTCCATGTCCAGGGCGCGCAAGGAGGCGACGCGACTCGGGCCGGCCTCGCGCTGATCCCACTTTTCCTGGCATGGTCGGCCAGCGGGGCTCTGGCCGCCAGGGCCGTCGTTCGCTACGGGTTCCGCTCGTGCGGGCTCACCGGCTCGATCCTGGTCGCCGTGGGTTGCCTGTCTCTGGTGACGGGTGCGTCCTTTCCGGAATGGGCCTGGACTTGCTTCATGGTGGCGCTCGCGGTCATCGGCATGGGGATGGGCCCGACGTCGCTCAGCTTCATCCTGGCCGTGCAACACGCGGTGAATTGGGGCCAGCGCGGCGTCGCGACCGGAGCGGCCGTCTTCCTCCGCCTGATCGGCGGCGCGACCGGTGTCGGAGTACTCGGTGGCCTACTCGGCTGGGAGCTGATGCATCGACTGGCTCGCTCGGGATCGACCGCGATCGACGTCACTGCCGCGCTCCGGCCTGAGACCCACAAGTATCTGAGCCACGACCACCTCCGACTCGTCCAGACGAGCCTGGGTCTGACCCTCCGCGATGTCTATCTTCTAGTCACGCTGCTGGCAATCGTCTCGTTGATTTGCGCCTTCTGGCTGCCCGACAAGCACGCCACCCTCACGAACTCGTCGGAACAGGAGCGCGAATCGACCCGGGACGAAGGGCCCGCAGCGGAAGTCTGAGCGCGTCCGAGATGGAGGTCCTGGAAGGCGACCGCCCAACCGATCGACTCTCCTTCACCTGCCGGGGCTATTCGTTCAGTGCTGGGGGCTGGAGACCACTGCGCCCGACGATCCAGGTATCACCTTGCCGGGTGCCATGGGAAAGCTCTGAGCCGTCGCAATGGGCATGCCGTCGTAAGGGCCGGCATACGACTCGGCACAACCGCATGGTTCGCAGCAATTATAGGAAGCGCGAGTGAAGTGCTTTTCACGCCAGTGATGGCAACCCGCGAAACAGGACAAGCCAAGGCCCACGGAGGCCAAGAAAACAAAGCGTCTCATCAGTCCACCCTCCGGAAGTAATGGGAAAATGGAGCACACAACTCTGCCACACAAATGGGCTGAATAGGGCAAGAATCCCACAACAGAGTTTGACGGTTGTCATGATGTGATATGTCAGAGAAACCAGGCCAGCTCTTCACCCAGGCGTATAACCAATCCGTCCCGAGAAGTTTGCCTTCTCGACAATCTCCATTAATAAAACCAAGAATGTTGAGGGAGAGGAGTCCGGTCATTACGATGGAAGGCCGCGACTGGAACGAGAAAGTGGAGCGTCCGATGGAGAACCACAACCCGGACTCAGAGCCCGCCGCCCTGCCGGGGGCCGGCGCCGCGGACAAGGACCGCGACGGGACGGCCGTCGACAACTCGGAAGATGACCGGCTCGTCGACCTCCTACGGAAATGGGAGGAACGTTACTTTCGACACGAGGACCCGTCTCCGGAGTCGCTCTGCGTCCATGATCCCGCCTTGCTGGAAGCCCTGCGTGACCGGATCAACCAGCGGAAGCGGCTCCACTCGTTCTTGGGACTGTCGACCGAACCGGCGGCGGAAGTCGCAGCGGCCGGGCAGGATGACGAACTGGTGCAGCCGGCGAGGGCCCGAACCCCACCGGTCACCGAGCCCCAGGAAGAGCGATTGGTCACGACTCCAACCCAAGTCGATCCCGAGTTCATCGGTCGATACCGGGTGAGTCGAGTCCTCGGTGAAGGCGCTTTCGGGCGAGTTTACCTGGCGCACGACGCTGAGCTCGACCGCCTTGTCGCCATCAAGGTGCCGGTCACCCATCGGGCCGCCGAGTTCGTGGATTTGGAGGCTTACTTGAACGAGGCGCGCGTCCTCGCCAGGCTCTCGCACCCGAACATCGTGCCGGTCTACGACGTGGGCCACACCGAAGACGGCCGGTGCTATGTCGTTTCCAAATATCTTGATGGTGGCGACCTGGCCGCGAGGCTCGCTCGCGGGCGGCCTGCGTTTTCCCAATCGGCCGAGCTGGTCGCCGTCCTCTGCGAGGCTTTGCATTACGCCCATACCCAGGACCTGTTTCACCGTGACATCAAACCCGCGAACATCCTGATCGACGCCGCCGGCGTCCCGTTCTTGGCCGACTTCGGCCTGGCGCTCAAGGACGAGAACTTCGGTCGAGGTGCCCGTTTCGTCGGGACGGCGGCCTACACAAGCCCCGAGCAGGCACGGGGCGAAGGACATCTGGTCGACGGCCGCTCGGACATTTTCAGCCTGGGAATCGTCTTCTACGAAATGCTGACGTGCCGCCGACCGTTCCGGGGGGACTCGCTCCAGAACATCCTGCAGCAGATCAAGAGCGCCGAACCCCGGCCGCCCCGTCAAATCGACGACACGATTCCCAGGGAGCTCGAGCGGATCTGCATGAAAGCGCTTTCGAAGCGGGCGTCCGAGCGATACTCGAACGCGCGCGACATGGCCGAGGACCTGCGCCACTTCCTGAAGGCGACCGGAGCCGGGAGTTCGTCGCAGGCTTTGTCGCTGGGTGCCGTGACATTGACGACGACAGCGCGAGAGGAACCACCGCCCACTACCATCTCGGGGCCATCCGAGCTGAGTGGGCACCCGATCAGGATCATCCCGAAAGGGCTTTGCTCCTTTGACAAACACGACGCCGACTTCTTCCTCGAGCTCTTGCCCGGCCCACGGGACCGTGACGGACTCCCGGACGGGCTGCGGTTCTGGAAGGCGAGGATCGAGCCGGCGGACCCGAACGACACGTTTCGCGTCGGGATCATCTACGGGCCGTCGGGCTGTGGAAAGTCGTCGCTGGTCAAGGCGGGGCTGCTGCCACTCTTGTCGCTCAATATTACCAAGGTCTACGTCGAGGCGACGGCGGCGACGACCGAAGCGCATCTGCTCCGCGGCATCCAGAAGGCGTTTCCACAACTCAGCTCCACCGGCGGCCTGGTTGAGTCACTCTCGGCCCTCCGGCGCGGCCGCCACCTCCGGCCGGGCAGCAAGGTCCTCATTGTCCTGGACCAGTTCGAGCAGTGGCTATTTGCCCGGCGCCACGAGGAGGGGACCGAACTGGTCGCCGCGCTGCGACAGTGCGACGGCGAGAATCTGCAAGCGCTCTGCCTGGTGCGCGACGACTTCTGGATGGCGACGACCCGGTTCACGAGCGACCTCGAGATCGATCTCGTCCCGGACCGGAACATCGCGGCTGTCGACCTCTTCGAGCCACGACACGCCCGAAAGGTGCTCGAGGCCTTCGGGCGCGCGTACGAGGCCCTGCCGGCAGAGGGAGGCGACCTCGCCAGGGAGCAGCACCTTTTCCTCGACCAGGCGGTCGCCGCGCTGGCTCAGGACGGCAAGGTCGTGCCGGTTCGGCTGGCGCTCTTCGCCGAGATGGTCAAGGGCAAACCCTGGACGTCCGCGACGATCAAGGAGGTCGGCGGAATGGAGGGCGTGGGCGTGAAGTTCCTCGAAGAGACCTTCAGCTCCGGCCGGTCCTCCCCGATGTGCCGCTACCACCAGAAGGCGGCGCAGGCTGTCTTGAAGTCGCTGCTGCCCGAAACGAACGCCGATCTCAAAGGCCGGATGCGGTCGATCGAAGAGCTGCGCGATACCTCGGGATACACCGAGAGGCCCGGCGAGTTCGGTGACCTGATCCGCATCCTCGACAACGACCTCCGGCTGATCACGCCGGTCGACCTTGAAAGCTCGATCGATGATGACGTGCCGGCGACTGTCGCGGCGGGCGGGCGCTATTACCAACTGACGCACGATTACCTGGTCCATTCTCTGCGCGACTGGCTGACGCGCAAACAGCGTGGGACGCGCCGGGGACGGGCGGAGCTCCTGCTGGTGGAACGCTCGGCCCTGTGGAACGCCAAGCCGGAGCGGCTTCACTTGCCATCGGCCCGCGAGTGGCTCAGGATCCGGATCTTGACCCTGCGCAAGGATTGGACCCTTGCGCAGCGGCGGATGATGACGCGCGCGGCGCGGCTGCATGGGGCCAGGCTCGTTGGCCTGTTCGCCGGGCTCGCCTTGCTCACCGGCGCGGCGGTTGCGATCCACGTCTTCTCAAGGACCAACGAGCTGCTCGTCTCGATCCCGAGGACGGAGGTCGAAAAGATCCCCGAGGTCCTGAGCCAGCTCTCGGGATTCCCGCGCTGGATCTATTCAGGCCGGCTCCGTGACCTGCGGACGCAGGACGGGAACGATTCCCGTTCCCAGCTCGGCTACAGCCTTGCTCTGCTCCCCGGCGACCCGGGCCAGATCGATTACCTGTACGGGCGCCTGCTCGCTGCCGACCCAGCCGAGACGGCCGTGCTCCGGGCCAGCCTGAAACCGTACCGGGACTCATTGACTTCCCGGCTCTGGAGCGAGCTGCGGTCGGCCAGATCGGGTGACCACCGCCTGCTCCCCGTGGCCGGCCTCCTGGCACACTACGACCCGGCGAATCCAAGTTGGGCCGAGGTCGGCGACAAGGTCGCCGGAGCAATCGTCCTGAAGATCGAGGACGTAAGAGGTTGGCGTGAAGAGCTGGTCAACATCCGAGTCGCGCTCACGGACCCGCTCGCCAGGATCTACCGGGAGAAAGCCCGTCCCGAGGTCGAGCACACGCTCGCGACCACCCTGCTGTCCCAGTACGCCGGCGACAAACCGGCCCTGATGGTCGAACTGCTCCTGGACGCCGACCCCAAGTCGTTTTCCATTCTCTTTCCCATCATCCAGAGGAATCGCCTGGCTGCGATCCCCAAGCTGCGACAGGCGATCACGTTCCCGCCGTCTGGCCCGCCTCCCGTTAGTGTACGGACGGGCACAGACACCCCAATCAAGGACCAGATGCACGCGGAAGAGAGCGAGCAGTCCAAGGATGAACATGCCGCGCGCCGCGCGAGGGCGGCAGTGGCCCTGGCGCGCCTCGGCGAGGCGAGTGAGGTCTGGCATCTGCTCCAGTACAGCCCCGACCCGCGGTCAAGGAGCGCGTTCATCAACGCACTCTACCCCCTCGGCATTGAGCCCGCGATCCTCGCCGATGAGCTCAAGGAGCTGCTCAAGATCTCCGGGACTGGACCGGTCAACGACGAGTCGGTTCGAGGGAAGAAGAACGCCTTCCTTTTCGACCCGGCGACCTCGAAGCGGCGAGGGCTGATCCTGTCGTTGGCCACCTATCGACCGGAGGCGCTGGGCTCAACCGAGCGGGAAGAGCTGGTTGCAACTCTGATCGACCTCTTCCGGAACGACCCCGACGCCGGGGTCCACTCGGCCGCGGAACTGGTCCTCAAACGCTGGGGACACGAAGGCCTACCGAAGATCGAGCCCAGGTTGCCGCGGGCCGGGGAGGAAGCCAGGAAACGCTGGTACGTGAGTGCAGCCGGCCCTGTGATGGTGAAGGTCGACGGCCCAGTCGAGTTCGACATGGGCTCGCCCCCGTCCGACACCATACGGCAGAAGGATGAGATCTTCCACCGCCAGATCATCCCCCGCCGCTTCGCCATCGCCTCTCGAGAAGTGACCGTTGACGAGTTCCAGAGGTTTGCGAAAGCGAAACGCGGGAAACCCCACGAATTCAGTAAGGGCTACAGCCCGGACATCGATGGTCCGCAGATCGACGTGAGCTGGTTCGAGGGCGCTGAGTACTGCAACTGGCTCGGCGAGCAAGAACAGCCTCCCCTGTCCAGGTGCTACCTACCCAACGATCAAGGCAAATACGCGGAGGGGATGCGGGTCGATGCCGAGGCCGTCGCGAAGGGCGGGTATCGGCTGCCGACGGATGCGGAATGGGAGTATGCGTGCCGGGCGGGTGCCGCGACGAGTCGTTATTACGGCAACACGCCGGACCTGCTGGCGAAGTATGAGTGGTATATCCTCACGTCGGGATTCCACGCCCATTCCTGTGGAAGGCTCCTGCCCAACGAGCTGGGTTTGTTTGATATGCTGGGAAACGTATACGAGTGGTGCCACGATCGGCTTTCGGAACCCCCGCAAAGTCGCGACAGACCAATTCGCGACGACATTTCGAAAGAGGTTGTATCAGGCGAAAAGCGCAACCTTCGAGGCGAGACGTACGCCATGATTCCACCCGGATTGCGCTCGGCCTACCGAACCTCGTACGAGCCGAAGGGAAGCAGGCCCGACATCGGTTTCCGCCCTGCCCGGACGATTCCTTGATCACCGTCCTAGGGCGATGTGCCGGTTCGAGGCCGATAGAGAGCCTTTGCTCCAGTGGGTACGCGTCAATTACCAACCTCTCAATAGGATCCTTTCGGAAACAGATGATTGCGACGACCACGGCGTCGATGTATATTCTGATCGGCAATGGATCGAACGATTTTTAAGTCCTTGATCTGTCTTCCTCACGACGAAGGTCGGAGTTGAGACGAGGAGACTGCTGTGGATAACCCCACCGTCAAGAAGAAGGACAAGCCTTCGGCCAAGGCGGGCGGCCAAGACGTCGATCTCACCCCCCATCCCCTGGTCTCCAAGCTCATGCCGGACTCGGAGAATGCTCCAGACGTAGTCGTGCTGGAGGGGTATCTTGGTCCATCGAAGCGGGAGGGATCTGTTCGGTTGTACCTGGATCTTGCGTTTCGGTCCTGCTTCGAGATCCCGAGGAGCGGGATCATCCACGCCGAGCCGGCTGATCCCTCGAACGAGTCGAAGCCGACGAAGCTCGTCGTCGACCCGTCCACGAAGCTCGACCTGATTTACACCCTGGAGGCATCGTACTTGAAGGGTACCATCGCGTCGGCCCATTCAGACGGGGCTGGAAACCTCGATTTCGCCTCCCCTCGCAGAATCTGCATCGGGACGGGGATACCCGTCACCAAGTTACCGTGCACGGTGATCATCTCGGTGATCCACCTCTGCCAATCGTTGAGCGGAATCTGCCAATGATGAGATACCTGGCGCGTTCCGGCCAGTGCGCGCGCCAGAATGATCCGCACGATCGTGAGAGTGTTGAACGAGGTCCCGGGCGAGCTCAACAGACACCGTCGGTCCCAGGTCTGCGAGCCGGGTCGATTGCACGCGCGTTGCGAGGCATCCGGCGATGCTCAATGTCGATTGCGTAACAGATTTCTTGAGAGAACACGGGCTGATCGACAACTCGTGGATCATCGACGGCAGCTTGACGATCCGCAGCGCGGCGCGGCGCAACCGAAACCTGAAAGTCGAGGGACCCCGAGGCGCCGGCTTCCTGATCAAGCAGCCCGACAATTCTGCGGAGGGGGGCTTTGACACACTCCGCTGTGAGGCGGTCTTCCACCGTTTCTGCGGCGAGGAACCAGCCGTGGCGCCGATCACACGGATTCTCCCCCGGCTGTTGTTCAGTGACATTGCGGAAGCCGTGTTGGTGTTCGAATTGATCGCCGACGCCGGATCCCTCGGCTCGCGATTGGACGCTGGAAACGACCAGGGACTGACAGTCCCGGCAGCGAGGGCGCTCGGACATGCGCTGGGAACGGTCCACCGGGTTTTGAGCCTGAGTGACTGGATGCAAGATCCACGACTGGCCGGGCTCTCCCGAGCCTTGCCCTGGGCAATGCTGCTCCACAAGCCAGGGCCGGCGCTGCTCGCAAGCTTGAGCGCTGCCAATTTCCAGACGGTGCGCATCCTTCAGACGGACGAGGGCCTGGGCGATCGCCTCGACCGGCTGGCCCGGCAGTGGCGCCCGGAAACCGTGATCCATGGTGACATCAAGCTCGACAACATCCTGGTGCGGCCACCGCGCCAGGAACGGGAAACCGCCCCCGTCGAGCTCTGGATCGCGGATTGGGAGACGGTCCGGATCGGCGATCCGGCCTGGGACCTGGCCGGGGCCCTGCAGGACTTCCTGGTCTTCTGGGTCAGCTCGATGCCGGTGTCAGGCGAGCTGACCGTCGAGCAGATGATCGCGGAGGCGCGCGTGCCGCTCGAGGCGTTGCGGGGTGCGATGCGCGCGCTTTGGTCCGGCTACCGAGCGGGGGCAGGTCTGGGCCCCGCTGATGCGGACGGCTTGCTGCTTCGGGCCGTGTCGTTTTCGGCCGCCCGACTCATCCAGTCGGTCTATGAGATTTCGTACGAGGCTGATCGCCTGGACGGGCACTCGGTCGTCCTGCTCCAAATCGCTGCGAACCTGCTGGCCGAACCCGAGCTCGGCCAGGTCCAGCTCTACGGCATTCCCCTCGGCTGGCCCGTGCTATGATCCCAATCCACGACGACCTGCTCACGGTCTTGGACGCAGTGGAGATCGAATCTCCGGCCCGCTACCTTCTGCTCGGTGAGCCGCACGAAGTTCCGGGCGCGGGTCCGGCCGGCCCGTCCCCAAGAGCCGAGCCGACAGGGCTGATGTCGGCGCTGGCAGGCGATTTATACGAGCGGCTTTACCTTCGTCCCACCGATTTGATAAGTCAGCCTCGCGCCGATGTCGTTTCCCAGCGCGACCTGATGGCCGCCCTCTCGGCTGCCAACACCGGACGGGGCACCTGGGAGCCGGGATGGTCGGTCCGCCGTGTCGACGAGGATGGGACGGTCGTCGTGGTCAAGGACGGCGTTGGGTTCTGGGTCTCGGCGACGGGTTTGCGTACCGCCGACGGTCCGATCCGGCCGGGCGGAAAGTGGCGCGTTAGCGTTGCCAAGGAGCTGCGCCACCTGATTCCGGGCTATTATGTTGCGATCGGCGACGAGGAGGAACGAGCCGACGATGGCGAAAGAGAGGTCGAACCGATGATCCGCTACTACTGGCACCTGATGCCTGGTGCCGCGGTGCCGTTCGTGGCAGCGGTCACATCGCTCCTGAACGCGTCCCAGGTCCCTTTTCGTGTCAAGGTACTCAGCGACCCGAACACATATCATCGGGCTGACGCCGGCGTCCTCTATGCGCGCCGGCGATACGTCGCGCGGATCGGCGAAATCCTTGCCCGCATCCACTCGACAATCGGATCTGGGCTTCGCCCCGAAGTGCCCCTTTTCACCAGGCGGCTGGCTGACGGGCTGGGGTTCGCGGAGGACCCAATCAACTCCTTGAGCTTCGGTCAACACCGATGCCAGCTTGCGGCACAGGCCATGTGGCGTTCGTTCGCTCTGGGCGAAATCGACCGGGACGCCCGCGTCGCCGCCTTGGCGTCGGCGTATCTCGAGGAGGGCCTCGATCCGCTCCGACCTCATCTCGGGCCCGGCTCGCACGATGACGACGATCTCCAACTGTCGCTCCCCGCGGCAACCGCCGTTCGGTCGTTCTCCGACGGTCTGAGATCGGAAGCCGCAGCCACGATCAGCTCGGCGCTCACGTCGCCAATCCCACCGCTCGAGGCCGCCGCCCGCATCGGACATGCGCTGTGTCGGTCGGCCTACTGGGACCGCGGAGGCCGGCTTTGCAATTGGATGGGCCGGTCAGTGACAGAGGTATCGGAATTCGGAGGCCCGATCACGCCGGCGGCGGCGGCGTGCGGGCCCGACCTCTACGCCGGCTCCGCCGGCATCGCGCTGTATCTGGCGCAACTTCACGCAGTGACCGGCGACACCGAGTTCAAGCGGACGGCGCTCGGGGCGATCGAGCGCTCGATCCATCAGCTCAAGTGCTCGTCTCCCACCGAGCCGGTCCCCCCGCTCTCCTTCTTCTGCGGCCACCTCGGCGTGGCTTATGCTGGCCAAAGAGTGGAGGACCTGACCGGGCACGACGAGGTCAACTCGCAGGCGGGATCAATCCTCGACCGCGTTGTCGAGGCAGCGTCTTCGCCCCACCTGCTCGATGTGATCAGTGGGAACGCCGGGGCGATCCCCGCCCTCCTTTCGCTGGGCGGGGCTCCTGGGCTCGAGCGTTGCCACGAGCTGGCGATCACCCTGGGAGAAGAGCTCTGTCGGACCGCTCTTCGCCAGGGCTCGGCTTGCGCCTGGGAGCCTGAGGCCGCGTCGGGCCCCGGGGTGGGGCCTGTCCCGCTGACCGGCCTGTCCCACGGCGCCGCCGGCATCGGCCTGGCTCTCTTCGAGCTGCACGCGGCAACCGGCCGGCCCGACTTCCTGGAAACCGCCCGCGGGGCATTCGCCTACGAAGACTCGCTATTCGATCCGCGGCAGGGCAACTGGCCCGATCTGCGCCGCTCCTCCCAGCCCCCGCGCTTCGCTCGTACCTGGTGCCACGGTGCCCCCGGAATTGCCCTGTCCCGGCTGCGCGCAGGCATGCTTGACCCGGATCGCCAGGAAGACCACCTCGCCATGGCCCGAGTCGCGATCGCCACGACCCTGGAAGCGATCGAGCAGAATCTCGGAGAGTCGAGGTCTGATGCAACCCTCTGCCACGGCCTGTCGGGGCTAGGCGAGGTTGTCTTGATTGCCAGCCAGTTGCTGGACAAAACAGACTCTCAGGGCCGAGCCTTCGTCTTGGCTCACGCTCTCCTTGATCGACACGCGTCCTCGGGCGACTGGCCCTCGGGCGTCCCTTCCGGCGGCCCCAATCCTTCGTTGATGCTGGGTCTCGCGGGAATCGGTTACTGGCTGCTCCGTCTGCACGACCCGGCGAAAGTTCCTCCCTTCCTCTTGCTCATCCCCTGACAGAAAGCGATGGGATTCGTGATGAAATCACCGTGGATTCGACTCGTGTTCAGCTCGTCTCTCTGCTTGGCCTGCCTTGGCGACTCGTCTCGGGCGGCCGACCCGGTCGCCAGACGTTCGGGTATTGATCGCTCCGGCTTTGATAGGTCGGTGCGTCCCCAGGATGACTTCTTCCGGTACGTCAACGGCGGCTGGATCACGCGAACGGAGATCCCGGCCGATCACCCGGTCTACGGCTCGTTCTTCCAGCTCAGAGACAAGAGCGAGTCCGACCTCCGCGCGATCATCGAGGAGGCGGCCGCGAAGACCGACAGCCCTGATGGGTCGGATGCCCGTAGGATCGGTGTTCTCTACGCCAGCTTCATGGACCAGGCGCGCGCCGACCGGCTCGGGCTCGGGCCGATCAAGGTGGATTTCGCCGCGATCGATGCCGTAACCGGCAAGGGCGCGTTCGTACGCGCCATGGCGTCACTCCAGCGCGACGGTGCCACCGGGCTCTTCGGCGGGTTCGTCAACACCGACGCCAGGCGATCGGACCGCTACATCGTGTATTTGAACCAAGCGGGGATCAGCCTGCCCGACGAATCGTACTATCGCGAGGCGAAGTTCAAGCCGATCCGCGAGCAATATCTGGCCCATCTCGAAAAAATGTTCAAGCTCGCGGGCATCCCGGATCCGACGACCGCGGCCGCGCGGGTGATGGCGGTCGAGACCGGGCTCGCGAGTCACCACTGGGACCGAGTCAAGAGTCGCGACCGAATCCTCACCTACAACAAGGTCGACCGCAAGGCGCTGGGCGCGCTGGCGCCGGGCTTCGACTGGAACGGCTGGCTCCAGGCCTTCGGCTCCGCGTCGATCGAGGAGCTCGTCGTCAGGCAGCCAGACTATCTCACAGCGATGAGCAAGATGCTCGACCAGGTCCCACTCGACGACTGGAAGATCTGGCTGAAGTGGCAGGTGCTGCACACGGCGGCGCCTCTCTTGAGCAAGCCGTTCGTCGACGAGAACTTCGCCTTCTTCGAGCGGACCCTGACGGGTACTCCCGAGATCCGCCCGCGCTGGAAGCGCGGCGTGGAGATCGTCGAGCGGGGCATGGGCGAGGCGGTCGGCAAGATTTACGTGGCCAAGCACTTCCCGCCGGCCGCCAAGGCCCGCATGAAAGAGCTCGTCGGCCACCTCATCGAAGCCTATCGCGAGGATATCTCCGCTCTCGAGTGGATGACCCCCGAAACCCGCAAGCGGGCGCTCGAAAAGCTCGCCAAGTTCAACCCGAAGATCGGCTACACCGACAAGTGGCGCGACTACTCCAAGCTCGTGCTCGTCCAGGGCGATCTCGTCGTCAACGTTCGCCGGACGAGCGAGTTCGAGGTCGCGCGCAACCTCGCCAAGCTCGGCAAGCCGGTCGACCGTACCGAATGGGGCATGACACCGCAGACGGTCAATGCCTACTACAATCCCGGGATGAACGAGATCGTCTTTCCGGCGGCGATCCTCCAGCCCCCGTTCTTCGACATGGAGGCCGACGACGCGGTGAACTACGGCGCGATCGGCGCGGTCATCGGCCATGAGATCGGCCACGGCTTCGACGACCAGGGCTCGAAGTCCGATGGCGACGGCAACTTGATCGACTGGTGGACCGACCCCGACCGCAAGAAATTCGAGGCACGGACCAAGATGCTGATCGATCAATACAACGAGTTCGAGCCGGCCCAGTTGCCCGGTCAAAAGGTTAACGGAGCGCTCACGATCGGCGAGAACATCGGCGACCTGGGCGGGCTGTCGATCGCCTACAAGGCTTATCGAAAATCATTAGAGAGCCGGGAGGCCGCCGTCATCGATGGTCTGACCGGCGACCAGCGGTTCTTTCTCGGCTGGGGACTGGCCTGGCGGAGCAAGGCCCGCGACGCCTTTCTCGCCCGGATGTTGGCCACCAATCCCCATTCGCCGCCGGAGTTCCGCTGCAACGGCGTCCTGCGCAACCTTCCCGAATTCTATGCCGCCTTTGGCGTCAAGGAGGGTGACAAGCTCTGGCTGGCCCCTGAACGACGAGTGAGGATCTGGTGAGGAAGGTTCCGATTACCTCGAACCCAGCGGTTTCGGCCGCCGTCTCTGCTCGCGGAGAAAGACGTACAACTGCTCGACCTCCGCCGGCGACAGCGGCTGCGTGCGCATCAAGTTCATCACCAGGGGCGCGACCGCGCCTCCACACAGCTTGTCCGCCAGCCCCTGCAGGCGCCGGCGAATCAGCTCCTCGCGGTCGATCGTCGCCGCGAACACGAGCACGCCCTCACCCGGGTCATGCCGGGCGAACCCCTTCCGCTCCAGCCGGCCCAGCAGGTTCTGCACGGTCGCATAATGCGCCTCGCCGCCGCCTGGGTAGAGTGCGTCGGTGATCTGCCGGCGCGTCGCCTCACCCAGATCCCACAGCACCTGGAGGATCGCCAGCTCCGTGTCGGTCACATCGTCGGTGGAATGACGCGCCATCATTTGCCCCTGATGGGACTTCAAATCGAAGACTGACAGGCCACTAGGCAGATTGCCTAGGATCATGCTAAGGAACAGGTCGGAAATAACTTCCCGATTAAGCTCCTCTGGTTTTCCGGGTGCCACTGGCTCTGCCAGTGCCCGCCCAAGCATGGGGACACTGGCATAGCCAGTGGCACACAAATACGAAGTCGGGAAGTTATTTCGG
>JBIOJM010000248.1:0-15387 GCA_044450785.1 Isosphaerales bacterium
CGCCCGGGCGATCTGCTTGAGCGGCGAGGAGCCCGAGCGCGCCCGCGGGTTGAATGTCGACACCATCTGGGCGGACGAGCTCGCCTGCTGGCAGCGGGCCGAATCAACCTGGGACCTGGCCATGCTGGCGCTCCGGGCCGGCACCAATCCCCAGGCCTTGATCACCACCACGCCGCGTCGCATCGCGGTCTTGAGACGCATCCTCACCGAGGCGTCCACCGTCCAGACGACCGAAACCACCTTCGCAAACCAGGCCCACCTGCCGCCCGAGTTCCTCACTCAACGGGTGTTCGGCTCACGAATCCTCGCCCGGTGGCCCTTTCACCTGGTCCTGGACGGACTCGACACCATCGAGCTGCTCCTGGACTCCGGCAACCTCTTGATCCACCCGCGGTGCGCGCGCCTGAAGGACGCGTTCCGAAACTACTGCAGGAAGCGCCGCCGCGGCGAGTGGCTCGACGAGCCGGCCGATGGCCATCCCGAAGAAGACTTGATCGACGCGCTCCGCGGCGGCATTCGCGACGCCCTGCCGGAAGTCGCCCCGCCCGCGCTCAACCTCAACCGGGTCCATGCTTCGAGGCTTATGTAATGATCGCCCCTTCACCAGCGGTGATCAGCGAGAAGTCTGGGTTCCAGGCGTCTCGACCTCGCTCCAAGGCGTGCCGTCAGGTCCCTTCGCGGCGCAACCCCTGCGCCCACGCGGCAAGGCGGCGTTCCCATTCCAATCCACCGCTGGAATCTTCGCCGATTAACCAGTGGCGAATATCCTCGGCCCGGACCGGAATGAATCGGCTCGACTCGGCCGCTGCGTATGATCCGTCGGGCCGGAGCTGCTCGATCGTCACCATCTCGCCGTCGAATCGCCATACCTCGGCGACCTGAAGTGCCGCGTAAATGCCGGGACGGTCGACCTGGGATTGGGACAGATCGACCTCGATCGCCAGGTCAGGGTTGGGATAGTCGGCAACGAGATTGGACCGGCGAGCGCGTGCCTCCGCGTCAGCCGCCATTTTTTCCGGCGCGAAATAATAGCACTGGTCGGCTTCCAGACCCCGCGCGACTTCGGGACGCTTCCAGGTTGTCTCGCCCAATTTCTCGCGAGGGATTTTCAAGGTCGCCGTGACTGTGGTTACGAGTTGGCCGAGCAGCTCTTTGTAATGCTCGTGAAACCGGCCGGTGGACATGATCTCCAGATCCTTCCCGTCATAGGCCAGGTGGACATGCTGACCCTCGCCGATCGCATCGGACAGCCGATCGTAAAGATCCCAGCTCAATCCCCGAATGACGATCCGCTGCTCCCCAAGAACGGCGACAGGGGCTCGGGAGGCCGAGGGAGCCGTCGATGATGGTCGCGGACGAGTCGTGATCGTGGACATGAACGTGACTCCGTGCAACGTTGCGAATGAGGCTCGTTGCCTCATTCTAACCCGGCTGCGAGCAGACCTCTATCCACTTTTACTCAGGTCCCGGCTCAGCACTCGGCGAAGGGCTGGTGTCCGGCACCGCGACGATCGGGGTGGCCTCGGTCGACAAAACCATTCGACCCGTCTCGATCTCGCTCCAGGGCGTGCCGTCGACGTCGTGCCGCAGCCAGAGATAGAGCAGTGCCGCCGCGGTCCAGAAAAAGCTGTAAATCCAGCCATGAGCCAGCAGGCCAACCACCCCTAGCCAGAAGGTGTGAGTCGCGGCGGCCACCGGGCCCGCCGGCGCACCCGCCCCGCCGAACAAAGCCGCCACGGGGCCCTCGGGCGCGGTCAAGCCAAGCCCCCACTGCGTCAAGCGGATCACACCCCCGGTCAAGAGATCCACGAGCTGTAATCCGATGATCCCTTCCAGCCAGACGAAAACCATCAAAGCCAGGAACGGACCGATCCGCTGGTTCAAGTAGCCGAATGTCCGGCTCATGGCGTCGAGCGCGTCCTCGGCCCCGGCGGCCACCGCGGCGTGCATCAAGGGCCAGCCCGCGACGAGGCCCGCCACCAGCAGAATCATCATCAATCCCGCCGCAAGGGGGATTACCAGAATCGCTCCCGCCAGCGCTGGGCCGGCCACGGGCAGCCGGTAAAGCAGTCCGAATGCCCCGGTGAACGCGCCGCAAATCGCCAGACCCAGCAAAGGGCACAGAGAAGGCACGATCAAGTGGCTCCAAGACCAGAGCGAAAACCGCAGCGCCTCGCCAGTCCCCGTCTGCCGCAGCTTGGCGACTTGCACGATCGCGATCCGGGCGATCGCACACCCGCAGATCGACCAGATGATCATCAGCCACATCAAGCTCAGGAGCGCATGCACCATCGTTCCCCAACTGCTCCGGGGCTCGAGCAGGGCAAACAGCGGAGTCGTCAGCAGGCGGATGGGCTCCGAGAGACGGGAGTGGAGCGCGGCGAGCGTCTCCCACGTCCAGACGACCCCGGTCGCGAGGCCCACCGGCGCGGCGGCCGTGTGCATGTCGGGCGTGACGGCGGCCGAAGCGGGAAACAGCCCGTCGATCAGCGACCAACCCAGTTGGAGCAGAGCCAGACCCAGCGCCGCGATGATCAGCTTCCGCAAATCAAACGCCAGTCGAAGCGCCCCCACCAGCCGCAAACCGGGGAAGAGCCGTGCCAGGGATCGGCGGTCCAGGTTACAGGCTTCGTCGGCCACAGCATCCTCCTCGTCTCATCGCGATCGGTCCGCAGGGGCCTCTTCGTCACGCGGAAGGCATTCCGAGATCGCCGCTCCCGGCTCAGGGGACCACGCAGGTCAGGACCCGGGCGTCATTGCGCGGGACGATCTCACAGGGCCCCAAGGAGGCGGGGAGCAGGAGCGTCTGCCCGAACTCGAGCCGGACGCATTCCCCACCGTGCCGGACATCCGAGCAGCCCTCGAGGCCCATGAGGATCGTGAATCGGTCGGGTTGTCCCACGGCCGTCGGCCGGCTCAATGTGAGCCGCTCGAGATCAAAATAGGCCGACCGCGACAGCTTCTCGCGACTGCCGCCGCCCGCGATCGGTTCGGCCTCGGGTTTGATCGGCTCGACCGGCCCGCGTTCGAAATCGATCGACTCCAGAGCCTCACGAAGATGGAGCGGCCGCGGCTTGCCGTCGGGACCCAGTCGTCCCCAGTCATAAACCCGGAAGGTCGCGTCCGAAGTCTGCTGGATCTCGGCCAGCAACACGCCGGCGCCGATCGCGTGCACCGTGCCGGACTCGATCAAGATGCAGTCGCCCGGCCTCGGCTCCAGACGGTGGAGCAGCCGCTCGACCTCGCCCGCGCGGATCGCATCGGCAAACTCAGGTCGGCCGACGCCCTGCTTCAAGCCGGCGTAAATCGCGCTTGCCGGCTGGGCGTCCACGATCACCCATGTCTCGGTCTTGCCGTTGTCCCCAGCTAATCGACGTCCCGTTTCATCATCGGGATGAACCTGGACGGAAAGGTCCTGATGCGCGTCAATGAACTTGACCAGAAGCGGGAATTGGTCGCGCGGACCGAGTGCCGGCCCGAGCAGCTCCTCCCCTCTCGCGCGAATCAACTCGCGGATCGTCGTGCCGGCCAGGCTCCCTTGCTGGACGACGCTCACCTGTTCGCGATAGTCCGAGATCTCCCAGCTCTCCGCATAATCCGCCGCGCCGCCGATCGGCTTGTGCAGCACCGTCCCCAGCCGCCGGCCTCCCCAGATCAGCCGGCGCAGGATTGGTTCGAATCGCAATGGATAAAGCGGAACGGTCGACATTACGTGGGACCTGTAACCCTGGTCCGTCGTTGTTAGAAACACGTCACCTGCTTGCAGGAAGCGAATCCTCTTTTACGGTCCTCAACAATCGCTGTCCACTCCTTTTACATCCGTGTGTCTTGCGCACGATGCTCGAAGCCACGACTTCGCGTGCCTCTCGTCGACCAAAGCAGCGCGATCGAGTTGATCAGGATCAGCACGGCGCCCAAGGCAAGCAGCCAGTAACCCGGGCCCATCGACCGGAGGAGATCCGACAGAGGAATTGCCACCCCGTTGATGGTGGCGGACGGGATGAGGTACCGGATGATCAATGCCGCGACGAACAGGTTCATCAGCCGAATCTTCCGGTCGCCGTCGCGCACGAGTCCCACTGTAGCCGCCAGAGATGCAAGCACAAGGCAGTTCATGACGAGAGCTGTTATCCATGTCGACAGGTCTGGCCACCAGGCGCCGGGCCACCAGAGGAGCGCCACCTCAGCAAGGGCCACGATCCCCAGGAACAGCGCGGCCAAGGTCCATCGCCAGCGGCATACGGTGGTACGCTCAGCCACGATCGCGGTGGTGGACAGGGCCGCTGTGATCGCCCCATACACCATCGGCGAGGCCGACAGAAGCATTGGCAGTCCGGAGAGCGAGAGATTCCAGGTCAGGAATTCGTAAAGGCTGAGATTGACAGCCCAGGGCCCATACATATACCGGAAGAAGCCCGAGGTGAGCATGCTGACGCCCCCCAGCAGGGTCATCGACTCCTTGGAGAAGAAGAGCGAGCGGAGTCGATGCCTGCCGGCGGCGAACGCGATCATCAGAGCCAGGGCCATGGCTTCAAGCACCAAGGCCCACTCGGTCGGGAGGGCGCCTGGGGATGCCCTCGCAAGTTCGAGCGCCTCCCGATTGGATCCCGCCCATCGTCCCAACGCCAGCAGCACGCCCGCAACCGCCGTGGCCGCCAGGAGCGCCCGGAGTCGAAACTGTCCGGAACGGAGTAGAGGGGTGGATTCAGAGCCCATTGCGGCCTCGGATGACAACTCGAAAAAGACCAACTGGAACCGAACCTCCCGGTGAGGCGAAGCCCGGATGCCCTTCCGCGCGCCTGGAGGAGACCGGCTACGAGCGGACGAGGTTCGACGATGCTCGACCGGAGCCGGCTTCCTCCCGAGGCTGTCCGAGGCTTCCTGACCGAGCTGGTTCCGGCTCGAGCGCGATGAGCACGCACTTGAACGCCGGCGTCTTCGAGTCCGGATCGGTCGTCGCCGGCACCAGGACGTTGGCTTCCGGGAAGTACATCGCCGCGTTGCCGGCCTTGATGTCAAACGACCGCGCGTGGATACCGTGCATCACCCCGGCCGCGCTTCGCACGCAGACCATCTGGTCCGGCTCCAGACCGCGGCGCTGCAGGTCTTCGGCATTCATCAAGATCACATCGCGCCGGTCCTGGCCGCGGTAGATGTCCTCATCCTCATAAACCACCGTGTTGAACTGGCCCTCGGACCGGATCGTCATGAGACGGAGCTCGTCCGGCCTGCCCGCCGGCGGCGGGATCGGAACGGCGGCGAACTGAGCTTTGCCGTTCGGCGTGGCGAATCGCCGGGCGTGAAACGTCCGGCCCGGGATCTGAAACTCCTGCCTGGTCTGATCGATGGTCGCCAGCGACTCGAAGCCCGGCACGGCCCTGGCGATCAGATGACGAATATTCAAACACTCATGCATCTCATTCCAGCGCACCGGCGACCCGTCGCCCAGGACGCGCCCGCCCAGCTCGGCGATGATCGATACCTCGGACCTCGGGCCTTCGTATCGGGCTGGACCGCCGTCGCTCAATCGGACGTAGTTGAACATGGATTCTTGCGTGGTCGGCCCTTCCTCGTCGCGGGCACGGACCGGCAAGACGAGTGTCTCCCGCCCGCGGCCCCAGACGTGGCCGGTGTTCAGCGTCGTGCTCAGGTATGTGACGAGCTCGAGGTTGTTGAGCGCCCGGCCCGCAAAGGCTGCATCGGGGTTGGAGCCGTAGAGGTTGCCGCCCAGGCACAGGGCCGACTTCACCCGTCCCTCCGCGGCCGCGTGCATACAGGCCATCGTGTCCAGGCCGGGCTGTGCCGGCAGCTTCACTCCCAGCAGGGTTTCGAGCCGGTCGAGGATCGCCTGCTTGAGGGCGGGCGCCACCCCGACCGAGCCGATGCCCTGGACGTTGGAATGCCCGCGAATCGGCAGCAGGCCCGCCCCCGGCCGGCCGGCCATGCCGCGCAGCAGGGCCAGGTTGACGATCATCCGCACGTTCGACACGCCATGCGTCTGGTGGGTGATCCCCATCGTCCAGCCGAAGACGGCGTTCCTCGCCGTGGCGTACAAGTCCGCGATCCGCTCGACCGTCGCCCGGCCCACGCCGCCGGCGTGCTCGATCGAGGTCCAATCGGTCGACTCAACCTGCCGGCGAAACTCGTCGAATCCCTCGGTCGAGCCGGCGATGAAATCGGCTTCGAGCTGGTTACGCTCGATCAGCAGCTTGGCGACGCCGGTGAGGAGCGCGATGTCGCCCCCGATGTGTGGCTGCACGTACAGGCTGGCGATCCGGGAACCGAACAGCAGGCTGCGCACGTCGGAGGGCACGCGAAAGTTGACCAGCCCAACTTCTTTCACCGGGTTGATGACGATGACGTGGCCGCCGTTGCGCCGGATCTGCATCAAGGTCCGCAGCAGGCGGGGGTGGTTGGACGCCGGGTTGCCGCCGATCAAGAAGAACAGGTTGGCGTGTTCGACGTCCTCGAGCGTGACCGTGGCGGTCCCGGTGCCGAGCGCCCGCCCCAGGCCCACCCCGCTGGCCTGGTGGCAATAGTACGAGCAATTGTTGACGTAGTTCGTGCCGTAGAGGCGGGCGAAGAGTTGCAGCAGGAAGCCGGCCTCGTTCGACGACCGGCCGCTGGCGTAGAAGAAGCTCTCGTCCGGCCGCTGGCGTTTCAGCCGGTCGGCGAGGCGGGCCAGAGCCTCGTCCCAGGGGATCGCCCGGAAGTGTGTGTCGACCGGGCCGGCGTACAGCGGCTGTGTCAACCGGCCGCTCCACTCCAGCTCGCGCGGGGTCAGGGTCTTGAGTTGATCCAGGCTGACCGTGCGGAAGAAGCCGGGACGCAAGGCCCCCTGCATGTCGGCGACCATCGCCTGCAACGACTTCTTGCACACTTCCGGCCAGTGGCCGGCCTCGTTTCGCATGCCGCCGCTCTGGCCCCCCATGCCCAGAGCGCACGTCTTGCAGGCGTTCTTGGCGGACATCGCCTTCCAGAGCCGCCACCACCCAACCCGGTTCGCCATCCGCAGCGAGTACTTGATCGCAGCCCATCCGCCGCCGTTCTTCATCGGCTTCATGGGTGCCCACCTCTCTCTCTGGACGCTTCCGCTCGTCTCACAACCCTCGCGCCATCCGGTGAATGCCGCGGCCCGCTCCGAAGTTCGATTATACCTTAGACTGCACGCGGGTGGCCGTTCGGGACGAGCCACTGCCATTTTTCTTGAATGGCGTATCGCGATTCCAGCCTCTTGGGAAGAGCAAGCCACGCTTACGAATCTAATCGTCGCCTCCGCCCAGCCGGTCTTGGATCGCCTGCCGGACTCGATCGCGCACCGCCTCGGGCATGGCGTCGATCTCCTTGCCGGAGAGTTTGCCGTCGCTGTTTGTGTCGAAGCGGCCGAGTTGTTCCTTGAACCGTTCGGGGATCGGGAAACCGTCGGCCTCGAGCCGGGCACGAGCGTCACGCAGGAAACGCCCACCCGCTTGGTCGCCCGCGGACGCGTCCCCCCCGACGAGGACCGCACCGAGCCGGTTGCCACGCATCGTGAGGACCTTGCGGAGGTCGGCCAGGTTGTCGGTGACCACCTGGACAGCCAGCAGGCACATCTCGTCGGTGGTCTGTTCGCCCCATCGGACACGCCTGGGCGGCTTGCTGGGATTGCTGGGGTTCTCCGCCGAGTTGTCGTAATAGGCGTCGAGCTTGATGACCGAGCCCTTGGCGAGCGTGACCGGCGATCGGTACTGGTACTGGCCTTGCCAGTTGAAGTCCCAGTCCTTGATCCAGATCAAAGGGATCGTCTTACCGTCGGGCGACTCGGCAACCACCTTCATCTCCTTGCCGATCGTGTGCATGTGGGGCGTGATGCCGATCGCCTGAACGTCGACCGGCAGAGGAGCACTTTGCGCGGTGACGTGGTGCCGCCGCTCGCCGGGCGGAATGTTGAGGTTGCGGCTGCGAACCGCGATCCCGCCGACGATCTTCCGGACCGGCGCCTTCGTGAAATGAACGCCGACGACCGATTGATCCGACTCCGGCTTGCCGTCGGGGTGGTAATGGATCTGCAGGACCAGGTCGCTTCCCTTGCGGAGAAACTTGCCGACGCCGTCGGGAAGAAGCCTGGGTACCGCGCCGGGGGCCCAGCCTCCGAGTCCACCGGTCGGCAAGATGCCCGGACCGCCGAAGCTGGCGTAGCCCGGGCCGGGGTTGGCTTCATCCTTGGCTCGCGCGGCACCGGTGGCGTCGAGGTAGAGCAACGCATGGTGGACCACCTTCCGATTCCCCGGTCGGAACTCGACGGCCGCGACCGTCCGGTTCGAATCGATCGGGATCGGAATCACGAAGCAGCGATAGATGTCGCGGCCGCTCGCCGGGACCGGGAAAGGCTCGGGCACCTTGAGAACAAGGTCGGGTGTCCCGAGCTGCCAGCCTTCGGGGAACTTCGGTGTGGGCGGCAGGTCCTTCGCGTCCCCCTCGGGAGAACCCGACTCGACCCATTCGGCGATCCGCTGAATTTCCTTTTCAGACAGACGCCGTTCGTCGAGAAATGAGCCAAAGCCCGGTTCTGCCTTCCAGGGAGGCATCTTCCGGCTGGCGGTCACGTCCTCGAGAAAGCTCGCCCTCTTGGCCGCGTCCTTGTACGTCAACAACGAGAATGGTCCGACCTCGCCCGGCCGGTGGCACCCCGTGCAGTTTTTCCACAAGATGGGCGCGATGTCCTTGTTATAAGAGGGCTGATCGGCCTTGGTGACTCCCGCCCCCAGCAACCAAACGAATGAGAGTATGCCCGCGAGGTATTTCATGAGGGGTGCCCATTCTGGGATGGAATCAAGGGCTTCCGTTTGAGAACTTGTCATTTCTTATTTACCCATGATATCCTCGAAAGTTCCGAGAAACCAGGATAAAGGAGGTCGCTCCCATGGCTCCTGAAGAACTTCGCGGCACGTTGAAGCAACAACCGTTTGAGCCGTTTCGCCTGGTGATGACCGACGGCGTCTCCTATGAAGTCCGCCATCCTGACCTGCTCCTTGTCGGCAAGCGAACCGCAGTGGTCGGCTTGGTCGGAGAAGCCGCACAGGAGTATTTTGAGCGGACGATCAAGGTCGACCTACTCCACATCATTCGCCTGGAGCCGATCGGAGCTCCGGCGTCACCGGCGTGAGTGTCAGTCCAGATGAGCGGGACCATCCAGGACTCAGAGTGAGCGGTAGATGTCGCGCCGATTGCCGACATTCACCACCAGGACGACCAGGCGCTCGACCTCGATGGTGTAAACGACGCGATAGTCACCGACCCGAATCCGGTAGAGATCGCCGGCGCCGCGAAGCTTCTTCGATCCAGAGGGATGCTGGTCCCCGGCCAAGCCGAGGACCACGGCGTCGACGCGCCTTAGGTCGACCTTGGGGATCAACGCCAGCCCGCGCTCGGCGGCACGAGTGAACTGAATCTCATAGCGTCTTGGCTCGGGCCTGGGCTCTCGTCCGTGTTGCTTTTTGCTCATCATCGAGTCCCAGTCTGCGGCGGACATCCGCGTAGGGAATGCGATCCTCGGACTCGGCCAGGGAGGTTCGCGCGGCCTCCACGTCGAGGCGATCCTCAAGCTCCTCGCTCAGCCGCTCGAGCAGCTTCAGGTGCTCGACCGGGATGATGGCCGCGGCGTCCTTCCCTCGCCGGTGGATGATGATACGCTCGCCTTGGTACTCCGCGCGGTTCAGGATCTCGGCGAGTGACTGTCGAAGCTCGACCACGCTGAGGCGCATCATTCCGACGTCTCCAAATCGAATCCGCAAGGTCCCGCGCGTCATTGACCTCAAGATCATCATGTACATGATGGACACTGCCGTCAAGCTCGGCTTTCAGAACTCCATCCGCTGAAACGCCTTGATGCCGATCCGCAGCGGGACGATGGTCCCGATGGCGCCGATTGCGAGGCTCACCAGGATCGCCACGGTCAGCCAGAACCGGAATCCGTCCTGCGACAGCACGAGGCCGGTCGTGCCGGGATGCTCCACACCCAGGAAATAAAGGTGGCAGGGGACCGCCAGTGCCGTCACGACCGCGAAGATGAAGACCAGGCTGACCAGCAGGTTGAGGGTGCCGCCGAAGCCGACGGCGATCTTGGAGGGGTCGGTCTCGCGCAGGTTGGGAAGCCGCGCGCCCAAGCCCACGCTGATCCCCGACAGGCCCGTGCAGAGCACGGCCACCATTCCCAGGTGCAGCACGATCATCACGGGGCTCATCCCCAGCATGAGGTCGCTCAGGAACACCAGCCCCTCGGTCGCCATCAGCGAGATCCCCACCGAGAAGACGAACTTGCCCCAGAGGATCTGCTCGCGACCGAGCGGTAACAGGCCGAGGACCCAGAAATTCCGGCCTTCGAGCGAAAGGAGCGGAAAGATGAACCGGCTCGTGAAGGTCGACAGGATGAGCGCCGTCACCGACAGGTTGAGGAAGCTGACCAGGTTGCGCCAGGACGGACTCTGGACCCCGTAGCCCAGCCGGGGAATGTTCAGAAAATAAAACGCGAGGAGTCCAAAGAAGATGAGGAACTGGGACCACTGTGCCGGGTCGCGGCGGAAAGTCCGGAGGTCCTTGAGCAGGAGCAGGCGAATCGGCCGCGGCAGGAAGAAGAAGAGGCGGTGGAGGAGCTCGTCAAGGGCGTGCATCCCCAGGGGGCGGCGGTTGGTCCGGCCCCCCTGGACCCGGCTGTAGCCTCGGAAGTACAGGTCGCGCGCCACCGCCGCCGCGGCCAGGTAGGCCAGCGCGGCGTGTGCGGAGAGCACCATCAAGTAGTAACCCGACCGCGACCAGTCGCCCCGAGCCGAGGCAAGCAGGCCGGCTGACATCCAACGGCTGGGCCAGAGTGGGTGCTGGCAGAACGCCAGCCGGTTCTGAACGTTGCCCAGCCAGTCGGAGGTCAGCGTGTCGCCGGGGGTCCGCCATAGCCGCACCGCCAAGCTGACGACCAGTGCCAGGGTCGTCATCACCCCCAGCGCCAGCACTGCCTTCTGCCGTTTCGGAAAGATGTTGGCGACCACGATCGCCACGATCGCGCCCAGACTTCCCGCGATCAGCACGAACATGACCAGGTAGATCAGGAACATCGCGTAAAAGGCCGCCGGCGCCTTGATCGTCAGCCCGTAGGCCGCCATCAGCGGGCTGCCCAGTAAAAAGAACCCCCAGCTTGAAATCACGACCGCCTCGGCAAACTTGTGGGCGAAGATCCGGTCGGTCGAGGCCGGCGTCGTCAGCAGGAAGGCGCCTTCGCGCGAATGGAAGAGTGCCGTATAGGTGATGATTCCCGTCGAGAAGAAGAGCATGACGGAAATCGACAGGAAGAACATGCTGAACAAGTACTCGAAAATCGAATGGAGCAGTTGGTCGGAAAGTCCGATGAATTCAAATCCGCCGAGGAACAATCCGAACAGGCCGGCCCAGAAGACGAGACTGCAGCAGAGGATCATCGAAAGCCGCAGCCTCGAACCGGCCAGGAGCGAGTAGACCGTGTTGCGGGTCAGGCGCCAGCGAAGCCAGCGCAAGGCGCGGGCCGTTTGATCCGCCGTGACCGGCGGGAGCGAGAACCGGTTGGTCCCGGGGACTGTGAGGCTCATGGTTGCGACCCAGCCAGTTCCGGCGCGATCGCTCCGGGGGACGCTGGGCGACGCTCTCCGGTCAGTTTCAAGAACAGCTCCTCGAGCGGCCCGCGGTGCTGAACCTGCCCGCGCAGCTCCTCGAGCGTCCCTTCGACCAGCATCCTGCCGCGATCGACGATCCCGATTCGGTCGGCGAGCTCCTCGGCGATCGCCAGCAGGTGGGTTGACATCAACACTGCGCAGCCGGCTCGGGCCTGGGCGATGAACAAGTCCTTGACGATCCGGGCGCTCCGTGGGTCGAGACCCACCAGCGGCTCGTCGACCACCAGGACCTTGGGATCGTGCACCAGCGCCGACGCGAAAACGACGCGCTGCTTCATCCCCTGCGAGTAGGTCTCACACAGCTCGTCAACGTAGTCGCCCATCTCGAACGTCTCGATCAGGTCGCGGATCCGCTGGACCGCCCGCCGCCGCTCCAGACCGTACATCTCCACAACGAACTTGAGGAATTCACGGCCGGTCAGCTTGTCGTAGAGATAGGGTTGATCGGGGACGTAGCCGAGCAATTGCCGTGCCTGCTGGCTCGAAGCCTCAAAGCCCCCGACTCGGACGGTGCCCGCGTTGGCGGCAAGCAGCCCGCAGATCAGCTTGATCGTGGTGGTCTTGCCAGCGCCGTTGGGCCCGAGAAAGGCGAAGAGCTCGCCGGCCTTCACCGCCAGGTCGAGCCGATCGACGGCGCACTTGGTTCCGAACCGCTTGGTCACGCCGCACAATGAGATCATGAGGGTGGCACCGTGGAGGGAGGTGTCGCTGGAATGGAGTCTGTCTCCGGCCGGCGCTCCAGCACCAGCCGCACGAACGGGAACGGGACCTCGTGGCGCAGGATGACTCCGTCGGTTCGGACCCACGTCCTCATGGACAGTGCAGCCATCTTCTGCACCACCTCGAAGGTCCTCACCGGGTTACCGTCCCAGTCGATCAGGCCGCGGCGCGCGACCTCGACCCGCACGCGATCAACTTGCCCGGAAAAGGGGTTGATGACCCGCGACTCCCATCGCTGACCCACATGCAGACCGGGAAGCCGATCGAGCGGGCCGACCATGTCCCGCACCACGCTCCGAGGTTCATAGTCGAACGACCAATTCTGGTTGAAGAGCGGCACCGGACCGCGGGAGACGATCTCCATCTTGTCGCCCTTGAGCTGACCTTTGACCTTGATCAGTGCGTCAAGAGACTCACGCGACGTGACCTGAAGATCGAACGAGCCCAGGTTGCCGGAAGGATCGACGCGATAGAGGCTTTCGACCCCGAGCCGAGCACTCGTCCTGGTCACGAACGGCGTCCCCTTGAGCAGCCCGCCGGCGTCGATATCGACGCGACTGGTCAGCTCGACCCAGCCGTCGGGCCGGCGCCACGACGTCGTCACCGCCTCGCCCACCGTGCGGCGCACCTCGGGGAACCTGGGGTCATCAACGATCTGGATGCTCCACCCTACCGGCTTGGTCGAATCACCCGAACCGGCGATGGTCCGCAGATCCGGTGCATATCCCAGGCTCAACTCGGGAATGACGTCCCAGGTCAGGAGACAGAACGCGGCAATGGACCAGTAAATCAAGATGGCCAGCGAGGTGACTCGCGAGGGCATGGCCCCGGTCTCCCTTTGACTCGAACTCAATCAATCTATGCTATGCGCGGTGACACCGTTCGGACAATGGTGCCTCCAGCCAACATGGGAATCCCACCCAGTCAGCCCGGCTTGACCGATCTGATTTGGAATCGTATGCTTCAACTACGGATCGACCACCTCTTCCCGTCGAGTCCTCCCATTCGACACCACGGCGCGCCGCCTCCGAGCGCTGGTCGCTTCCCACCGTAGCGTCCCTTTCACCCTGAAACTGGGATGTCCGATGCACAAATTCGGCAAACGGCTGATCTGGCTCGGCCTCGGCGTGGGCGTGCTCGCCTTGATACCGGCAGCGGCTTGGTTGTGCTTGACCTACCAGCCCTCCTATTATCGTGCCATGGTTCGCCTCTCTCGAGAACAGCGTGCGGGGAGAGCCAAGAAGTTCGTGGCTCAGAGCCTCCAGCTTCGCAACGACATCTGCAACGAGCCCAGTTGGGAAGCCGTTTTCACCGATCAGGAAGTGAACGCCTGGCTGGCCGAGGATCTCGTCACCTATTTCGCCGACCAGCTTCCGCCGGAAGTCAACGAGCCGCGCGTCTTGTTTGAAATGAACCGGATCACTCTCGCCTTCCTCCTGCGGCAGGGTGGGGTTCAATCGGTGATCACCGTCGTGGCTCGTCCCCGGGTCCCTGGGGGGAACACCATCGAGCTCACGCTCGAGAAGATTCGGGCGGGAATCCTGCCGGTCCCGGCCGACAACATCCTTGACCGGATCATCGAGCATGCACGCTTCCATGGAGTTGATGTGGAATGGGCCCGTAAGGATGGCTTTCCCGTGGTCCTCATGCGTTATACGCCTCACATCGAGCGGGAGGACGTACAACTCGAAGAAGTGCAGATCCGCGACGGTCAAATTCGACTCGCTGGCCGCTCGGATCGGGCGAAGGGTGCTTTCCATCGACCAACGCTCCCGTCGCGCAATGTGCTTCAGTCGAAGTTTCCCATGCGAAAAATCCATGACGAGGCTGCGCCGGATTCCCGTCGTGTGCCGCGGAGGTCAACGTTGCCGGCCAGTTGAGTACCCGCCACCACGACGTGCACATGCTCAGCCGACCAGACGAGGATCCGAAAAGTCCCCGCGTCCACCCTGCGGACTCTCCCCCGGTTGCCCGAGATCTCACCCTCGTATTCCAGGTAAACCTTCCGATGATCGCCGAGCGCTCGGGCCGGGAGCTCCTGACCCGCGACGATGGGCGCATCGATTGCCCACGTGCGCAAAACCTTGCCGGACTCGAGCATGAAGTCCCAGTGTACTCCGTTCCAGACATGTTCGAGCAGGACAAACCTCGGCATCTCGATCCCGCCAGGAAGAAAAGGGGATAAGTCCAATAAAAAGGATCACTTGAGCGCATCGAACCGTAATCGGACTTATCCCCTTTTCCCGTAATTGGACTTATCCCCTTTTCTCCGTAGGTCGTGGTTTCAATTCCGGTTCCAACCGTCTAGAATGCGGGCATTCGATGTCTCGGACGCGAATTGAAAAACGCCTTGGACTTTGTTCACCAACGAGAAATGAGGTGGATCATGGATAAGACGCAGATGATCGAGAAGCTCAACGAGATCCTGAAATGGGAGTATGCCGGTCTCGTCCAGTACACCCAGTTCAGCTTCGTCGTGCAAGACATCTGGCGCGAGGTCTTTAGCAAGTTCTTTCGGGAGAATGGCGAGGAAGCGCTCAAGCACGCTCACTTGGTCGGCGACAAGATTGCGGCCCTTGGTGGAGTGCCGACCGTGGAACGAGGCGCGGTCAAACAATCGAGCGACCTCAATGAGATGCTCGAGTACTCTTTGGAAGTCGAAAGCCTCCAAGTCCGGCTTTATACCGAAGCACTCGAGCTTTGCGCCGACAGCGAGGTGGGCCTGCGAGTGCTCCTGGAAAATATCTGCACAGAAGAACAGGAAGGGGTGGACCACCTCGAAAAACTACTGAAGCGACGCGAGATGGCGATCACGGGGAAGAGCGCACCCAGCCGGCAGAAAGTGGGGTAGTCCATCGCGGCCCGGTCGCCTTGGGTTTCTATCAGCACGGCGGACCCCAGCCGGCGCGGACTCTGCTCGACCGAAAGTGTGGCGCTGCCTAGTGCCTTGTCAATCTTGATTTGAGAAGTTGGAGTCCCGGCTTCAGCC
>JBIOJM010000249.1:0-15328 GCA_044450785.1 Isosphaerales bacterium
CTGTGCGTCGTGCCAGGCCGGAGCAGGGTAACCAAGACGTCCCAACTTAACAATAGGACATGCACTTATCTATAATCCCCATAGCCTCCAAAATAACGAAAAGATGTGTGTAACGACGAGGGCAACGCCCTGGGAACAGACGACGCCATCCGCGCCAGATGGGCCAACGCCGGCATCCGGCGACCGCGGATCGACATTGCCAGGGCGCCCTACTCGGGCGAGAATAGCCTCCGGCCATCCTGTCGTGGCTGGCTGGCGTGACGGCCGTCCCCGCGCCCTGACGACGCCCCCCGGGCGTGACGTCTTCGAGAGCTTGTCCCGAGGCACCGAGGCGATGCAACTTCCCCTGATCTCGCAGAAGGCAGCACGGTTCACCGAGAGCGTGATCCGGGGCATGTCGGTCGAGGCGCGCAAGTACGGCGCGATCAATCTGGCGCAGGGGATGCCGGATTTCCCTGCTCCGCGCGAGATCAAAGCGGCGGCCTGCCGGGCCATTGAGGACGATTTCAACCAGTATGCGATCACCTGGGGTTCGAAGAACCTGCGCCTGGCGATCGCCGAACACGCCCTATGGCACCTGGGGCTGCGGGTCGATCCCGAAACCGAGATCACCGTCACGTGCGGCAGCACCGAGGCGATGCTCGTGGCCTTGCTGTCGCTAATCAATCCCGGCGATGAAGTGATCCTTACCCAGCCGTTCTATGAGAACTACTGGCCCGATTGCGCGCTCGCCGGCGCGTTGCCGCGGTTCGTCCCGCTCCGGCCGCCCCACTGGCGGCTGGACCCCGACGAGCTGGCGGCGGCCTTTAGCGACAAGACCAAGGCGATCATCCTGTGCAATCCCAATAACCCGACCGGCACGGTCTTTTCCCGAGACGACCTCGATGCCGTCGCCGCGCTTTGCCGCCAATGGGATGTGATCGCAATCACCGATGAGATCTACGAACACATCATCTACGACGGCCGGCGGCACGTCGCCCTCGCCGGCCTGGAGGGAATGCGCGAGCGTTCGGTCACGATCAGCGGGATGTCCAAGACCTACGCCGTGACCGGCTGGCGTGTCGGCACGATCATCGCACCGCCGAAGCTGTCGCACGCGTTCCGCCAGGTGCACGACTTCGTTTCGATCGGTGCGGCGGCCCCCTTGCAGGAGGCCGGCGCCCTGGCGTACCGCTTCCCTCGCCCGTATTACGCGCAGCTCGCCGCCGATTACCAGGCGCGGCGTGATCGATTCTGCAAGGTCCTCTGGGACGTCGGCTTCGATTTCGAGCCGCCGGAAGGGGCCTACTACATCATGGCCGGGACCTCGGCCTTCGGCGCCACCGACGACGTCGACTTTACTCGCTACCTGGTCCGCGACATCGGAGTCGCCACCGTCCCCGGCTCCAGCTTCTTCCAGGACAAGGCCCTCGGCCGCCCTTACGTCCGCTTCTGCTTCTGCAAACGTGATTCCACCCTCGACGACGCCGCTCTACGACTGCGCAGGCTCCGAGTCATCGTCTGACTTCGCCAAACGGTAGATCCTTGAACCAGAGGATGAACCTCTATGCCGGCGACGCCGGCGATCTCACGGAAGTTTCGTCCGAGGATCGCGGCTCGACCCGGCTGGGTAAGCCCATCGTGGTCGATTTTGGTCTGGCCGTTCGACCCGAAGCCGACATTGTCGTGACGGTGGAGCGCCAGATCGTCGGCACTCCGGCGTACATGAGCCCGGAGCAAGCCGCCGGCCGGGCCCATCATGTCGACCGCCGCAGCGATATTTACAGCCTGGGTGTCGTGTTCTATGAGCTTCTGTGCGGCGGGCTCCCCTTTCGCGGCTCCAAGGTGATGCTCATTCACCAGCTTCTGCACGAAGGTCCCCGGCCGCCGCGCCGCGTCAACGATCACATTCCGCGCGATCTTGAGACCATCTGCTTGAAGGCCCTCGCCAAGTTGCCTTCCCGGAGATACGCCACGGCTGGAGAGCTGGCCGCCGACCTGCGGCGTTTTTTGCGCGGTGAACCGTGCCGGGCGCGGCCGGTGGGGCGGCTGGAGCGCGGCTGGCTCTGGGCAGCGCCACGTGGCCTTCGACTGGTCCGAACTGTGTCTTGATAAAGCACCACGGGGGTTCCTTGAGTCGACCGTCTTCCGCGTCTCTGATATCGGTCAAACCGATGAGCCATCCCTCGGGAGACACCAGCAGACTGGTCGATTCCTGCCCCGGCGCGAGACCGAGGATGACGCCGCGAACCATACGCTCTGGATTGTCGTCGGCCCAACTCCGCCAGATCTGCGCCCGGGCGCCGATCTCGAGCGCACAGTCGACCAGGCGGTCCTCGAAATCCTCGATTCGCGCCAAATCGGCAAGCCGGCCGCGGTAGGCGATCGTGATGCCCATGCTGCCAAAAACCTCGCGGTTTACACAGAACACTTTTTATTCGGACGGCTACGATTGGCTGGGAAGTTCAAGACATACTTCCCGCTCTTACGACGCAGGTTTTCTAAATCCCTTAAATCACAGGGACTTGCGACTACGAAAGACGCGGGCTGGTTTCCCGCCGCGTTCATGATCGCCCCGGAGAACGCATACCAACCGACCACACGATCGAGGACACGAACTACCCGATGGTCGATCACAGCGCCCCGGCCGATGCCATCCATATCCCGGTCCCGGGCAACTACAAGCGCCACGAGCTGGTTGGGCTCAACCAAGCGGCTCTACTACATGGCCAGCCGGCTGGCGACGAAGGGGACTCCCATCGAAGACTGGAAGCTCCCGCTCGTCTCCGCGACGACCGACGCGACCTCGAAGCCCACGGCCCGACCGGAGGCCGGCGCCTCGCAGCGAACGCGCCCGGGTCAAGTGATCGATCGATTGTTGTCTCTTTGACGCATGAAGACACGCCGGCCATGCGGAGATAGAATCGCACATCATCGCGGAGATCCAGGCCGAGTTTTCCCTTCCGAGGCAATGTGAATGGAACCGCTGCACTCGCCCAGACGCTTCATCCCAGTGCTGGCCGCTCTCGTGCTCCTGGGCATGCTGTTCGTCATGAGCCGGCAACCGACCCTCTCGGATTCGGACGCGGATGAGCTCGCGCGTCGCTTTCGGTTTGAGAAACTCCCGTTTCCGGAGCTGCCCGGGTACTCCTACGACAGGACAGTTCGTGCGGTCCACCCAAGCCTGAACCATATTCGATCCTGGATATCCTTCGTTGGAGCGGCGGCATCCCTCACGGACCTCGACGGTGACGGCTTACCCAACGACCTCGTTTATGTGGACCCGCGGATTGACCAGGTGATCGTTGCACCGGCGCCCGGGACGAAGAACCGCTGGACGCCGTTTGTCCTGGATCCATCTCCTCTTCCGTTTGACCGATCGACCATGGCGCCGATGGGCGCCCGTGCCGGTGATTTCAACGAGGACGGCTACGCCGACATCCTCGTGTACTACTGGGGACGTTCGCCAATCCTGTTTTCACAACGGCCAGGTCCCGCGGCTCGTGGCCCCGTGGTCCTCTCTCCCGAGAAGTTTGTTCCGTGCGAGCTGGTCGAGCCCTACCGCGTCTGGTTTACGAGTGCCGTCAGCCAGGCCGACCTCGACGGCGACGGGCATATCGACCTGATCATCGGCAACTACAACCCCGACGGGACGCGCGTCCTGGACAGTGCTGCCCCTGGAATCGAGGAGATGATGCACTCGATGTCGCGGGCCTACAACGGCGGCACCGACCGGCTGTTCCTCTGGGAAGGGGGGGTTAGCGGCATAAAACCCAGCGCTCGCTTCGGCGAAGCGGAGGGGGTCCTGGAACGGGATGTGGCCTGTGGCTGGACTTTTGCGATCGGGGCGGCCGACCTGGACGGCGACTTGCTGCCGGAGATCTACTTTGTCCAGGACTTTGGCCCGGACCGACTGCTGCACAACCGCTCGGAACGAGGCAAGCTCCGGTTCGCCTTGCTGCACGGCCAGAGGACGTTTACCACCCCGCGTTCCCTGGTTCTCGGTTATGATTCCTTCAACGGCATGGGGGTCGATTTCGGCGACCTGAACGGCGACGGCTGGCCCGACATCTTCGTCAGCAACATCACCAGCAATTTCGGACTGCACGAAAGCAACTTCGTCTTCCTGAGCACCGGACGACCGCAAGACATGTTTCAGGGGATCGCGCCCTATCAGAATGAGAGCGAGAAGATGGGGTTGTCGCGGGGCGGATGGACGTGGGACGTCAAGCTCGCCGATTTCGATAATGACGGCGTGCTCGAGGTGATCCAGGCAGCGGGGTTCACGAAGGGGAAGGTAAACCGATGGCCCGAACTGCACGAACTCGCGCTCGGCAACGACGAGTTGATGCCGGACCCGCGCTTCTACCACCCGATCCAGCCGGGCGACGACGTTTCGGGCCATGACCACAACCCGTTTTTTGCACGGGCGAAAGACACGCGCTACTACGACATATCAACTCGCATTGGGTTAGGGGAGCCGACGCTCAGCCGCGGGATTGCCACAGCCGACCTGGACGGTGACGGCCGACTGGACTTCGCCGTGGCAAACAACTGGGGGCGATCCTTCCTGTTCCGCAACACCGCCCCCAACCCCGGTTCCTTTTTAGGCCTGCACCTGCGGCTGCCGGTTGGCTCCGAGGCAGCCGGCGCCCGGGCGACCGTCGTGCGGCCTGGCCACCCGCAGCGGTGGACCGAGGGACCGTCGCGGCCGGCGATCGGTGCGACCGCAACCATCCAGCTTCCCGACGGCCGGCGACTGGTCGCTCAGGTGGACGGGGGGAATGGTCACTCGGGCCAGCGCTCCCCCGATCTCCACTTCGGCCTGGGGAAACTGGAGCTGTCGCGTCCGTTGCGCGTCGAGGTCCGCTGGCGGGGCGCTGACGGGCGTGTCCACTTGGAAACCTTCTCCCTGGGCCCGGACCGCTGGCACACCCTCCTGCTCGGCGAGCCGGGTAAGGCCGGATAGGGAGCGAACCCATGAGACAGACGCAAGAATCTGCTCTGCAGCAAGGCGCGATCCAGGGCCCATTAGCGCATCCGGCGAAACTGTGCGAGGGCCCACAGCGGTACACGCCGGGGCATCTGGCAGGGTTGCGACGGTTTGCCATCGCGATCACCGTGCTCACCATCCTTGGACACGGTTTTCTGGGATTTGAACAGTCATACGCCCAGCCACTCGTCTCCCTGGCCACCGCATACAGCGTGCAGTTACTGCTGGAGTGGGCCAGTGCCTGGTCCGAGCGGCGGCGGCCACGCTTCGCGGGAGGGCTGGAACCTCTTGTTAACTTCCTGTTGTCCGCCCACATTACCGGCCTGGCCGTCGCGATGCTGCTGTATTTCCATGACAGGCTGTGGGTGATTGCCTTTGCGTCCGCGGCAGCGATCAGCTCGAAGACACTCTTCCGGGTGCCGATCGGATCGGCAAAGCGACATTTTTTCAACCCGTCGAACTTTGGGATCAGCGTGACCTTGTTGCTATTCCCCTGGGTCGGGCTGGCGATGCCCTGGCAATTCACGGCCGGCCTGCCGGGTTTCGGCGACTGGCTTTTCGTCGGGATCGTCTTCGCGCTGGGGAGTTTCCTCAACATTCGTTACACCAGGCGCATCGCGGTGGTGCTGGGGTTCCTGGGGGGGTTCGTCGTGCAGGCTGTCATCCGGGCTCTCTTCTTCGGTGCACCTTTGTTAGCGGCCCTCATGCCGGCGACAGGGATCGCGGCCATGATTTTCACCTTCTACATGGTCCCTGACCCGGCCACGACGCCCGAGCGCCGCTGGGCGCAGGTCGTCTTCGGTGCTTCGGTCGCCGCGGTTTACCTCGTATTCATGCTGTTACACATCGTTTTTGGGCTCTTCTTTGCCCTGACGATCGTATGTGCCGTACGAGGGGTCGGGCTGTACGTCACGGCCATCACGGCAAGCCGCCGCCCGATCGTTCCCGGAGGAGTTCTCGCGGGTCGTTGAATCGTCAGATTCCGGGTAGGATGGCAGGGTAGTTTTTATGCTGACAGAGAGGTGGCGCCATGCCCCGAGTTAAGACAAAGCCTCCCTCGCCGCCGAGCAATGCTTCTCCGCTCCCCGCCGTCGCCGCGAAAACGGTCGACGTGTTGACCCTGGCAGAAGCCGCCGCCTACTTGCGGCCGGCCGGAAGCCGAGGAGTGACGATGCACATCTCAAGGTGCGGATCGCAAAGAGCTGGCTCCTGTTTGAAGCGGCCCGAAAAGGAATTGGCAATGAGTCAGTCAGTCTTTGGGTACCGCAAAGCTCATGTGAAGCTCCGCATGCCGAAGGTGGAACTGATACCATTCGTCAGGACTTATCGTTTTGGAGATCCTCCGTTGTCTCGAAACTGAGTTGTCGTCTTCCAGAAACTCTCCTGGTATTGATCGCCATGGTGATCTTTCCCGCGGACGGTTGAACCCGTCCGCATAAAACCTTGCAAAGAAGGGAGGTTCAGGCGCCTTTCGACGTCTGCGCGAACAGGCGAGAAGCTCCCTCTCGAATTGGCCGTTCGATCTCGTCTATCGCGGCTTCGGCCGCGCGGATCTGCTCTTCGGCCTCGGGCAGGGCAAGCTCCTTCGCCAGCTTGCTGCGAACCAGCAAGGACTGGGCGTGCTCGTACTTAGCCTTCTGAGCTTCGGCGACGGCACAGCTCTTATCGGCGTACTTGAGCGCCTTCCTTGTCTTCCCGAACGCGGCGAGGATCAGGCTTCGCTCGCGTAGCGCCAGGGGGTACGCCGCGGGGAACAACCAGGTGAGCCGCGTGGCCCATTTCGCCACCCGGTAGGCGCGGCGGCGCAGGTGCTCGGCTTGCTGGGCGTCGTTGGCCTGGATTGCGCCGGCATGTCGCCGTAAGGCCCCGGCCAGTTCCGGCATCACCACGATCATGTGGGCGTTGACGCAAAGGCTTTTCCGGACCAGTTCGCCGGCCCGGTCGAAGGCCTGGAGCGCCTCTTCCGTGCGACCATGGAAGGTATGCCAATGGCCCTCGGCCATGATGCCGTGAACTGTGGACATGACGTCATCGGGCCGGCACGGATAGCAACTTTTCAGCTCCTCAAAGGGGATGTTGCCGCGCGTGGCTCGCGCCCAGAGGTAGCTGGAGCAGAGGGTCCGCGAATCCCCCAGGCGGGTGCTCGAAGCGAACGTCCAGCGTGCTTCGGCCACCGCCTCGGCGAGGTTCCCCAGGCCGAAATGGCAGCAGCCTCGGTGGAAATGGGCCAGATGAAGTTCGTAGAGATCGCCCGCCTTGTCGAAGGCGTCAATCGCTTCGTTCAGACGCGCCACTCCTTCTTCGTAGCGAGCCGAGGCGTAGTGGCCGATCCCCTGGTAATTGCTGCTGTAGCCCTGTCCTAGGATGTCATTGAACTGACGAGCCAAGGTCATGGATCGGTCGCCGTAGCGGGCGCCGCGATTCGACCAGCCGAGCATGGAACACAAACCGGCATGAAGTGCGTAACTCATCCCCAGGTCAAGACACAGTGGCGACCGCTCGGCGCGGTTCATTTCCGATAATTGGCTCCACAACAGTTTGGGCGTGTTGCTAAAGATATAGGGATGAGTGACGCGACGGAAGACTCGGATGACAAGTTCGCGTCGCGTGTTGGGCGTTTTCCTGTGCAGAAGAAACGGCAAGAGGCTATGGACGCCCTGGATAACGCTTTCCCGGACGACGCCAAACGCGAGGCCCAACCGCGACTTCGGCACCCAAACGCCGAGACGTCGGAGTCCGCTCTCGTAGAGCGATATACTCTTCGCCACCAATCCCTGTTTGAAGGCGAGGTCGCCTTGGAGCGTCTCAATGCCCGCTTTTCTCTCAGCGTCCGCGACCAAGTCCATAGCTCCCTCGAGCCGTTCATTGGCCTCGTCGTAGCGCCCCAAGAGCATAAGCGACTCGCCGTATCCCACCGCGATGCGGTAACGTACGGCCTTGTCAGTTCCATCGATGTTCCGTTGGGCCGTCGCGTAGTTTTTGACGGCCACTTCCAAGGCGGACTGTCGTCGCGCCTGTTCCGCGGCCATCAGCGCATAGATCCAGGCCTTCCGCTGCTCCCCGGCGGCGTCGAAGTGGTAGGCCAGGTCGTAGACCCGTGGGATGGCCTTGTCCTCATCTCTCTTCTCCCCGCGTTCCAGCGCCGCGATCAGTTCAGCCGAAAGGCCGCCCACGTCCTTCTCGATGACTTCCGCCAGCGTCCGGTGGATCGTCCTGCTCGTCCCTTCTTGCATCCGGCCCAGAATCGTTTCCCGGACGCGGTCATGGTACGTATCGACCAGGGGGCTTTCCTCAGGGCCGATCATGCGGACGAGCCGCTCGTTGCGCATCCGCGAGATGGTGGCCATTGGCGGCAACGCGTGCCCCGCCGTCCGGGATGCCTCCTCCAGCGACAGCGCCTGCCCCGACACCGCCACCACCTCCAGGAGGTGCGCCGCCTCGTCAGGCAGCCGGCCCAGCTTACGGTCCAGCACCTCGTGCAGCGGCATCGGCTCAAACGAGTCGGTGTCGGGATCGAAGCACCCCACCAGCTCGGTGAGGAGGAAAGGGTTGCCCCGCGTCTCCCGGGCGAACTCGATGGCCCGCGCGCGGATGCCGTCATTGTCCTTGCCCAGCAGGCCGATCACCAGCTCGGTACACTCTTCGACGGTCAGCGGCGCTAGCTTGACTTCGCGTTCGGCGAGCCGGACGTCGTGCTTGCGCTGCAGTTCCTTCCACGTCCTCAGGAACGCGCTGCCTTCCGTTTCGTCGCTCCGATAGGTGCAGAGGAGGAGGACCTGCGGGGCCTCGGGCGGCCTGAGCGTCTCGAACAGGGCCTCGGCGCTGTCCGAGTCGCCCCACTGCAGGTCGTCGATGAACCAGACGATCGGGGAGCGCCTGCTGATGCGGCCCAGCAGGGAGCGCAAGGCCCCGAACGCCCGCTGGCGGACCTGCTGCTCATCCAGCGTCGCGAACGGGACAGCCGCCGCTATGGCAACGACCTCCACTCGCTGGAGGACGGGGAACACACGGGCCAAGACTCCGATATCGTCCGGCATCAGGAGGGCGGCGGCGGTCTCGGGCAGGGCACGCAGGTACGAGGCCAGGGCGTCGATCAGCGAATCCAGCGCCTTGAAGGGCACCGATTCACGGTCGTAGCAGCGACCCGCCATTACCACCACCCGCAGATCCTGGCGAAGCTGACCGAGAAAGTGCTCACCCAGGGCCGTCTTGCCCTCGCCGGAGCGGCCGCTGATGAAGACCGTCTGCGGCTCTCGCTGGCGTTGCAGCGCGCCGTAGGCTTCCTTGAGCGCACCCAGGTGCAGCTCCCGACCCACCAGGCCATGCCGTCCGGAACCGGATGCAGGAGCCGAGTCCATTCGGAGGCCGGAGGAAACCATCTTGGCGATCTCGAGGGCATCAGGCCGCTCTTGCGGGTCGCGTGCCAGGAGCCGCATGCAGAGCGCGGCCAGATCCGTGGGGATCGCCGTGCTCTCCGGCAACGGTGGTGGATCGAGGGTCTGTTTCGCTTGAAGGATTTCCCAAAGGGAACCGCTGAACGGCCGGCAGCCCGAGAGTGCCTCGTAGAGCATCACCCCGACGGAGTACCAATCACCCGAAGCTGACACCGGGAGCCCGGCCGCTTGCTCGGGGGCCATGTAGCCCGGGGTCCCCGCAATCCCCTCGGTCGTCCGCGTGACGTTCGCCGTCTCCAGCTCGAGCACCAGACCGAAGTCCAGGAGAATGACGTGACCGTCGTGTGTGACCATCACGTTCGACGGCTTCAAGTCGCGGTGGATGACGTGGTTGCGATGGAGGGCCATCACGCCCAGGGCAAGCTGCGAGAGGGCCGAGCGGAGCCGGGGCTCGTCGAGTTGTCCATTGGGGCGGACGAAGTCGAGGAAATCGACTCCCTCGACGAGTTCCATGGTGAAGAACCACTGGGCGCCGTCGGATTCGAGGCTGTGCAGTCCGATCAGGTTGGGATGGCTGATGTCGGCGGCCGAGCGGAACTCACGTTTGAAGCGGTAGAGCCGCGATCCATCCACCTGCGGCAGCAGCTTGAGCGCGACCCGATTTCCCCGGACCATGTGGACGGCCTCGTAGACGACGCCCATTCCGCCCCGTCCCAGCTCGCGGAGCAGGCGGTAGTCCCCAAGCCGGCTGGCGGCCATGGGTTTGGAGTCAATGCTGGCCGTGGCATCAGGAACGCTGTCAACGCTCGACCCGGCCGACGTTGACTCCAGAAACACCTTTCGCACGAGGCCGGCAAACTGCGGGAAATGCTCGATGTACTCCTCGGCCTGGGGGCGCTCGCCTTCGTGCCGCCTCCGCTGAATCTCGTACTGGAGCAAGTTGACAAGCAGCGATTGCTTCGCATCGTCGGCGACCCGGACCAGATAGGACGGAATGTTCGGGCGCTGATTGGGTTCCCACTCGTTCGAGAAGTTCTCGCACAGCGAAATGATCTGGACGAAGGGCAACGAAGCCTGCGAGCGGTCCGGATTCAGGTCATTCGTTTGTTCAATCATCGTAACGAATCACGAAGAGTTTTGAGGAGGGCCGACTTGCTGGCGAAGGGGCTTTTCAATGGAATCAAGGGCGGTCTGGGCGGTGCGGATCTGCTCCCCGGCTTCGGGCAAGCCCAGTTGGCGCGCCAGCGTGCCACGGAGCAGCAACGACTGGGCGTGCTCGTACTTCGCCTTCTGACCTTGAGCGACGGCGCAGCTCTTGTCCGCGACCTTGAAGGCTTTCTTCGTTTTCCCCCTCGCGGCGAGGATCAAGCTCAGCTCACGGAGCGAAAGAGGATACGCTGCCGGGAACATGCGAGTGATTCGCGCCGCCCATTTCGCCAGTCGGTACGCACGCCGCCGCAGTTGCTCGGCTTGCTGGGCGTCCTTGGCCTGGAGTGCGTCGGCATGGCGACGTAAGGCCCCGGCCAGCTCCGGCATCACCACGATCATGTGGGAGTTCACGCAAAGGCTCTTCCGGACCAAACCACCGGCCCGCTCGAAGGTCTGGAGTGCTTCCGCTGTACGGCCGTGATGGGTGTGCCAGTGACCTTCCGCCATGATGCCGTGGACCGTGGACATGACGTCGTCCGGCCGGCACGGGTAGCAGCTCCGCAGCTCCTCAAAGGGGATGTTTCCCCGCGTGGCTCTCGCCCAGAGGTAACTGGAGCAAAGGGTTCGCGCATCGCCGAGGCGGGCACTCGAGGCGAAAGTCCAGCGTGCGTCTGCGACCGCTTCGGAGAGGTTTCCCAGCCCGAAATGGCAGCACCCCTTGTGGAAATGGGCCAAATGGAGTTCCCAGAGATCGCCTGCCCTGTCGTACGCATCGATCGCCTCGCTCAGGCGCGCCAGACCCTCTTCGTAGCATGCCGAGGCATAGAGGCCAATCCCCATGTAATTGCAACTATTGCCGTATCCCCACAGGTCATCGAACTCACGGGCGATTCCCAGGGACCGGTTGCCATAGCGGGCCCCCCGCGCATGCCAGCCGAGCATCGACATCATCATGCCGTGGATACTGTAACTGAAGGCTAGACTTGCTGAAAACGGCAGCAGTTCGGCACGATTCATCCCCGACAGGTGGGCCCACACCATTTTGGGTGTGTTCTGAAAACAATAGGGGGCAAAGAGACGGTTGAAGAGGCGGATCGTGAGATTGAGCTGGCTGCTGGGCGGTTTTCGGTGCAAACGCCCGGGAGAGAGGCTGTGCACGCACTGAACGACCGATTCGCGGAGGATCCCATATCCGAAGCCGAACAGCGTCCTGGGCACCCAGTTGCCCAGACGCCGCAGTCCTTGTTCCAAGAAGGAGACACTCCGGTTGAGCGTCCCTTGCTTCATGGCGATTTCCCCCTGGAGCGCCTCGATTCGCCCTTTTTTCTCGGGATCCTCGACCAGGTCGATGATACCCTCAAGCTGTTCGTTGGCGTCCTCGTAGCGCCCGAGAAGCATCAGCGCCTCGCCGTAGCCTTCGGCGATCCGGTAACGAACCGCATTGTTGGTTTCCTCGGCACTGCGTTTGGCCATGGCGTAGTTGTTCACGGCGACTTCCAGGGCGGACTGCCGGCGGGCTTGTTCGGCAGCCAGAAGGGCGTAGATCCAGGCTTTCCGCCGCTCGCCGGCGGCATCGTAATGGTAGGCCAGGTCGTAGACCCGAGGGATGGCCTTCTCGTCGACTTCCCGGGTTGTCGCACCGCGTTCCAGCGCCGCCGCCAGTTCCGCGGTCACGCCGCCCACGTCCTGCTCGATGACTTCCGCGAGCGTCCGGTGGATGGTCCTGCACGTCCCTTCTTCCATCCCGCCCAGGACCGCTTCCCGGACCCGGTCATGGTACGTATCGACGAGGGGGCTCTCCTCGGGGCCGACCAGGCGGACGAGCCGTTCGTTGCGCATCCGCGTGATGGTGGCGACGGGTGGCAAGGTGTGTCCCGCCGTCCGAGAAGCCTCCTCCAGCGACAACGCCTGCCCCGACACCGCCACCACCTCCAGAAGATGCGCCGCACCGGCTGGCAGCCGTCCCAGTTTCCTGGTCAGCACCTCGTGCAGCGGTATCGGCTCGAAGGAGTCGTTGTCGGGATCGAAGCAACCGACCAGCTCGATCAGCAGGAACGGGTTGCCCCGGGTCTCCCGGGCAAATTCGGCCGCCCGCCGGCGGATGCCGTCGTTGTCCTTGCCCAGCAGGTCGATCACCAGCTCGGTGCACTCCTCGACGGTCAGCGGCGCCAGCTTGACTTCGCGTTCGGCGAACCGGACGTCATGCTTGCGCTGCAATTCCTTCCACATCTTCAGGAACGCGCTGCCTTCCGTTTCGTCGCTCCGGTAGGTGCCGAGGAAGAGGACCTGCGGGGCCTCGGGCGGCCTCAGCGTCTCGAACAGCGCCTCGGCGCTGTCGGCGTCACCCCATTGCAGGTCGTCGATGAACCAGATGATCGGGGAGCGCCGGCTGATGCGGCCCAGTAAGGATCGAAGGGCCCCGAACGCACGCTGGCGGATCTGCTGCTCATCCAGCGTCGTGAACCGGGCAGCCCCCGCCCTGGCGACGACCTCTACTCGCTGCAGGACAGGAAACACCCGGGCCAGCACGCCGATGTCGTCCGGCATCAGCAGGGCCCCGTCGGTCTCGGGCAGGGCCCTCAAGTACGAGGCCAGGGCGTCGATCAGCGAATCGAGCGCCTTGAAGGGCACCGACTCGCGGTCGTAGCAGCGACCCGCCATGACCGCCAGGCTCTTGTCCTCGCCGAGCGAGGCAAGGAAGTGCTCGGCCAGAGTCGTCTTGCCCTCGCCCGAGCGGCCGCTGATGAAGACCATCTGCGGCTCGCGCTGCAAACCGCGGTAAGCGTCTTTCAACGCGGCCAGGTGCTGATCCCGACCCACCAGGCCATGTCCGCCGGGAACTGGTGCGGCAGCCGAGGCCATCTGGAGGCCGGAGGAAACCAGCTTGGCGATCTCGAGGGCATCAGGGCGCTCTTGCGGCTCGCGTGCCAGGAGCCGCAAGCAGAGCGCGGCCAGATCCGTGGGGATCGCCGTGCCCGTCGGCAACGGTGGCGGGTCGAGGGTCTGTTTTGCTTGAATGATCTCCCAAAGCGAACCGTTGAACGGCCGACCGCCCGAGAGGGCCTCGTAGAGCATCACACCCACGGCATACCAATCGCCCGCGGCTGAAACCGGGAGCCCGGCCGCTTGCTCGGGGGCCATGTAGCCCGGGGTCCCCGCGATCCCTTCGGTCGTCCGCGAGATGTTCGCCCGCTCCAGCTCGAGCACCAGACCGAAGTCCAGGAGGATGACGCGGCCGTCGCGCGTGACCATCACGTTGGAGGGCTTCAAGTCGCGGTGGATGATGTGATGACCGTGCAAGGCCATGACACCGGCGGCAAGTTGAGCCACGGCTGAGCGCAGGCGAGCCTCGTCGAGAATACCGCGAGGGCGGACGAACGACAGAAAGTCCTCGCCCTCGATCAGATCCATCGTGAAAAACCACTGGCCGCCGTCGACCTCGAGTGTGTGCAGCCCGATCAGGTTGGGATGGTTGATGCCGGCCAGCGAGCGAAACTCGCGCTTGAAGCGGTGCAAGGCCGCGCCGTCCACGGTGGGCAACGTCTTCAAAGCCACCTGGTTGCCGCGCTGAAGATGGACCGCCTCGTAAACGACCCCCATCCCGCCATGCCCCAGCTCGCCCAGAAGCCGGTAATCCCCCAGCCGCGTGGCCGCCAGGATCTTCATGGAGGCGACCTTCGGCTTCATATCCGCATGGGAGCCAACGGAGGAGACGGAGGAAAGTTCCAGAAAGGCGTTGCGGATCAGGGAGGCGAACCGCGGGAAGCGTTGGAGGTATTCCTCGACGTGGGGCTGCTCGCCGGCCTCCCGGCGGCGCTCGATGTCGATTGCCAGCATGTTTCGCAGCAAAGTCGGTTGCGCGTCGGGATCCACCCGGCCAAGGTAGGAATCGATGACCGGTTCGGTATCTGGCTTCCAATCGCAAGTAAAGTTCTCGCAGGCGGACACAACCTGCTCGAACGGGGTAGGGACGGCACCTGCTTCGGCGGTCTTCGCCAGCTTGTTCAACCGCCGCATTTCCTCGATTCGGCGGCCTAATTCGGTTGCGAGTTCCGGCCGGTCGCGGCAAAGTTCGAAAGCCGGCTGGTCGCGGCCCTGAACCAGCCCCTGCTCCCAACTCGACAGCAGTTCTCTCAGCAAAGCCTCGTCATACATCACAGCCTCGACATCGCTTTCGCCAGTCTTCCCAAATCAATGGAAGCGGATGGCTCGTCGCCTCTCTCTGAGCCAGCCAAAGATCAAGGCGCATGGCTTCACATTCTGACCGGAAACCTCGGTTCTTTCAATTTATTTCAGATGAATACCAGGATTGTCCGAAAGAATCGTTGGAATCGAAACAATTTACCAGGGAACAGGAGTGTGGCGATGGCTTTCTCCCCGACGATGCGTCACAAGTCGCTTACGGCCATCGCTGCACTTCTCGTCCTGGGATTCGCAACATCAACTCGGGCCCAATTTGGAACCGCCCTTTCGGGGACAGGCCCGATCAATCGTTCCATGGGTGGAGCGGCGACCGCGGCACCGATCGACGCCGCGGGCGCGTTGTTTTGGAACCCGGCCACGATCAGCGGACTGGATCGCTCGGAGATCGGTTTCGGCGCCGAGGTGCTGATCCCCAGAACGACGATCACGTCACGTATCGCCGCCAATTCATTCGGTCCAGGATTTCCGGCACAGAACATGAGCGGCACGACCGGAGGGAATAACGGCGTCTTCACACTCCCGTCGTTCGGCCTGGTTTACAAGCCCGAGGATTCGTACTTCACCTACGGATTCGGCCTCTACGCCGTCGGCGGATTCGGCCTGAACTATC
>JBIOJM010000250.1:0-15216 GCA_044450785.1 Isosphaerales bacterium
ATCCATAGCCACCGTAGTGACCTCCGCCCGAACGGCCGCCTCCACCGTATCCACCCCGGCCCCCGCTACCACGACCACCTCCGCCGTGACCACCACCTCCGCCGTGACCACCGCCGCCGCCGTGGCCACCGCCGCCGCCCCCTTTGGCAAAGGCCGCCGGTCCACTGGCAATCCAGGCGGCGAGGGCCAGGCCAAGGACCATGATCGGTAACCTCGCGACGCGCCGAATTGGGGAAAACATCGCCGTGCTCCTGTGATCGTTTCGTTCTCGTCCTGATTCAGGAATGAGAGGCTCCTGTCAGCAGGCCTCGTCGGGCTTCACCACGGTCCGACATCCTCGAATACGATCCCGGCCGAGGGTGCGGTCCAAGGTGTCTCCCAGAATCTTCACGATTCTGATCCACGGAGGCGCTCTGATGCATGACGCCCGCATCGGTATAATCGATTTCAGGGAATCTCGATCCAAGGGTGAGGACTGGACATGGGGCGACGCAAGGCTGTTCATTCGGGCACTTCCGTACCGGAAGAGACCACGAAGACCGCGGCCGACCTGCTCGATGAACTCTTGCCGATGGGGGCCACCACGGCAAATGAGATCCACTTCCACGCAGCCGTGCTGGAAGTCGGCGACCCGGCCCAGCTCTTGGAGCTGGTGGCGGACACGGCACTGCGGCCGTTCCTGCTGTGCCGGCTGGCCCCGAACGTGGCGCTCGTCGATCCCGGCCGCGCCGTCGAGCTGGCGGAGATGCTCCGCCGCCGCGGGCACACCCCGAAGATCCTCAGGTCGTGAGGGCCCCATGCAAGCGACGACGGACACCTCGCACCCGCTCTTGTTCAGTCCATCCAGCCGGACCCTGCCCGCTGATCTGGAGCATCTGAACCTCAACGACTTACGTCAGAAGGCGCGTTTCTGGCTGGATCCCAGCCAGATGACACTGCCGAGGGACTCTCTGGTCAAGGTATTGCGTCTCGCACTGGAGGATGACACGGCCGCCGGCCGGGTGCTGCTGTCGCTCAGCCCGGACGAGCGCGCCGTCGCCTCCGTCTACCGCCGCCACGGCGGCTCCGTCGATGGCGAGGTCATCCGGCTCGACCTGATGGCGCGTGGTCTTCTGGAGATCGTCGAAGACCGGATCACCGCCACGTATTCGCACAGGCGGTGGAAGCAGAACCCGATCGTGGCCCTCGAGAATCGGTGGGCCCTGTTCGCGCACGCACCCGACCCATATGCCTCTTCTTGGGCCACGCTTGATCGCCAGGTGCCGGATCGATCCTTTGAACGCTGCAGCCTGCACGCCGGAATTTGCCGGCAGGTCGAGCCCGCCGGCCCGGCCCCGTGGTCGATTGCTCCATCCAAGGCTGCCCCGCACGCGGTCTTCAGGCGCTCGCCGGCGGAGGTGGCTCTCGACCTCACCCGACTCGTTGCTTACATTTCGGGACGCGGTTCGATGAAGCTCCGAAAGGATGGGGCGCTTGCAGTGGCCACCGTCCGGGCGATGAAGAAGGCCGTGCCCCTGTACGACCCTGCCGATTTCCAGCTCCCAGAGCTGCACGGACTGTACTGCGAGCTATTGCGATACATGGGAGCGGTTCGACTTGGGTCGAACGAGCTGCATGCCGACTCGAAGGTGGCGTCCGGCCAGTTCGCGAAAACGGGTTTCCGACAGGTTGAGCTCTGGGCTCGCGGTTGGTTGTCCGCCGGAAACTGGTTCGACGGCAGAGGCATACCGGAGTGTCGTGAGTTCGATGACTCCGCCAAGCCATTCCGGACTGGCCGCCAAGTCGTGGCCTGGGCACTGGGGTGCCTCGCCCGCGCGGGCGACCATTGGTATGAGCTGGAAGTGTTTATCTCGGCGCTTCATGCCCTTCAACACCATGTCGATTTCCGTGTACCTTGCCGCACGTTGGCGTGGGACCCGAAACTGGTCGGTACGCAGGACAAGGAGACGGGGATCGGTCTGACCAGTCAGCAGGCGCGGTGGTTCAGCACGACCGGGTCGTGGTACGCCAATGCCGTGATGGTTACCTTGGTGGCTCTGGGCTTGGTCGAGCGAGCGCGACTGGGCCCGGACGCGTCCGCGGCGCATGGCTTCCGGCTGACCGAGATCGGCCGGGCCGTGTTCGGAGCTCCCGAGGTCGAACCACCGCGCGAGCCGGCTGAACACCGCTGCCTGTTGATCCAGCCCAACTTCGACATCGTCGCGTACCTGGATCAGGCCGACCCCCGGACGGCGGGGCTCCTGGGACGGCTCGGCGAGGCCGGCTCCGCTCACCCGGGCCCGATCCAGACGTTTCGTCTCACACAGACGAGCGTTTATCAGGCGGAGGAGAGCGGGCTCGACCATCGGCAGATCGTCGATTTCCTGCAGCAACACAGTCAGCGCGACGTTCCCGCCAACGTGATTCGTTCCCTCTCCGACTGGTCGGCAAAGCGCGAGGGCCTGTCCCTGCGATCCGGAGTCACGGTACGGGGCTTTCCCACCACGGCTGCCCGCGATGCGTATCTGAATTCCCATCCCGGCACGGCCTGCGGGTCGCGGTTCGTGCTCACGCCGGGATCAGACGAGCAACCACCGGGGCTCAAACCGTCTGGATGCATCATCTCAGATCACTTGCGAGGCTTGCGGACGACACTCGAGATGGACGAAATGGGTCGAATCCGCACGACGCAGCCGGTCGACCTCGTTCAGGAGGCCCGGATGCGCCGGATCACCGAGCAGTCCTCATCGGGTTGGCAGCTCACGGCTCGCTCGATCCGCCAGGCGATCGCCGGAGGCGTGAAGCCGACGCTGATCCTCCGCTGGCTCAGAGGTCATCTGGCGCACGCGATACCTCCCTTGATCGCACTTGCAATCGACCAGTGGCTGGGAACGAGCCGGCCGCTCGAGCTGGGCGAGGCCGTCCTGCTGCACCTACCCGACAAAGAACAGTTCCAGGCGATCGCGCAGAGCCCCCGCCTCCGCCCCTTCCTGCTCGGCTCTCCGGGTCCGCAATGGCTGCTCGTCAAACGCGAGACCCGCAAGGAGCTGGCCGCCACGCTCGAGGAGCTCGGCTTTACATTGGCCAAGGAGCACTCCTTCGAAAGGATGAAGGATGAAGGATGAAGGATGAGTCGAACGGACTGGAGAATACGCGCCGAAACGTCTTTACTGCCTACTGCCTACTGCCTACTGCCTACTGCCTGACCACTGACCACGGATAACGACGATGAACGAACTCTACGAACGTGAGCAAGGGGTAGCGATCCGGGCGGTGCGTACGGCGGCGCGGCTGTGCCAGGCCGTTGGAGCGGAGATTTCGCCCGAGGTGCTGGCCAAGAAGGACAAGAGCCCGGTCACGGTGGCCGATTTCGGCAGTCAGGCATTGATCTGCCGCGCGCTGGGCGAGGCGTTCCCGGAAGACCCGGTGATCGCCGAGGAGGACGCAGTCGAGCTAAGACGCCCGGCGAGCGCGGCGGTGCTCGACCAGGTGGTCAGGCATGTCGGCGCCGTATGGGACGGAGCGGGTGGCGGCGCCGGCATCGAAATCGATGGCGAGCAGGTCTGCCGCTGGATCGACCGGGGAGGGGCCAGCCAATACGGCGAGCGGTTTTGGACGCTGGACCCGATCGACGGAACCAAGGGGTTCCTCCGCGGCGAGCAGTATGCCGTCGCCCTGGCGCTGATTGTCGGCGGTCACGTCGTGGTCGCGGCGCTGGCGTGCCCGAACTTGAGGGTCCGGGCGGGGCGTGAGCACGGCGAGGAAGACGGACCGCGGGGCTTGGTTTTCCGCGCCGCGAGAGGGCAAGGGGCGTTCGTCGTGCCGGGCGAGTGTCCCGTCGGGGACGAGGCGGTGCCGGTGCGGGTGTGGGTGAGTCGGGAAGATGACCCGGCTCGGGTGAGGTTTTGCGAGTCGGTCGAGTCGGGGCACAGTGCGCAGGGGGACGCGGCGGCCGTGGCCGCCCGGACGGGGATCACGGCTCCGCCGTTGCGGATGGATAGCCAGGCGAAGTACGCCGTGGTCGCGCGCGGCGAGGCCGAGATTTACCTGCGGCTGCCGACCCGGTCCGATTACCGCGAAAAGATCTGGGACCACGCCGCGGGCGCCTTGATCGTCGAGGAGGCCGGCGGAGTCGTCACTGACATCAACGGCCGGCCGCTCGAGTTCAACCACGGCCGCGAGCTGGCGGCCAACCGGGGCGTGATCGTGACCAACGGGCGGCTGCACCAAGTGGTGATCGAGGCGGTGCGGGGGCTGGGGATTGCCTCGGAGTCGAGTGATGAAGCGGGATTGGGTTCGGACGCTGACCCAGGAACCAAGACCCAGGACAGGTAGCGGTGACGACATTGACGTTCTGGCGGGATCGGGGTGGTGCGTCGCGGCGGCCGCGCTATCGGTGCATGCGTTCGGTCTTTCTGCGCGGGCTGGGGCTCGTCTACCTGGCGGCGTTCGGCTCGATGGCCGCACAGGTCGACGGGCTGATCGGCTCCCGCGGGATCTCACCGGCGGCGGAATACCTGGCGGAGGCGGGGCGGATACTCAAGCTGCAACCGTCGACCTACTGGCGGCTGCCGACCTTGTGCTGGCTGGATGCTTCCGACTGGACGTTGCACGCCCTGTGCTGGGGTGGCGTGGCGCTCAGCATGGCGCTCGTCGCGGGGTTTCTGCCCGGGTTGTGCGCGGCGCTGCTTTGGCTGTTCTACCTTTCGATCGTGGTGGTGGGGCAGAATTTCCTGAGCTATCAGTGGGACTCGCTGCTCCTGGAGGCGGGGCTGCTGGCGGTCCTCTTGGCCCCGTGGGGGGTGCGGCTCGGGCGGGCGCGTGACGAGCCGTGGGGGTTCGCCGTCTGGCTGGTGCGCTGGCTGGTGTTTCGGTTGATGTTCCTGTCGGGCGCGGCCAAGCTGGCCAGCCAGGACCCGGCCTGGTCGGACTGGAAAGCACTCGAGTATCACTATCAAACCCAGCCGCTGCCGGCCTGGACGAGCTGGTACATCCACCAGATGCCTCCGTGGTTTCACGAGCTGTCCGTGGGGTTCATGTTCTATGCCGAGCTGGTTGCGCCCTTCTTCATCGTGGGGCCCAGGGCGATCCGGTTGGCCGGATTCGTCAGCCTGGTGCTCTTGCAGGTCTTGATCGCCGGAACGGGCAACTACGGGTTCTTCAATCTGCTGACGGTCGTGCTCTGCCTCAGTCTGCTGGATGACCGCGACGCGGAGTGGGTGCAGAGGGTTTCCCGGCATCTTCGGCAGCGCAGGGAGTGGTTGTGGAGTTGGGTATTTGATCGGCGGAGATCGATCGCGGACCGGGCCGCGGAGGAATCGGAACCGAGGGGGTCAGGCAGGTCGTGGTCATGGCCGAGGCGCGTGGTGGCCGGCATGCTCGGAGGGGTTATCATCGCTGTGACCGCCGGGCAGACGGTGAAGGACGTCTGGCCCGGGTCGGCGGTTCCGGCCGGGCTCATCACCTTGATCCGGCAGGTCGCGCCGTTGCGTAGCTTCAACACATACGGGCTGTTCGCGGTGATGAGCACGAAGCGGCCGGAGATCGTCGTCGAGGCGAGCGACGACGGCGTGATCTGGATGCCGTACGGCTTCCACTGGAAGCCGAGCGAGCTGGACCGCGCGCCGCGGTTCACGACGCCGCACCTGCCCCGTCTCGACTGGCAGATGTGGTTCGCCGCCTTGGGCGGCGACTGCCGGACTCAGCCCTGGTTCTTGCGGTTCCAGCGGCGGCTGCTCGAGGGCGAGCCCGAGGTGCTGGGTCTGCTCCGCGACAACCCGTTTCCCGCGCGGCCTCCACGTTATGTGCGCGCACGCTTGTATCTATACAAATTCACCGGATGGGGTTCGACCGACTGGTGGGCTCGCGAAGATCAAGGGCTTTTCTGCCCACCGCTCGCGCTTGATGCCTTTGAATAAGCTCTATACCTTCACTCCCTGGGGTGCGAGGGGGAGTGAGCGAAGGCGGACGCCGGTGGCGTCGAAGATGGCGTTTCCGATCGCCGGCGCGATGGCGACGATGGGGGTTTCGCCGGCTCCGGCCGGCGGGAGGTCTTTGCGGTCGAGCAGGATGACCTCGATGCGGGGCGTGTCGCGGAACCTCGGCACGCGGTACCGGGAAAAACGGGGGTTGAGGATGCGTCCGTCGTCGAACTCGACGGCCTCGAAGAGTGCGCCGCCGAGTCCCATCATCATCGCCCCTTCGACCTGGTTCTTGAGATGGTCCGGGTTGACGATCGCCCCGCACTCGAATGCGCTCACGGCGCGGACGACCTGGACGCGGCCGCTGGAGCGGTCAACGGCCACCTCGGCGCAGGTGGCAATGAAGCTGCCTTTTTCGGACCCTGCGGCGATGCCGATCCCGTGATCCGCCTCGCTTTTCCGGCCCCAGCCAAATGCACCCGCGGCCGCCTGGATCACCGCGCGGAGCCGCTTGACCTTGTCGTCCTTGTCGTCCTTGTCGTCCTTGAGGTTCTTCAAGCGGAACTCGAGCGGATCGAGATGCGCGGCATGGGCGAGCTCGTCCATATGCACTTCTCGCGCGAAGTGATTCGCGGTGGAGGCCAGCGCGCGGTAGGAGCCCTGGCGCAGGGGAAATTGCGTCTGGTGGAATGCGCTCGATTGGTTGGGCACGTCGTAGAGCGTGCGAACCCCCGAACCACCGGAATTGTAGTTATGGAATTCCCAGGCCGTGAGCGTTCCGTCGCGGCGGGCGCCGCTGGAGATCTCAATGACGCCGGCCGGCCGGAAGTAGGCCCAGGTGAACTCTTCCTCGCGGGTCCAGACGAGCTTGACCGGCTTGCCGGCCTCACGGGCCAGCCGCGCCGCCTCGATGGCCGCCTCGCCGGTGTGCTTGCCGCCATAGCCCGCCCCGGTGTCGGGCACGATCACGCGGACCGCATCGGCGGAGACCCCGAACGCGCCGGCGAGATCGCCGCGCACGCCAAAAGGACGTTGAGTGCCGGTCCAGACGGTGAGCTTGCCGTCTTCCCAGCGAGCCACGGCCGCGCGAGGCTCGAGCGGGGCATGGGCGATGTAGGCGATCGTGTAGGTCTGTTCCAGGCGGATGTCCGTGGCGTCCAGACCATTCTTGATCGGGCCGGACGGTTCGCTCGAGCCTGCACGTCCTGCGCGCGCCTGGCGGCCTTGCCGCTTTAGATCGTCGAAGAGGTCCTTGCCGGAGATCCGCGGACCGGGTTTCCAGTCGGCTTTGATTGCGGCCAGTGCGCGTGCGGCCTGCGATTCGCTGGGCGCAACGACGCCAACGAAATCCCGGTCGCGGACAACAACCACGTCCGCCATGGCCTTGGCCGCGCCCAAGTCGATCGAAGCCAGCGTGGCGCCGAATGAAGGGGAACGCAGCACCTTGCCGTACCACATTCCGGGCAGCCGGATGTCCGAAGCATACTGGTGCTTTCCGGTCACGGACGCGCGGCCATCGACTTTCGGCGCCGAGTGGCCGGCGACCGTCCACTTCTCCGGGGGGTTGGCAGGTGAAGAATCGGCAACGGTTTTCGCGAGCTTGCGGCCCTTGGTGAGCTTGCCGAAATCGAGCGACTGCTTGGTCGTGGTATGAACGATGGCTCCGTCGACGGCCGACAGGAGTGCCCGGTCCGTTTTCCAGGTTTCCGCGGCGAAGTCGACCAGCAGCTCGCGAGCAGCCGCGGCGATCCGCGCCAGGCGCCGCGACATATCCGGCGTGGTCCGGCTGCCGAACGTGCCCATGTCGAACGGGGTCAATTGCGTGTCGGCCATGACGAGGCGGATCGAGCCTGGTGCGGCGTGCAGCTCTTCGGCCACGATCTGGGTGAGGGACGTGCGGATGTTCTGGCCCACCTCCGCCTTTCCGGTGTAGACGTTGATCTGGCCGTCCTCGCCGATGTGCAGCCAGGCACCGATGTCCTGGGGCGCGGGCTGGCCTCCTCTCGCTCCGCCGCGTCGCCGGCCGGCTCCGGGCTGTTGCGCATTGGCCGCGTCCAGCAGGTACAAGACAAGGATGCCTCCGCCCAACGACTTCAGGAACCCGCGCCGGTCCAGGTCGAAGCGATACGCGGGCTCCTCGTGCAGCTCGTAGCGCTCGGGTTCGAGACCGGGTGCCTCGGGCTCGAAACCGGCTGCGGCGGTCGATTGCTTGCTCATCGTCCGGCCTCCCTCATGGCTTTGGCGGCGTTCGACACGGCGACCATGATCCGGGGGTACGTTCCACACCGGCAAATATTGCCATTCATGAACTCGATGACCTCGACCGGCGTCGGGTTGGGATTCTTGCGCAGCAGTGCGACGCCCGACATGATCATTCCGCTTGTGCAATAAGCGCACTGCATGGCGCCGACGTCGAGGAAAGCCTGCTGAATCGGGTGGAGCTTCCCATCCTTTTCCAAACCCTCGATGGTCGTGATCGCGCTGGCGGTGACGGCGCCCAGCTTCGTGACGCAGGATCGGACCGGCTCTCCGTCCAAGAGCACGGTGCAGGCGCCGCAGCGGCCCTCGCCGCAGCCGTACTTCGCGCCTGTCAGGCCCAGCTCGTCACGCAGGACTTCGAGCAGGGATCGGTCTCGATCCGTGTTGACGTCGACCAGGGACCCGTTGATCCGGAGTTTCTTGACGTCGGGCATGACGGTTGTCCTCTGGGTGAGGGGTCATCTGGGGTGAGGGGTCTTTCAGGTTTTCTGCAACGCTGGATCATGGTTTCCGAAGGAACCCGCGGTCGGCCATCCACTCCTCGAGTCGTGCCGGCCAGCTCGAAACGGGAACATGGTTGTTTCGCATCCCGAAGCCATGGCCACCCCGGGCGTAGACATGGAGCTCACCGGAAACGCCCGCTTTCTTGAGGGCCAGGTAGAAGGCCGCGCTGCGCTGGGCGCTCAGGCGATCGTCATCGGCGTGGACCAGGAACGTGGGAGGCGTTTGCTTGGTTACGGTCAGTGCCTCGGGCCGGAACCCGGGATATGCGAGGATGAGGAAGTCGGGGCGGGAGTTCAGCCTGTCGACCGGGTCGCTGGCTCCCTCGCTGCCCTGGTCGAACCGGGTGCCCGCCAGCGCGGTCACCTCGCCACCGGCCGAGAAACCCATCATGCCGACTCGGGCCGGGTCGACGCCCCATTCGCCGGCACGACTGCGGACGAGCCGGACGGCGCGCCTGGCATCCTCGAGTGCATGAACCTCGGTTTTGTACTTGGAGCCCTCGGCACGGGCCAGGCGGTACTTGAGAACGAACCCGGCCACGCCGATGCTGTTGAGCCACCTGGCGATGTCGTACCCTTCGTGCTCGATTGCCAGCATTCGGTGGCCACCCCCGGGACAGATGACCACCGCTGCCCCCGTGGCCTTCTCCTTGGGAGGCAGATAAACCGTCAAGGACGGGTTGTGGACCTGGGTGACGCTGCGGTTGTGAGCACCGTTCTTGCCCTTTTCGACGACCACGTTACCCGTCGTGACACCTTCCGAGCCCGGGGCGCCGCCGGGCCAGAGCGGGACTTCGGGCGGATCATCCGCCGCCAGGCAGAGGCTCGACATCATCAACCAAACGAAAAGGATCCCGGGCAACCTCATGGAGCATCTCCTTTCGTCCGCATCATTCTAACGCCATTTTTGCCGTCTCGCCGAGACAAATTGGCAAGCGACCATGCAGTTCGGCCCTCGGTTTGCGATTGTCGGCCCCTAATTTATCATAGCGACACGGCCGCTTCTGCTGCGCCGTGCTGGAAAAAGTTCGAGACGGCGTGTCGGGCGTTTGCCGCCAGGATGAGCGGCGCCGAGTCAACCTCGTGTTGGATTCCCTCAGGGCTTCAGAGCGAGCACGGCGTCGAGCGGCGTCGGGGTGGTCGCCCCGTCCACCTCGGAGAACCCAACCTGGTGGAGGAGTGTTTTGTACTCGGAGAGAGTCCGCTCTTTCCCCTCGGTGTAGAGCAGCATGCCCAGGTTCTGCATATGGGCCCAGCGGGGGCCGGTCCTGTCCTCGTCGATCAGCTTTTCCGCGATCAGCAAGGCCCCGCCCGATGGGAGTCGGTCGAAGATTCGGTGTAACAGAGAGCGGATCTTTGCTTCCGTCCAGTCGTGGAGAATGCGGCCCAAGGCGAAAAGGTCTCCGGCGGGCAGGGCGTCCACGAAGAAGTCGCCGGCCACGACCTCGATCCGATTGGCCGCGGGAGAGGCGCCGACGATCTCGCGGGCGAGGAGACCGGGTTCGGGCAGGTCGAAGACGACGGCCTTCATGTGCGGGTAGCGCTGGCAGGCGGCGATGGCGAGGTGGCCCGTCGCTCCGCCGAGGTCGACCAGTCGCCGAAACCGGCCCAGGTCGAAGGCGGCGACGACGTGAGGCGAGCTGAGCAGTCCCTGCCCGTGCATGCCCATCAAGAATTCGCGCATGGCCGCTTCGGTCTTGAAGAAGCTGGAGAAAATCGGGCCGTCCCAGCCGAAGGTCTGTTGCCAGCGGTTGGTCCCCTCTCGAATCGCATCTTCCAGGTTGGCCCATAGCTTCCACAAAATGGCATTCGAGTAGTTGAGATAACCGGTCAACCGAGATGGGCTCTGCTTGCAGAGGTACGTGGAGGCAGCCGGAGTGTTTTCGTAGAGGGTTCCTGCCCGCCGGAGCAGTTGCAATCCCACGCAGGCGTCGAGGAGGCGTTCGAGTGCGTCCCGGTCGAGACTCAAGGTCTCGGCCAGTCCGGCCAGTGACATCGGCCCCGATTCCAGGGTGTCGAAGACCCCCAAGGACACGGCGGCGAACATCGTCTTGGATCGCCGGAAGGCTTCGAGGAGATCGAGAATCACGCTGGGGTCGGGATTCGAGACTTCTGGAACCATGGTTACCCTCCGTTTATGGAGACACTGCTCGTCAATTGATCGTAACAAGATGGAACGACCAGCGAGAGGGGGTCTGGATGGCGAAGACCATCGAGCACGGTCGAAGCAAATACGAAGATCTTCGTTGACTTGTACGAAGCCCTTCGTATAGACTCGTGCGGCACTGCGATTTGATGAGGGCGACCTGCATGGCGAAAAGCGAGCTTCCCCGACCCACCGATGCCGAGCTGGCGATCCTGCGCGTGCTCTGGCAGGAGGGGCCGTCAACCGTGCGGCAAGTGCGGGACGTGCTGGAACGGACCCAGCCGACCGGGTACACGACGGTCCTCAAGCTCTTTCAGATCATGATCGACAAGGGACTGGTCGCACGCGACGAGTCGCGGCGGACGCACGTCTATCGGGCCAGCCGGAGCGAGGCGCAGACTCAACGGCAACTGATTGGCGACCTGTTGCGCCGTGCCTTCGGCGGCTCGGCGCTGAAACTGGTGATGCAGGCGCTTTCGACCAGGAAGGCATCGGCCGAGGAGCTGGCGGAGATCCGGAAGCTGATCGAGACGCGGGAACGGGAGCGAAGCGGAGGTGACTCATGACGGCGTGGGCAAGCTGGTTCGGTCCGGAGCTGGTCGAGCGGATCGGTTGGTCCTTCTTGTTTTACCACCCGGCGGCATGGTGGATCTCGAGTCGGATTCGCGCGGAGCGGGAGAACTGCTGCGACGACCGGGCGGTCGAGATCTGCGGTGACCGGCTGATCTACGCGCGGGCGCTCGCCTCACTGGAGGAGCAACGGAGTGCGGGCTGGCTGCCGGCGCCGTCGGCGCGGGACGGCTCACTGCTGGATCGCGTCCGGCGGTTGCTGGGTGTCGCTCCGTCCGACGAGCGTCCCGCCAGTGGACTGGCAGGCGCGCTGGCTCTGGCAACGGTCGCGCTGCTCGGATTCATGTTTTTCCTCACTCCGGCGGTCAATCAGGCCCAGGCCGGGGTTGAGGCCCGCGGCGCGATCACCGGCTCGGTCGTCACACCCGACGGCAAGCCGGTGGCCGGGGCTGATGTCTGGCTGGTGGCCTGGGCGTTTCCTCTCAGCAAGGCCGCGACGTTGGGCACATCCCGGACGGATGGAGAGGGACGATTCCGATTGGTCCCGGACGAGGAAAAACTCAAGGCTCGGAATTTGGGCTGGCGCGCTCTCTGGGCCCACAAGCCCGGCCTGCGGCCGGCGCGAATCATTCCTCGGAAAGATGGCACGCCGCTCGGCTTCGAGCCTGGCCGGCCCGTCCGCTTCACGCTCGACGCGCCGGCTTCCGCGACGTTCCGCGTGCTCGACCCCGCGGGAAAGCCGCTCGCCGGGGCCACGGTTGCTGTTGTCTCCCTCAATGACGGGCGGACCTTTCTGCCCGATGAGCTGTCGGACCGGCTTGCACAGCGCACCGACGCCGGCGGAAACGCGAAAGTGAGCGTCGCGTCGGCCGACCTGATCGGGCAGGTTCGCGTGACATCGGAGTCATTCGGCACGCAGAACTTCCACTCCGGCGACGTGGGTTTCAAACCTGCGACAAACCTCATGCTCCAGCCGGCCGCTCCGGTCGAGGGGCGCGTCACGGCCGATGATCCCAATGCAGTTCGCGGAGTCTCCGTTCATCTCACGACCTATACGCGAGATTCAACGAAGGCTTTAGGCAGCGGCGAAGCTCTCGTGGTCACCGACGGTCAGGGGCGGTTTCGCGTGCCCGCTCTGGCGTCTGGAGACCTCTCCGTTGACACACTGATGCCGGAGGACTCGTTGTATCGGGGGCCAGGAATTAACGTGCCTGTTTTCAACGCATCGCGACGGATCGAGATCGAGATTCCCCTCAAGCGAATGATCCACGTGCGCGGGGTCGTGCGAGAGAAGGGGACGGGTAAGCCGATCGCAGGGGTGGGCGTTCGATTCCAGTCGTCAGCACTCGTGGAATTGCTGCCCGAAGCCCTGACCGATGGCGATGGTCGCTACGAGGCCCTGGCACCTCCCGGAGAGAAGGCCTATTGCCATTTCTCCGCGCTAAAGTCGCATCTCAAGCAGGCACGGGGCATCGAGACGGTGATCGGCGAGCAGGACGGTCAGACGGTCCCGCCCATCGAGCTCGAGCGCGGCGTGACGCTCGGCGGCGTTGTGGTCGACGGGGACGGCAAGCCGGTCGCCTCGGCCGAGGTCGAGGGGAAGTGGCAGAAGTTCTACCCCGCGAATTCTCCAGACCACCCCGGGATGTCGTTTGCCAGCACTTTCACGACGACAGCCAAGACGGACACCCAGGGTCAATTCCTGTTGGAGGGGATCCATCCGGGCGCGAACGTGATGCTCGAGGCCAGCGCGGAGGAGGTCCGCACGGACGGGCCGACCCCGGCCGCGGCAGGCACGACGACACCGGCCAGGCTCGTGATTAGCGATGCCAATACCGTGGCCTTGTTCGGGCGTGTGGTCGACGCGGCCGATCGACCGGTCGCCGGAGCCTTGGTCCGGATCCGCTCTCGTCCCCTGAAGGACAACAGCCCGATTCGCTTCCACGCGAGCGAGATCCGCACCGACGGCGACGGCCGGTTCCGGAGTCCCCGACAGATCAAGCGAGGCTACGGTTACCGCGCCGAGATCAGACCGGTGGATGAAACCTTCATGCCGGAGAGCAGCCCGTGGCTGGCGATCAAGACTGAGACGAGGCCGTTCTTCCCCAAGATCGTGCTGCGGCGGCTGCGCACGGTCCGCGGCCGGGTCATCGATTCCGAGGGCAAGCCGGTCGCCGGCGCGTCGGTGCGGCAGGCCGGTGACGGGCCCGCGCCGACTCACGACGTCACGGACTCGGAGGGCCGATTCGCTCTCCCCGGCGTCCTGGCCGGGCCCGCGTTCGTATTCGTTGCCAAGAACGGATATCGGTTCGAGGGCAAGCCGATCAAGACTTCCGACGCGGTCGTCGAGGTGACGCTCACCCGCGTCGACCTATCGTTCCCCAAACCCTTGACGAGCCTGGCCCCTCCGTTGTCTCGGGCCCACGAGCTGACCATTCTGCATCGCATCTTCGACGGCTATGCGGAGCGCGTGATCAAAGAAGGGAGCAGCAGCGAGCTCTTTGCGATCCTGCGCATCCTGCTCTGGCTCGACCCGGCGCGGGCGATCGAGTTGCTGGGCGACAAGCGGCTCGAGCCCTGGCAGCCCGGCAACATTCGTCTCTCGCTCGCAACACGAATGGTCCGAGAAAGCTACGACGAGGCCCGCGAGTTGATCGAGGCGATCGAGGACGCAAACATGCGTTCGTATGCCTACTCCGAGGCCAGCGCCGCCCTACCTGACACGGAACTGGTGCGCAAGCTGGAATTGCTCAATCAGTCGCTGGTCGCCGGTCGCGCCGTCGTCGACCCGGAGACTCGCGTCCTCCGGCTGGCCGACATCGGCGGGCGGCTGTTCGACCTGGGGAAGACCGAGGAGGCGACGAATCTCGTCCGCGAAGGGCAGGAGACCGCCGTCAAGCTCCGCGCGATGGGTACCAGCGCCTGGGCACGGGGAAGGCTGGCCGAGGAGCTGGCGCAGGTCGACGTTCCCGCTGCCTTGAACTTGCTCGAGGGCACGGAAGCCGAACGCGATCACGATCAGTACCTCGGCCATATCGCGCACGAATTAGCCGGCCGAAATCCGGCCGAGGCCGAGCGGATCCTGATGATGATGCGCGACGTCTGGCCGAACTTCCGCGATAATTACACCCAGCGCGTCTGCTGTCGGATGGTCACGGTCGACCCACAGCGGGCCATGGCATTGGCCGCCGGGATGAAGACTCACCGCCACAGGGCCCGCGCCCTGGGTGCGATGGCCCTGGCTCTTGAAAAGACCAAGGGAGACCATGCCACCGCCGTCCGGTTGCTCCGGGAGGCGTTCGAGGTACTGGATCAGGCTGTTTCGTCAAGGAAAGATGATTGGGACGGCCTGGGCATGGCCTGCACGGCCGCGGCCGGTCTCTTGCCGATCGTCGAGCAGGTGGATGCCCGGCTGCTCCCGGAATACCTCTCGCGGACGCTGGCGCTGCGGCCACCGATCCCCGGCCCGAACGGTCGCGAGTCGATTTCCGACATCGCCAATGCCCGCATTGTCGCGATGGCCACCCGCTATGACCGCGCGGTCGGCCGCCAGTTGTTCGACGGGTTCGCCGGCCGGGCGCTGGCTTTTCGGATTGGCCTTGAGGATTGGCCGATGTTCAAGGACGATTCGGTCTTCGAGGCGGCGGCGGTCGTCGACCCGACGCGGGCTGCCGCGATGATCGATTCGCTACCGGAACCGTCTGGCCTGTCCACTCAAGAGCTCAAAAATGCCGCCCGGCTGTCGGTGGCGCGGATCCTCGCCAGACCTGGGGACGAGCGGTGGCGGGACGTGGAGCGGAATCTGTTGCACCTCTGGCCGATCGACTCGGAGGAGGAC
>JBIOJM010000251.1:0-15211 GCA_044450785.1 Isosphaerales bacterium
ATCAGTCGCTTCACCTTGTCACTCCTGAAGCAGCATCCCGACCGCGCGAGCCTCGTCATGAAACGCCGCACTTGTGCCTGGAACGAAACCTTCCTGCTGGAAGTCCTTACCGGAGCAACGCTTTAGTGTGCGCTGGCCCTGACCTTGCCCGCCAGCCAGCGAAACAGTCCGATGAGCGCGCCGGAGCCGCCCAGGAGCAAAATGGCCAGGCCGGACAGATACAGATAAAAGGTCCGAAGCTCGAGCCGGTCCTGGGGGGCGACCCAGGCGTATTTTTCGGGGGGAAACACGTCCTCCAGCTCTTTCCGGACTTTCTCGTCGCGGAGCTCTTCGGCCGAGGCATGCACCAGCCACGCATGAAGGACGGTCGGAACCGCGGCTGGGAAAAGCCTGTTGGTCGCGTCAGCGGGAGGAACGAGGAACGAGCTGGCGAAGAGCGCGAGCTCGGGCTTCAAGACTCCGACCACCTTGAGCGAATGTCCGCCGACGATCAATGTTTCGCGCGGCTCGATCTTGGCGCCGGCCAGGACCTCGTTGCGGCCGGCCTCGGGCAGCCGCCCCGATTGCAGCCCGGTGGCGTCGATGCCCGCTGTCGCAAGCGGCACCTCGATCACCTTGACCCGCACCTGGCCTTTCACGCCAAGGGCCTTGTCGGGAGCCAGGTCGTCCGTGGCGAAGAGCAACAGCTCGGCGACGGCGTTCGACGACAGAAGTCGCAGACGCGCCGGGATCGCTCCCCCGCGCCAACTCTTTTCAGCCGGTGCCTCGCGGCTGATCACGATCAAGCCCGACGCCCAAGGCGCCTTGAAATCAATACGCTCGCGCGAGGCATAGGCCGCAAGCATCACGGCAAAGCCCACCGACGCAACGATCACCCAAACCCATGCTTTCATGACGACCCTCAAAATGCAGACAGAGCTGAACTCTTGGTCCCACAATGCAAGGGTCAGACCTGGAGTGACCTTGAACCAGAAAGCAGGTCTGACCCCGTGCCTCCGCGTGTGCCTCCTGGCGTGCCTCGGTTTGGGCAGCGCTACAAACCCACCTCGATGACGAAGCTCTGGATTGCACTACCAACGGTAACCGTGCCGGACGAGACGACCTTTTCGATTCCCCATTTGAGGGCCTCCTCGTCCAGGCGTTGTTGTTCTCGTTCCAGCGTCACGGTGACCACCACCTCCGACTTCCCCACGCGATCGGGCGTCCCCGAGAGGAGACCGCTAGCCGCGTCGATCGCCAGCCATTCCGGCCTGCGCCCGATGCTGAATCGAAGCCGTTCGATGTCCCAGAAGTTCATGGTCTCCTTGCCGTCGACGACACGCGTCCTCAGATCGCCCAATGAGCGGATGGCAGCGATCGGATAACGGTATTGAGCACCTTTCCTGGCTCCGGTCACGGGCTCGCTGAAGATGACCGGCCGGGGGGAAGCGGCGTAGTCGGAAGGACCGCTCCTCTTGCCCGCCGGGTCCACCGCGACCACTCGGTAGAACGCCTTGTTCGCGCCTGGGAGCTCCACATGGGCGCCCACGACCTCCAGTTGGGTGGCACGGGTCTCGACCACAAAGTTCGCGGGGAACTCGGAAGGCACCTTCTTGGATACCCCCACCGTGACCGCGTAGGGCTGATCGCTGAGGGAGAAGCCCTTCTCATCGCTGGCATAGATACGGTACGACATGGGCTTGCGACCCTTCGGGTTCGGCGTCCAGTGGAGGACTCCCCGAGCGCGCGAGCTGTCGAACGCGAGGGTGACATCCAGTGGCGGCGCCGGTCCGCGCGGAATGAAGCTCCAGGTCTCGCTCCAGGGCCCCCACACACCCTTGTCGTCCTGGGCACGAATGCGCCAGAAGTACTCGCGGTCGGGATTCAGCAGGCCGGGGGCCGGCAGAGTGTAACGGGACTGGCCTGCGTCGGCCGTCCGGGATATGAGCTTGGCAAAGCTCATGGAGAGAGGCCACTTCATATCGGCTCGCGAGGAGAGCTCGAACTGGTAGTCGGCAATCGCGTCGTTATCGGGATCGGTCGGGGGCTTCCACCGGAAGACGAAATCGGTTCCCGCCGGTTCTCCGCCGGGTGGTGGAAAGATCGGTTCCGAAGGGGCCCAAGGCGGTCGGGACGCTGACCGTTCGACCCACTGGTGGGTCAGACGGATTTTACGTTCTCCAGCCGACTGGTCGGTGTAGGTGAACGTGTTCTTGCCAACGCCCATACCGGGAAGGGTGAGCGGGGCCATTTGGAGAGCATTGGTGATCCTCAATTTCCGCAACCGCGCCCGGCCCGGCAACTGGCATCTCAGGTAATACACGTAACGCGCCGGCCCTTGCGGGCCAAAGTGCCGGTCGAGGTCGCCGCCGACTTCTTCCCAGGACCGCCCGTCCCAGGAAAGCGCGAACCGCGCGCCGGACCCCTCAACCTCGAGGTTCCCTCCGACAAAGAGGTAGGGGCTGCGCATCGTCCAGACGACGACGCCCGTCTTCCCCTCTTCCGCCGCGAGCCCGTCGCTGTCCTCTTGAATTCCCTCAACGACAGTGGCTCCCCTGCGCCAGGTACGCCGTGTGAATTCTGGATGGTATTCCCACTGTCCATTGAAGAGCCTGTCAGGGAACTTGGGTGGCCGTTGCCCGTGATACTTGATCGGGTTCAGGTGCCCCCAGCGCCACACGATCGCTTCACCCGGGCGAAGCGTCATGGTCATGGCGGTATCGATTCTGCCGTTGCGGTCTCCGGTGACCTTCCCCTCGAAGACGTAGATGGAGGATTCCCACTCATCCCCAGCGCGGCGATCCGGTTGCAGAATTCCCTGGGTATGAGTGCGCCGGATCAGATCGTGGTCGCGCACGAGGTCCTGCTCGCCGGCGACGGTTTCGTTGTCGCGGAGGAGATAGATCGAGTGCATATCGCCATCCATGAGGTGCCAGCCGCCGTCATAGAAGACCTGGGATACGCAGTGCCCCACCAGGCGGGCCGGGGCCACCCGGAGGCCCGCCTGGTGCCACTGGCCCGCCAGGGAGATGGAATCGTTGCCGCACGTGTTGTATCCATAGACGTTGAACACCTTGACTGAATCCAGAAGCTCGTTGTTGTCCCCTTCGAAGTGGTAGCGATACTGGACTTCCTGCCACCAAAGGGCCCTGGCCTTTTCCCCGTCGGTCATCCCCGGTTTGACCGCCCCGGCCACGATCTCATTGAGGCTGCGGAAGTCGTTGCGGCCGTTGGAGAGCCAGGGATTGACCGCATCCGTCTCACCCACGTTCTCCATCCGGACTGAGCGGTTCGACTCCCAAGTCTGCTGGAAGGGTTCCCAGACTCCCTGCGGCGAGCGGCAGTTCCGGCCGTCCATCGTTCCACCCTGAACCACGACGTACTCCGCGCGTCCGGCGGTGATCTCCTGAATGTGCCGATTCGGCACGTCCGTCGGGTGACGGTCGGGCGCCGGCGGAGCCTGGGGGTCGTCGGTTGTCGCCACCAGCAGTAAGACCCAGGTCAAGAGCGTCGCCAGCATGCGGTCTTCTCCTTCAAATCATTCGTCCGCTAGGCTAAGGTCGCCCAGCTCGCGCCATTGATGGTGCCGTTGTTGCCCAAGGCGGTGTCGATCGCGGCTGCTCCCGTGTCGGCGTTCAGCAGAAACTCGGCGACCAGTTTGTCCCGCGGCACGGTATCCACCGCGAAGAGGCCTGCAATTTCCGCGGCGCCGAGCGCCCGGCCCCAGATCCGCACGCGACTGAGGCCGCCCTGGAAGTAGCTGCTCGTCCGGTTCGGCCTGGGCGGGGAATCGGTCGTCGTGAAGCTATACATTCGACACGTCCATTCCTGATCGCCCGTCGCGCCATAGCTGTTCCCTTTGCCCATCCAGTGGACGTAATTCGTTCCTTCGGCATGTGGGAATTCCAGCACGTCCGGCCGCATCCAGGCCGAGACGGTCAACTCGCCCGTATTCGCGACGCTGTACGCGGCGATGCTCGGAATCTCGGCGTAGCTCGAGAGCCCGTCGAATTGAAGGTAGGTGTCTCCGGGCTGCGGCGCTGCATTCTGTGGCATGGGATGCTCCTCAATTCGCTGCGCGACGGCGGTGATCAACATGGCCGCGTGCGACGTGCTGGCTACGGCTCCAGGGTCCGCTCGACTTCTCTCGCACGCCACGCCCAACAGCATACCAGGATACCGTCAGATTGGGCGCAGGACAGACTCTTCTCTGCCGAATGCAACCGCTGAGCCCGGCTTTACGGCCGATCTTCTTCGATTCCATCTTAAGTATACGAATAGATATCAAAGCCAAATCCGCTTAATACGCGCCATCTTCTATAACCGATCCAAGTTGACCAGCCTATTTACATTGATCATCCCACGGACTAGCGTGGCCAAGTTGTGTTTGGTTCCGGTACGAACGGATTGTCGCTGGATGGGACCTTGATTCTGAACCACTAAACAGTAGCCGAGCCAGGAAAGTTGCGGCTTTGGGTCTCCGTCTCCGCCGGCGTGGTAGGCTTTGGCTGGCTTTGCAGCATCGCGGTCGCCTCGTCACTCATCGTTTTGTGAAGTTGTCACGGCCTTGGGATGATCCCGATCCCCAGTTCCGCCGACTCGGCACGGCTTTGGAGGCAATCGCCATGTTCAAGCGCCCATTTCGCTTGCAACGAAACGGCAATTTGCAGCGGTCGAAGTCATGTCGGCCTCGAATCGAATGGATGGAGCCGAGGACGCTGCTTTCGCCGCCGACGGTCACGGGCATCGCCCCGACCAGCGGTCCGGCGGCCGGCGGCACTCCGGTGGCGATCACCGGCACCGGCTTCACCGGCGCCACCGCGGTTGACTTCGGCACCACGGCGGCGACGGACGTCGCCGTGGTCAACGACACCTCGATCACGGCCGACAGCCCGGCGGGCACCGGCACCGTCGACGTGACCGTGACCACCCCGGGCGGCTCGTCGGCCATCTCGCAGCCCGCCGATCAGTTCACCTACACCGCCGTGCCGACGGTCATAGGCCTGGGCCCGACCAGCGGTCCGGCGGCCGGCGGGACTTTGGTGACGATCCTCGGCACCGGCTTCACCGGCGCCACCGCGGTCGACTTCGGCACCACGGCGTCGACGGGCGTCACCGTGGTCAATGCCACCGACATCACGGCGATAAGCCCGGCGGGCACCGGCACGGTGAACGTGACCGTGACCGCGCCGGGCGGCACATCGGTCACCTCGTCCTCCAGTCAGTTCAACTACATCGCGGCCGTCGCGCCGACGGTCACGGCTCTGAGCCCAATCAGCGGTCCGCCGGCCGGTGGCACTTCGGTGACGATCTTCGGCACCGGCTTCACCGGCGCCACGGCGGTCGACTTCGGCACGACGGCGGCGACGGACCTCACGGTGGAGAGCGCCAGCACGATCACGGCCGACAGCCCGGCGGGCACCGGCGTCGTGGACGTGACCGTAATCACCCCGGCCGGCACGTCGGCCACCTCGCCCGCCGATCAGTTCACCTACGCCGTCGCCCCGACGGTCACGGGTCTGAGCCCGACCACCGGTCCGGCGGAGGGTGGCGCAGTGGTGACGATCACCGGCACCGGCTTCACCGGTGCCACGGCGGTTGACTTCGGCACGACGGCGACGACGAGCTTCACGGTCGACAGCGACACCACGATCACGGCCGGCAGCCCGGCCGGCACCGGCACCGTGGACGTGACCGTGATCATCCCGGGCGCCACTTCGGCCATCACGGCGGCCGATCAGTTCACTTACGCTGTCGCTCCGCCGCAGGTTGTGTCTTTGTCGCGCCTCGGCTTCGACGCGCAACCGACGTCCCTGGCCCTGACCTTCAGCTCGGCGCTCGACCCGACGCCGGCCGAGGAAGTGCACAACTATCGGATCGTGACAATAGGCGGGCGAGGCAAGAACGGGGCCTTGGTCGGTCACGTCACTCGCGTCCGCGCTGCTGTCTACGACCAGGCAACCTTGACCGTGACGCTCTACCCAGCGCAACGGCTGGATATCCACAACTTATATCGGGTCACGGTAAACGGCACGACGCCGAGCGGGCTGACGAGCGCAACGGGCGTTCCGCTCGATGGCCAAGGGAACGGGACGCCGGGCACGAACTATAGCGCGGTGATCTCCCCGAAGACGCTGGCCGGTCCGGCCCCCGCGACGCAGGTCGCGGCCCGGAAAACCTTGGCCGCTCACCGTCGGCTCATCAAAGGCCCCTCTGCTTCGGCCGTCGATGCGCTATCGGCCTCGGGGAAGTTGACCGCCAGGCCGAAAGGAGTCGGGATCCAGAACGAGCAAACGCCCCTTATCGTGCAAAAGGATCGGCCGGGAAACCAGGGTCGAGGATGAGCGCCTCGGCCTCGCGCCGGAGGACCAGGAGGGCCATCCAGTCGAGTGCCGGGAGGCCGGCCGGCCGCTCGGACTTGCCGACCCCGATCGCAGCCCACCACGCCGCCACCTCGGCGAGCAGGGCGCGCGCCGTCGCGGCATGGCCGCGTCGCTGATGCGCCATCGCGAGCACGAGCCGGTTCTGCATCGAAGTCACCTCATCCCCTGCAGAAGTGTCCGCTTCTTCGAGCCGGCGGATCGACTCGTCGAGCCGGCCGGTGCGGTAGAGGGCCAGTCCCAGGGCGTGAAGATGCAACGGCTTCTTCAGGGCGGCCAATGCCGACTCGGCCCACTGCACGAGCCGTTCCGGCTCGACGTCCGGCGCGGGACCGATGGCGCAGGAACGGGCCAGCACGAACTCGACGAACGGATCCACCGTCTTGCCCTCGCGCCCGATTATCCAACGGGCGAAGGCGCGATGGCCCTCGACGTCACCGGCAAGGAGTCGCAGGCACGCGTTTTCGAACCACTCCTCGCTCCGGGCGGGCGCCGTCTCGATCGCCCGCGCGTAGTCGGCGGCGGCCGCGGCCCACTCTCCCCGAGAGGCGCGGAGCCGACCCCGGGCGATTCTCAGTTGACCGTCGTCCGGCCGGAGGGCGACAAGCCGGTCGTAGGCCCGCCCTGACCCGGCAATATCCAGGAGGAGCCTGCTGCGCGGAGAGTCCCAGCGGCGGTCGGCCGGCAGGAGGTCCGCGGCCTTGCCGAACTCAGCGGCGGCCTCGGCGAGGCGGCCGAGCCGAGCGTGAACCAGGCCGAGCTCCTTGAACACCCGAGGGTCGACGGGTCCGAGCCGGGCGACTGAAGCGAGGTCGACCTCGGCCTCGGCCGGACGGCCGAGCCGCGCCAGGCGGTCGGCGCGGGCAATCCGATACCACGGGTTGTCCGGGTCGAGCAAGACCGCGTCGTCGTGGTCGGCGGTGGCGCGGTCCCGAGTCGCGAGCCAGGCGCGGGCCTGGGTTTGGATGGCCCGAAGCCGGGGGTCGTCGCCAGACGTCGTGCCCTCGATCCGCGCGTGGGCCTCGCGGCGGAGCAGGCCGGCCAGCAGCAGGTCGTACCAACCGCGGTTGGCCCGCGGCAATTGCGGGTCTCCGGCGGGCGCGAGCCCGTCCATCGCGCCATCCCACCAGCGATCGGCCTCTCGTAGCGCCCCGCGCGCAAGGGCGTCGTGCCCCAGGGCGTGGTGCGCCAGGGCGACGAGGGGCGGGATCAGCGCATTCGGCTGGTCTCCGTGGGATTGGCGGAGAATCTCGAGCGTTCGCTCCGGATGGCCGGCGCGAAGGTGGGTCAGGGCCGCGAAGGCGTGCCGCCAGGGCTCTGTCGGGTTGGCCCGAAGGTAGCTCTCGTCCAGCGCGGCCAGCCGGGTGAAGCCGGCTGGTCCGCCGGGGTCCAGATTGCAGGCGCGGGCCAGGTGGTGTCCGACGTTCGGGTCCGTGCTCGAGCCGTACCGCTCGAGCAGCGCCGCACAGAGCCGGCGGAGGCCGCCGGAATCCCCGTTCGCCGCGAGCAAGGCCGCGTACCTCGACGCCAGCGACAGGTCGTCCGGGATGAGGCCCCTGCCCTCCGCGCGGGAAAACTGAGCGGCGGCCAGGTCCCAGAGCCCCAGGCTCGCGAGCAATTCGCCGCGGTCGATTGGCCCGTCCGCGAGCCTGAGGTAAAGGTAGTGCGGTCGCTGCGTTTGGGCCACCCTGGCAAGGATGACGTTTCGGCCTGCCTGGAGAGTGATCGGGACGCGGTCGAGGCCCCAGGCCCAGTTGATCACATGGTCCGTCTGGTGGACGAGCGTGCCATTGAGCCAGACCCGGACCCGATCGTCGCCTCCGACCATCACAGTGGCCGTGCGTTCCCCGGGCGAATGGACGTAGGTCAGGGCATAGGCCGAGACCGAGTCCGCGTCAAAGATCGCCCGCAGGTCGACCCGGCCGTCGGGCGCAGTCGGCGCAGGCAACCAGCGGCGGTCGGGGCCGCCGCCGGCCGCGGCGATGGACCGCGATGGGTCCGGGTCGCGCTCCGGTGGGCAGGCCTGTTCGAAGACCTCGTGGTACGGTCCGGCGACCCACCAGCCGGCCTGGACGAAGCGGTCGAGCTCGTCGGGGGCCAGGGACGCGGCCCGGGCAAAGTCGTCGTCGGCCTCCTGGTGGCGGCCGAGCCGGGCGAGCACGCGGCCGCGGGCGATCCAGGGCCGCGGGTCGGCGGGCCGAGCCGCGACGACCTCCCGGAACGCGACTCGAGACTTCTCCTCATGGCCCAGCCGGGCGAAGTTCAGGCTGCGGACCAGCTCATCATCAGCCAGTTCCGGAGGCGGCGAGCCGGTGATCAGGATCGAGGCTTCACGATCGAGGATCTCGAAAGCGAGCCGGTCGTGCCAGAAGCCCCCCCAGCGATCGATGTTGCTCAGCCGCAACCGGTCCGGCCCCTCACGCTCCGGCCTCGCCGCCCCGTCGCCGGCCCACCACGCCTCGATCTTCCCCAGCCAGCGGCGCGCCTCCGCGGCGTGCCCCATCCGGTGGTGAGCCATCGCCAGGACAGGCCAGCTCAGCGGCCAGCCGGGCTTGATCCGGAAGGATCGGTCGGCGGCGGCGAGAGCTTCGTCCCAGCGGCCGGCGCGGTATCGGGCCAGGGCAAGGACATGGATTGACCAATGGTCCGCGGGCACTTCCTCGAGGGATTTGGAGACGACGCTCAACTGGCCGGCGCGGTCGAGCCCGGGATCGTCGCTCAAGGCCCTGGCCCACGCCGAGGCGAGCCGGTTGCGCGGCGGCTGTTGCTCCGGGGGCGGCATCGCCGCGCAGACGCGGCGATGGCCGGCGGTATCGCCGGCGCGGAGGCTCAGGATGGCCGACTCGAGCGCGTCGTCGACCGCCGTCGCTTGCGGCGGCGGGGAACCATCGTACAGGGCGATCACGCGGTCGAATTCGCGGGCGGCCTCCTGCCACATTCCGGCCTGCGCGTGGGCATTGGCGACCCTGCGGAGCGCGATCGCGAGCGGGCCCTTGCCATCCGCGTCGCCGGTCTCCGGCCGGACGTCGTTCTCGAGCAATTCGATCGCCATTCGCCAGGCAGCCTCGCCCTCGGCCAGGAATCCAGTCCCCCAGAGCCGATCGCCGCGGTCGAGCTGGAGAGAGGCCCTTTCGGCTTGGAGCGTCCCATCGACCGGGAGGCTCCGGGTGATGCGATCGCGCACGGCCAGAATCTCGTCCGCCTCCGCCAGCCGGCGCTGGCCGAGGGCGACCTCGGCGAGGTCGCCGAGGTCGTCGGCCAGCTCTCGCAGGGTCCCAGGGTCCTCCGGGGTGAGGGCTCGCGCCTGCTCCAGGTCGGCCCGGGCACGGCCCGGGTCGCCGAGGTCCCGGTACCCCCGGCCCCGTAGCCGTAGTGCCAGCGCGTCGTGCGGGGATCGCTCGATCAAGGGCGATAGCACCGCAACCGCTTCAGCGGGGAGCCCGGATCCCAGCAGGACCTCCGCCCGCCGCCGTGGCGTGGCCGGGTCGGATGGGTCGGCCGATGCCACCGTCCGCTCCGCCTCACGCCGGCCGAATGCTGCCTCGCGGCCGGCGTCGTAGAAGCTCGTCGTGACCCCGTTGTTCATCGTGGCGATCCGCGTCCCGTCCGGGCTGATCACCAGGCGAGAGCGGATCCCCGCGAAGCCCTGGGTGCCGGCCAGGCCCGGGAGCGTCAGCAGCTCCTGCCCGTACCGCGTCTCCCAGAACGTCAGCGTACCGTAGGAGTCGGCCGCCGTGAGCCGCAGGCCGTCGGGGGTAAACGCGACGACGGCGTAGGGCTCACACGAGAAGCGGAACGCCTCCGTCCAGTCGGTCGTGCGCAGCACGACCGAGGGTCTGCCCATCGCGTCGACCGCCGCCAGCAAGGCCCCGTCGGGGCTGAAGGCCAGGCTGAACGCGGGGAGCGGAAAGTGTTTCCGCTCCTGCCCGGTCGAACGGTCCCAGATCGTCAGGCCGTTCGCCAGGAACGACCCCGCGATCAGGCGGCCGTCGGGACTGAGCACGAGACTCGCCGCGTTCGGTTCGCTGTTGAGCCTCAGGCCCCGCGGTCCTTCGAGGTCGGCCTCGCGCCGGCCCGTCTCCACGTCCCAGACCGACACCGCGAAATCGTAGGCGGCGCCGTTGGGACCCGGCTGATCCCGTGACCGGCGGTAGTGGCCGGCCGCCAGTCGATGGTCCTTCGGGCCAACCGCCACGGTCAGGACGGGCCCCAGACCGGCGCGGAGCCGGCGGCGGACCCGGCCACTTCGCGTGTCCGAGACCTCGACCGCCTCGCCGTCGTCAGGGGAGATGGCGACGAAGAGCCGTCCGTCGGCCGAGAAGGCGTTGTGGTCGCGCGGCCAGACCATCGGCCCGCCGGTGAGCCGGCCGGCAACCGCGCCGGTCCGGTGTCCATCGGCCGCTCTCACCCGGACGAAACTGGAATCACCGGTTGCGTCTTGATAGATCACCGCGACGCCGGGATCGGACGTGAAGACGATGTTCTTCTTGACGTCGACGTGCGTCTCGACGAGCACCCCTCGCTGGTCATGGACGAGGTCCCACACCGCGGCCCTGTCCATCCCGCCGGAGACAAGCCGTTCGCCGTCCGGGGCGAACACCAGGTCCAGGATGGTGCTCGTGTGCCCGCGGAGGGTCCGCCTCAGGCGACCGCTCGAGACGTCCAGGATGCGGATCACGGTATCTTCCCCCGCGATCGCCAGGGCCCGCCCATCGTGGCTGAAGGCGAGGGCGCACAGCTTCTTGAGGCTGCCCCCGCCGAACTCGCGGATCACCTCGCCGGTCGCCGGATCGAGCAGGGAGACGTCGTCGTTCGATCCGGCGACGGCGATGGCCCGGCCGTCGGGGCTGAAGCCCACGCGCCCGGGATAGAAACCTGGGTCGATCCTCTGGCGAGATCCGTCGCGGTCGAGGAACGCGGGCTTGACCGACCACCGCAAGGCCCCCGTGCCGGCATCCCAGGCGAAGACACCCTCGGGCTGCAGTCCCTTCCCCCACAGCCCTCCGCCGGCGCAGGATGCGATCAGCCTGCCGTCCGGGCTGTAGGCGAGCGCTCCCACGGCCTGCGCGTTGGCTCGGAACGGCTCGCGGAGGGTGCGCGTGGTGAGGTCCCAGACCCGCAGGCCGCCCAAGGTTCCAACCGCCAGCCGCGAGCCGGACGGGTCGAAGGCGAGCCCGGTCACCGCGTCGGGCTGGCCGGCCAGCGTGGCCAGCTCGGCGCCCGTTTGCGGGTCCCAGAGCTTGACCGTCCGGTCGGCACTGCCGGTCGCCAGCATCCTTGCGTCGGGGCTGAAGGCGACCGCGGGGACAATGTTCGCGTGGCCCCTGAGCGTACGGAGCAGCGCGCCGGTGGAGGCGTCGCGGATCTGCACCTCGCCGGGTATGACCCGGGACCCTGGGTTCGTGTAGAACAGGTCGCCCCCGCCCGCCAGAGCGAGCAGGCGGCCGTCGTGGCTGAGCGCGACGCCGAGGGTCATGCCGGTCAGCTCGCCTCCACGGCCCCGGAACAAGCCGAGGCCGATCACCTCCGCATGGCAGAGCCGACGGAGGTAATACCATTCCCAGCCCCGGCGGTCGAGCTCGCCGGGCTTCGGCTGGCACGATTGAAGCAGTTCAAGAGCCAGGCCGACGTTGTTCCCATCCCACGCCTGTAAGGCCCGCGCGACCTGCGAGCCGTAGAGCCGCGCGTCGGCCAGGTCGCGGAGCCTCTCCTCGCGCTTCAGGGCCTCCTGCGTTGCCTTGCCGGCCTCGACCGACGCGGCCAGCGCCCGGGCCTTTGAGCCGGCCAAGGCGCCCATCTCGCGGGCGATGCCCCGGAACCGGGCCGCCGTCACGGTCGCGCCGATCGTCAGGGCCACGAGCAGGAAGGCGATCAACGCGAGCGCCGCCGCGATCCCGCGGTGGCGGCGCACCCAGCGGGCCAGCCGCTCCCGCGCTGAAAGCCGCCGCGCCAGGATCGGCTCGTCGTCGACGAATCGCTGGAGGTCGGCGGCCAGCGCGCCGGCCGTGGGGTACCGGTGCGCACGGTCGCGCTCGATCGCCTTGTGGACGATCGTCTCCAGGTCGATCGGCACCTCGCGATTGAGCCGGCCGAGCCGCTCCGGTTCTTCGGTGGTGACGGCGCGAATCAGCCGGCCGCGGTCCTTCTCTTCGAAAGCCGGGCGGAAGGCGAGCATCTCGTAAAGGGTCAGGCCCAGCCCGTACACGTCGCCGCGGGCGTCGGCGCGGCCGTCGAACGCTTCGGGCGGCATGTACCGAAGCGTGCCCAGGATGTCGCCGGTGTGGGTGAGGTTCTGCTGGTCATCGGCCTTGGCCAGGCCGAAGTCGGTGACCCAGATGGTCCCGTGCGCGTCGAGCATCAGGTTTGCCGGCTTGATGTCGCGGTGGACGATGCCCTGCTTGTGGGCGTATTCAAGGGCCTCGGCCACCTGCACGCCGATGCGTGCGACCCCCAACCAGTACGTGGGCTTGCGTCCGGAGCCGGAGCGGCCCCCCGAGACCCGGCTCCGGTCCAGCAGCGACGCGGACGACGAGGAGAGCGCGGTGGATGACGAGGGGAGCGCCGCGGGCTCGGCCCGCTGCTTCGCGCTGGGTGGGTTCGAAGGGGCCGGGTCGAGGCCGATATCCACCGCCGCGGCGGCCGCCGTGACCGTCCGGTCGGCCGTGGCCCCCCGCTCGGGATCGCCCGGGCCGAGCCGCCCGCCGATTAGAAGCGACCGCGCCACGTCGGCGGCGGTGGCCTCGCACGCCCGGAAGCCATCCTCCTGCTCGGCAGTCCCGGCGTCGGCCTGGCCCGTGCGAATCCGCTTCAGCTCGACCAAGACCTCGTCGAGCCCAAGTCCGTCGATGAACTGCATCGCGTAGTAGGGGGTCCCTTCGTGCTCGCCGACGCCGAAGACCGGTACGATGTTGGAGTGGTGCAGCCGCGCTGCCGATCGCGCCTCTCGCTCGAAGCGGCGGCGCTGCTTCGGGTCTCGGAGCATCTGCGCCGGCAGCACCTTGAGGGCCACGCGCCGGCCCAGGCTGACCTGCTCGGCCTCGTAAACAACGCCCATGCCGCCGTGACCGACCTCGCGAAGGATCCGGAAGTCGCCGAGCTCCTTGCTGTACGCCGGCGCAGACTCGGCGGGAAAGGCACAGACAGTGCCGTCGCCCTCGAGCGACTCGTCGGCCAGCGCGATGTTTTCCATCATCGCCATCGCCGGGAGGACCTCGCGGATCTCGCCCGCCAGGTCGGGGCGGCGGTCAATGTATTCCTTGAGCGAGGGGCGCTCGCCCTTGCGGTAGCGGTCGATGAACTCCTCGGCCATTTCGAGCACGGCCGCGTTGCGGGATTCGCTGCTGGACATGGCTCCAGACCTCACAGTCTGTCGTCACAGTCGGGTCGTCGCGGCCGGCCGTCACGGGCCCTCGAAGACTCGGATGCGAGCGAGGATGTCCTTGAGCCGCTTGATCGCCCGCAGGCAGCGGCTGTCGGCGCCGGCCCTGGACAAGCCAACGACTTCGGTCGTCTCGGACATTCTGAGCTGCTCGAAAGTCGGTCTCAGGACACTGTTCGTCGACGCAACGGCTTTGAGATGCGGCAACTGCCGGCTCTGAACTCGTGCATGCCATGCAAGCGTAAAAATCGCCGCAAGTCGGTAATTTCCAACGAATCCCGGCGGTTATCCCATTCCATGGATACCAGGATTGGTGACACTTTACAAGTTTGGTGACCGATTTGGTGACGGTTTGGTGACGGGGTTGGAACCGTGGGAATCATGTGAAAGCGGTCCGGGCAACGTAGCGCGTCTGCCAGTGAGTTAGGTGCTCCTCAGGTCACTCCGAGGCGACACCCGATCGGCAACTTCCGATTGCGCTTCGCTGGCGATTCCGGGCGCACTCGCCAGTGCATGCATTGATTGCAAAGACGATTCGCCAGTTCCCAGTAAGTGACCGTCCAGGAGTCGATCTGTGAGCCGGTGCCATTGTCCAAGAAGGATAATAGGCGTTCGATCGGCATGGGCCTTATGCCATCGAGCCGTGCCTCTTTGAGAAGCTCGCTCATTCGTTTCTGGAAGTCGGGCCTTCCCGCGACCACTCTCTCGGAATTCGACGAGCGAACCTCCCGAAGCGGCACGCGACTGTCTATGACGTACCAATCGATGCGGTTTGAGAGTGTCCCAGATTGCTGGCCTACGTCCGGCGGAGGAAAGTCGAATTCGACGATGCCGCCCGCTTCCTCGATGATTTGCTTGAGCTCTTGGCGATCATCTTGATTGTCGCGATTCAGGTCGATCCGGCCGACCAACGCGAACCGTTTGAAAAGGATGGCGGGGTGCGAAGGCCGTCGCAAAGCATACTTGAAGGCGGTCAAACCGAGCGCGATGAGAATGATGATGGCCATCAGTCGCGCGATCGTCAGGCGCCGCCGGGTCATCACGCTGGGCTCCAAGATCGATAGGCGGACAAAAGACAAAAGGACACACAATGCGCGCGCAGCCGTAAACGACTCGCGGCCAATCATTTCTGAATCATAGCGATCAAGAAGCCGGCAATCCAGGTGCGAGTTTGTGGTGCACACTTGACTCGCCGACGCCGCTTGGGTAGTGTTTGTACATCATCCTTGGAGACTTCCCATGACAATGGCTCGCTCGCATCTCGTCGACTCATGAAATGCGTGAAGGAGCCGTTGGCGCGGCTGGCCAATCGACAGGACAAAACGCATGGCGCGTTTTTCGAGAACCCTTCAAAAGCGTGGCAGTCCTCGATGAAGAGGCACTTTTGGCGGTCTGCGCTGACATCGATCTGAACCCGGTGGCCGCCGGCGTCGTGCCGGTGCCGGAATCGAGTCCGCATCCATCGATCAAGACG
>JBIOJM010000252.1:0-15154 GCA_044450785.1 Isosphaerales bacterium
GACGCTCACCGGCTGCGCCCTCAGCGACAACTACGCCCCCTCCTACAACGGCTACTACGACGGCCTCGGCGGTTTCGGCGGCGGCGTATTGAATTCCGGCACGGCCAACCTGACCCTGACCGGCTGCACCGTCAGCGGCAACTCCGCCGTCGGCAGCGGCGGCGGCGTGTCGAATTCCGGCTATGCCACCCTGACCCTGACCGACTGCGCCCTCAGCGGCAACTCCGCCTACAGCGGCGGCGGCGCGGACAATGGCGGCACGGCGTACTTGACCGACTGCACCCTCAGCGGCAACTCCGCCGACAAGTTCGGCGGCGGTCTGTCCAACGGTGGCCTGGTGACGTTCACCGGCTGCACCCTCAGCGGCAACACCGGCTACGGCGGCGGCCTTGCAAACCGTTACGCGACGGCCGACCTGACCGACTGCACCGTCAGCGGCAACTATGGCGGCGGCGTGTTCAGTTATGAGGGCACGGCCGGCCTGACCGACTGCACCGTCAGCGGCAACTCCGGCGGCGGTCTGGACAACACCGGCTACGGGAACATCCCGGCCGGCCCGGCCACCCTGACCGATACCATCGTCGCCGGCAACACCAAGGGCTCCGGCGTCAGCAGCGACATCGGCGGTACCAACGTCTCGGGCAGCGACAACCTGATCGGCACCGGCGGCTCGGGCGGGCTGACCAATGGGGAGAGCGGCAACATCGTCGGCGTGGCCGATCCCCTCCTGGGCCCGCTGGGCAACTACGGCGGGCCGACCCAAACCATCGCCCTGCTCTCCGGCAGTCCGGCCATCGGCGCGGGTGTGATCGCCGACTACCCGGGCACCACCACTCCAATCACGACCGACCAGCGCGGCGAGCCGCTCGACACACCGAATCCCGATATCGGCGCCTTTCAGACACAGGGGTCGAATCTCATCGCGCTTGCCTTCTCGGGAATCAGCCACCAGAGCATCACGTACGGAGCCTCCAGTGTAACCATTTCCGGCACGCTGGCCGACGGCTCGCAAGCCCCGGTGGGCGAGACCGTCGCCGTGACCTTGGACGGCGCGGAGCAGTCGGCCACCATCGGCTCTGGCGGCGCGTTCTCGACCACGTTCAGTGACGACAGTCTCGATGTCGCCGCCTCGCCCTACGCGGTCACCTATGCCTACTCGAGCGACGGGACCTTCGCCTCCACCAGCACCTCCAGCACGCTGACGGTCGACCCAGCGACGCTCACCATCACGGCGAACCCCGAGACCACGGCCTACGGTACCGCCGACCCGGCGCTGGCCTACACCGCCAGCGGCTTCGCGTTCTCCGATACCGCCGGCTCCGTCCTGACCGGCAACCTGGCCCGCGCCCAGGCCGGAACCCTGGCTGGCGAGCAAGCCGGCGGCTACGCCATCAGCCACGGAACGCTCGCGGCCGATAGCGATTACACGATCGACTTCACCGGCAATACTCTGACCATTACCCCCGCGACCCTGACCGTCACGGCCAATCAAGAGACCAGGATCTACGGCACCAACGATCCCAGCTTGACCGACAACGTGACGGGGCTTGTCGACACGACGGTGGACGGCGTCACGATCGACGACACCGCCGCCTTGGTCCTGACCGGCAACCTGGCCCGCGCCCAATCTGGCACCCCGGCCGGAGAGCAGGTCGGCGATTACGCCATCGCTCAAGGGACACTGGCCGCCAGTAGCAACTACACGATGATCTTCACCGGCAGCACGCTGACCATTACTCCGGCCCCGTTAACTGTGAAGGCCAATCCCCAAACCAAGGTTTACGGCAGCAGTGATCCGGCCTTGACTGTCACGCCGGCAGGCGTGATCAACACAATGGTGGACGGCGTGACGATTGACGACACGGCTGCCTCGGTCTTGGCCGGCAACGTGGCCCGCGCCCAATCTGGCACCCTAGCCGGAGAGCAGGTCGGCGCTTACGCCATCGCTCAAGGGACGCTGGTGGCCAGTAGCAACTACACGATGAACTTCAGCGGCAGCACGCTGACCATCACCCCGGCAGCTTTGAGCGTCACCGCCAATCCCGAGACCAAGGTCTACGGCGCCACCGATCCGGCCTTGACCGACACTGTGACGGGCCTCGTGGATACGACGGTGGACGGGGTGACGATCGGCGATACCGCCGCGACGGTACTCACCGGCGCCGTGGCGCGGCCCCCCGGCGAGACGGTGGCCGGCAGTCCCTACGCCATCATCCAGGGAACGCTCGCGGCTAACAGCGACTACACGATCCACTTCACCGGCAGCACCCTGACCATCACCCCGGCGACGCTCACCGTCACGGCGGAGCCCGAGACGAAGGTCTTCGGCTCCCCGGACCCGGCGTTGGCCTATACCGCCAGCGGCTTCCAGTTCTCCGACACCGCCGCCATCGTGCTCACCGGCGCCCTGGCGCGCGTCCCCGGCGAGACGGTCTCGGGCGGTCCCTACGCGATCGGCCAGGGAACTCTCACGGCCAACAGCAACTACACGATCGGCTTCACCGGCAGTTCCCTGAGCATCACCCCAGCCACGCCCGCACTGACCGTCAGCGACAGGGGCGGGACCTACACCGGCGCGCCGATCGCGGCAATGGCCACCGTGACGGGTGTCAATGGCACGGCGGCCCGGAGCCTGGAAGGCGTCACGCCGACCCTGACGTATTACGCCGGAACAGGCACCGCGGGCACGGACCTGGGCTCGGCCGCGCCTTCCGCCGCCGGGGCCTACACCGTCGTGGCCCGCTTCCCCGACAGCGCCGATTACGCCGCGGCCCACTCGGAGCCCGCCACCTTCGTGATCGCGCCGGTCGCTGCGACGATCATACTGACGTCTCCGAGCAGCTCACCCGTCTACGGACAGGCCGTCACCTTCGTCGCGATGGTAAATTCCGCCGGCGGCACGCCGGTCGGGGCGGTCACCTTCGCCGACGGCAACACCCCGCTGGCCACCGTCCCGCTGGACGGCTCCGGCCAGGCCGCGGTGACGATCTCGACCCTGAGCCAGGGCTCGCACGTGATCACAGCGACCTACAACGGCGGCACCGACTTCCTCGGTGTGAAGTCGGGCACGGCGGCCGAGTCGGTCAGCCAGTCGGCTACCGCGATCGTCCTGGTGCCGCACGCGGTGCTCAAGGGAAAGAAGAAGCTGAGTGCGGTCAGCCTGACGGCGGAGATCGAGCCGGTCGCCCCCGGCGGGGGCGTGCCGACGGGGCAGGTGACCTTCGAGTTCGTCAAGAAGCACCGGAAGAAGGTCACGGTGAAGACGCTCGGGACCGCGGAGTTGAGTGGCGGCGAGGCCACGTTGACATTCAAGCCCAACCAGGTGCTGAAGAAGCCGCTGACGATCGTGTACAGCGGCGATCCTGACTTCCTGGGCAGCATGATGAGTCCGCACAAATTGACCAAGTCCGGGATCGCAAGTTCCGGGATTTGACGGGACGAGACCGGGTGATTGTCCGACTAACGAAAAAACGAAAAGGACATGCATTGCAGCAAACAAAAAGAAACAAAAAGGGCATGCATTGAGCAAACGAAAAGGGCATGCATTGCAGCGGAAGGCACTGCATCCTCAGCTCGAACCGGCGGGTAGCGAGTTCGATCTCGGCTCGGGGTCGCACGGGGACTTGGTGGCGCGCGGCAAGTTCGCGGCGAGGGAAAAGCCTCCCGTTGTGCGTGCTCCCGGTCGTCCGGGTCAGGGTGGGGTGAATCCAGCCGGTCTCGGTGCGCCGTCGGAGTTGGAGCGGGCCGCTCGCCTCGAGTTCACAACGAGAAATGATCGGCGAACAGCGCCGACGGCTTGTCGGCGGGAGAAGTGAGAACGGCTGACGGCGTGCGGTGTTCGATGCGATCGGCAGCTCAGGATCGCGTCATCGTGCCGGACATCCAGCCAGGTTCGCGACCCGCCGCGCGCCCAGGCGTCCGGCCACTTCCCGCAACTTCTCTCGGCTGGCCGCGAAGAAACGGCCGAACAATCGGCCCTGCCTCAGTTTCTCCATTCGCGCCTGCCAGCTCTCGCTTCAGGCATTTCATGAACCAACTGATGCGTTGCAACCGCTCGCGAATCTTCGTCACCCACGGAACGTCGTTCAGCCGCCCTTGCACCCAATCCTCGGAAATCTGCTGACAGCGAGCGATGGTCATCGGTGGATCTCCTGGGAAGACCACAGGACTGTACAAGAAGGCACTATTCCAGTCAAGACCGCGTTGGCGGTTTTTCTGTGCTTCCCACCCCGATCACGTTTAGCCTCACCGTCGGGGCAGCGAGCCGTTCCTGCAGTGCGTGTCCTTTCCGGTCTTCGACGTCGTCCGTGAGCACCTGAGTCTTGTAGAATGCACCGTGGAGCCACGCTTCCCCTGATTCCGCCGCTTGCGGAGGTCGCCGACTATGCGGATTGACAACGACCCCAAACTCGACTCGTCCATGGAGTAATCCGATGAAACCCATCGATTGGGACATTCGACGTGAGGGACGGCTCTGGTCGCACGATGAGTTCGACCAACGGAGCTACCAGGCACCCGAAAAAATCGAGTATGTGGATGGGATCTTCGCCAGCGACCGACAGCGGCTCATTGTGTTGGGTATGCTCTTGGAGAATCTCGGGATTGACAGAGCGGTTCGCTTGGGACGGCTGGAAGACTGGAAAGCGGCAATCGCCGATCTGGAGAAGAGGCAGGGTTTAAGGAACCAGCCCTGACGTGATGGGCGTGTAGTCCAGCCCTGAGCTATGGAATCGGGATGCTTGCGTACGCATGGCAAGGCCAAGTTTTCACCAGCCCACGCCCACCCTGTGCAACCACAACTTTTCATCACCCCACTGTAGCCCTCCCTCACAAGGTCCGATTGACACTGTCGGAATACAGACTACCATGCGTCGCCATGGACCAGCGTACTCTGCGGATTCTCCGTTCTGGGTGGCTCCGTGCGGCGTCACTGCCCCGCCGGCGATTCAAATGCGATTCGCAGCCCGAACCATTTAGCCCGATTGAGATTAGCCCTCATTCTCCAGGTGCGAGCCGGCAGCCGATCGATTCCTATTAAGGTCAAGAAGACAGCACGTCCGATTAATCTGGGGAGACTGTCAGCGAGCTGGTAAAGCTCGTTGTGCTGCGAGCCTTGGTTAACTGCGCAAGGAAGTGCAATCGCGAATGGCCAGCACATCCCTCAACGCTCGACCACGTCAGACTCGGGACGGTCGGAGGAATGCGCCTGTGCCGGCGCGGCCGGTCTGCCGCGCGGCCACGGTTGACAATCCGGCTCGGCGGCGGATCGCGTCCAATTTTGCATGCTTGAGCTCGGCCGAGCTGATTTGCCGGATGACCTCGGTCGTCGTGACGTTGGCGCTCGCGCAACGACTGGGTGTGGCCGGCTACGGACGCATTGAATTCGCGTTCAACATCGTTTTCTGGCTCGTGCTGTTGTTGCGTGACAGCAGTGACGTGATCGTCGCGCGCGAACTGTCGCGGCATCCTCGACTGATTCGTCCACTGGTCGACCAGGTACTGGCTTACAAGACGTTGTTCGCGTTGTTCTTGTTCTCGATCCTGTCGCTGGTCGGGTCGTGGACGCTGGTGGATCGGTCGGACTGGATGATCCTGGTGCTTTACGGCACGATGCTCTTCTCGACGGCGGTCGGACTCGACTTCGTATTTCGAGGGACGGAGCGCATGGGGTTGGTGGCGCTTTCCCTCTGCATTCGCACCGGCATCTATGCGATGGGAGTCCTCACCTGCGTCCACGACGCGAGCCGGATCACCTGGGTGCCGATCTGGCTGACCGTGGGCGAGTTGAGCGGGATCGGGCTGGTCTGGATGAGTTACCTGAAGAACTACCGGCTGCCGCGTCCGCGGCTCAGTCTGCGTTTTCTGTCGATCCTGGTGCAGCGCGGGCGTACCGTCTGCTTGATCCAGCTTTCGCAGGCGGTGATCAACACGGCAGACCTGCTCGTCGTCGGGTTCCTGAGCACCTGGAGCGACGTCGGCCGCTACGGGGCACCCCACCGGATGGTGACGGCCCTGCTGACGTTCGGCCTGATCCTGCAGCAGGCGGCGTTCCCGACGCTCTCGCGATTGTGGCGTCAGACCGCGGGCGCCGGCCGCGAGGCGCTCGACTCGCTGGTGGAAGTGCTCATGACCGGATTGCTGCCGGTCGCGGTTGGTTGCACGGTCCTCGCGGATCCCTTGGTCCACCTGGTGCTTCCGCAGGGTTATGCGGGGGCGGGGTTTCTGCTGGCCCTGGGCATCTGGCGGGCACCCCTGCTGATCCTGGCTTATCTTTACCAGACGACGTTGATCGCTCTCAATCGCGAGACGGTCGGGGTGCGGACGCTGGTGGCCGGTGCGATTGGAATCGTGCCACTGGTCGCCTTGCTGCGGCTGAGTTTTGGGCTGCCGGGGGCGGTGCTGGGCGTGCTGCTCGTCGGCCTGGGATTGGTCTTGACGGGCTACGGCTGCCTGGCGCGCGAAGGGAGGCAGCCCGCCTGGCATCATCACCTGGGCCGGCCGATCCTGGCGTCTTTGGCGATGATCCCGGTCTGCCTGGCGCTCAAGCAATACCATGTGCTGCTGGCCGTACTGGGCGGGGCAATTACTTACATCGCCGTCTGGGTGGCTTTGGGCGGCCTGCGTCACACTCAATTGTGGAGGCGAGTGCTGGGGCCGATGGCACGTTCGAGCTCGAACGTGTGACCGGCACGAGGCGGAGCGATCTGGGACGAGACGCCGCGCGACACGGAGGTCGCCATGAAGATCTGCATGATCACGACGTTTTTCGGAGCGCATAGCTTCGGCGGCGACGCCGCCTATGTCGATCGTCTCGGCCAGGCCCTGTGCCGCCGCGGCCACGAGGTCCACGTCTACTACTGCGTCGACGCCTTCAATGCGGTGCGCGGCGGCCACCCCCTTCGCCCCTATACGCCACCGCCGGGTCTGGTCCTCCACCCCATGAAGAGCCGGTTCGGCATCCTGTCGCCCGTGGCGACCCAGGCGACCGGCTTACCCCTGTTCAAGTCGAGCGAATTGCTGGAAGCGCTCGATGATCCGGCGACCGACGTCGTGCATTTTCACAACATCTCGCTGGTTGGCGGGCCGGGTGTGCTGGGACTGGGGGCGAACCGGCGGGCCGTGCGGATCATGACGGCGCACGAGCACTGGCTCCACTGCCCCATGCACCTGCTCTGGAAATACGATCGCGAGCCGTGCGATGCCCCGACCTGCGTGAGCTGCTGCTTGCAGGGGGGCCGGCCGCCCCAGGTCTGGCGGTCAACGTCGGCGATCGAGCGCGGGCTGCGCCAGTTGGATGCTCTGATCTTCCCGAGCCGACACGCCCTTGAGGAGCATGCTCGCCGCGGTTTCGGCGCCTTCGTGCCTTTGGTCCATCAGCCTTATTTCCTACCGGACGGCTGGTCGGGAGGGATTGAGCGGCAGCCGCCGGAGCGGCTCGAGCGGCCGTACCTCGCCGCCGCCGGACGACTGGTGAAGATGAAAGGATTTCAGCGCCTGATACCGCTCTTGCGCTACCTTCCCGAAGTCGACTTGCGGATCGCCGGCACCGGCCCTCACGAGCCGGTCCTGCGCGCGATGGCCCGTGACCTGCCAAACGTGCGATTCGAGGGACTGCTGGACGGTCGGGCGCTCGCGCGGCTCTTTCGGAGCGCCCGCGCGGTCGTCGTGCCTTCGCTCTTCCCCGAAACGTTCGGCTATGTCGTGCTCGAGGCTTTCGCGATGGGGACGCCGGTCGTCGTCCATGAGGGAGGCGGCGCCCTTTATGAAACGGGATTCCTGAGCGGCGGCGGCCTGGGATACCGCACCGATACCGAGCTCCTGACGGCCCTGCGCCGCATGGTCCACGACCATGGCCTGCACCGCGACCTGGCCGAGCGTGGTTTCGCGATGCGAATGGGAGAATGGTCCGAGACCGACCATCTCGGCCGGTATTTCGCGCTCATCGGCCAGGCGCGTGCGGCCCGGGACCAGAAGCCGTTCCCCCGGCCGCACTCCCTGGGTCGCCGCAGGCCGATTTCGACGTCTCATTGACCGAGCAGCGATGGCGCCTTGATCCCGTCGCCGCGGGGGAACGACACCGCGGAGCACCTTGAACCTTGCCGGATTGTTTGGCGACGAGAGAGGAGCCCGAACCATGCCGCACTGGCGATGGCGACCGACTGGCTTGGTGCCGGGCCTGGTGCTCGTCTCACTGGCCGCGGTTTGCTTCGGGCGGCTCGCCGCCCATCCTTCGGCCCTGATCGTTGACGGGCGGCGCCCCAGCATCGACCACGCAAATCCGGGTGAGCCGCGCCCGCCGGGCAATGACCTGACCTTCCTGTTCCTGCCTCACCACCTCTCGATCATCCGTGTCATCGCCGAGTTCGGCCACCTTCCTTTGTGGGACGCCCGCGGATTCGGCGGGCGGCCCATGGTGGGCAACCCGCAGAGCGGGATGTTCTATCCCCCTGTCTGGGCAGTCTGGTGGTCCGGCGCCCCCGCGGCGCTCGGTTGGTTGACGATCGGGCATCTCCTCTGGGGTGGCCTCGGTGTGTACGTACTGATGCGTTCGGCCGGTACGTGCCGCTGGGCGGCGACAGTCGCCGCGGGGGCATACCAGGCGTCGCCGTTTCTGCTGGCCCACACGTTCGAGGGCCACTACCCGCATGTCTGGGCCGCCTGCTGGTATCCCTGGGCCTTCTGGGCTTACACGGAAGTGCGCTCCGCCCGGCTGCGCGGGCTGCTCGTGATGCCGATCGCGCTGGCGCTGACCTACTTGACTGGTCATCCCCAGGAGTGGCTCCTCTTGCTCCTGGCATTGTCGGTCTGGACCCTGAGCGACGCCCTGGCGGTTTGGCGTGCCCAAGGTCCGCGCCGCGCCCTGATCAAGCTCCTGGTCTGGATCGGCCTGGCGGCCTTTTCGATTGGACTCGCCGCCCTGGAAGTGGTGCCGGAACTCGCAGTCCGGCCGTGGCTGCTACGCAGCCACGAGCCTCTGGCCGCGGTCGAGATGCCGCGTCGATACCACCTGCAAGCCCTGAATGGTTTCCAGTTGTTCAGCCCGGACGCCCTGGGTGATCCATCCACCTATTTCGGCGCCGACAATTACTGGGAAACTCTGTTCTCGCTCGGGCTCGCGCCGCTGGTCCTGGGCGTGATCGCGGCCCTGCGTCACCCCGACCGCGGGCTGGTGCGAGGCTGGCTTGCGCTTGCGGGCCTCGCGGTCTGGTTTGCCTGCGGACGCCACCTTGCTTTCTTTGCGATCGTCTATTCCCTGGTGCCCGGAATGAACTGCTTCCGCGTACCGGCGCGGTCGCTCTTCCTGGCCGCGCTCGGTGGAGCGGTCCTGTGTGGCCTGGGGGTCGAGACGCTGCGGATCCGGATGACCGGCCCCCTCGGCTGGCGCAGGTGTGCCCTGCGCTGCGCGGGGATCATGTTCCTGGTACTCCTAAGCTTGTTCTGGATCGCGCACGGCGTCGAATCCGGCGGTTCATCGCGCGCGTCCGAGGCGGCAAGGCGGGTCCTCGGCGATGGCTGTTTCTGGTTCACGTTGAGTGGAATGACGGCGCTCCTTTTCGTGGGTAGCCTACCCTTGTCCACTCGAAGGCCACGCCTGGCGAGCGGGCTCTTCGGTCTGCTGGCGCTGGTCGAGCTGGGCTGGCAAGGGTACGCGCACCTCCCGATCGGGCCGGCCGAGCGATTCCTCGGTGTCGATCGAACCGGCGACACGCTGCTCCGACTCCACAAGGACCCACCATGCACGGGTCCGCTCCGCATCAAGGCGCGCGATTCGTTCTTCGGCGATCTGCCCGCGGCCGCGCGGGGCATCGAAAAAACGAACGTCAACGACGTGTTCCAGCTCGATCATGCGGCGCGGCTCTACGAGACTCTGTACACTGTGGCGTCCCGGCCGAGGCGCCGCCGCGACGGGTCCATGGACAACGCCGTCGACGATTATCTCCGACAAGTCCGACAGACCGTATTCGACCGGATGAGCGTGTCGTTTCTGGTTTCCGACCGTGTTGAATCCGACCCGGGGTGGCCTGTGGCCGCGCGCGGGGATTGGCACGGGGCGCCCTTCGTCATCGAGCGCAACAGGACGGCGCTTCCGCGCGCGTACGTCGTCCCCTCGGCCGCGGTCACCCCGGAAGATGAGACCTCCGTCCTGGCCCACTTCCGCAAGACGGATCCCCGCATTTCCGTTCTGATGAGCGCTGATCCCCTGAGTGTGCTCCCGCCCGGCCCCCGGCAGCCATTCACGTCCGCGGCATGGGTCTCGACTGATCCCGATCACCCGCTCTTGCAGGTGAAGACCGAAGCCCCCGGCCTGCTGGTCGTCACCGATACGTGGCTGCCCGGCTGGACGGCCCGAGTGGACGGCGCCCTGACTCCGGTTCTTCGGGGAAACCATGCCCAGCAAGTGATCCCAGTCTATCGGCCGGGCCGCCACACGATCGCCCTCGACTACCAGCCTCCGGGATTCGCGCTCGGCTGCGCGATCACGGCTCTCTCGACCCTGGGCTGGGTGCTGATGTGGGGTCTCTGGATGTGGACCGGCCGAGCCGAGCAGCGACGCGCCTCCGCCCAGACACAGGCGAAGCGCGGGCCCATCCGGTGGCGGAGGGCCGATAGCCTGGAACTGGGTTGGGGCGCTGACAGGCCACTCGCGGGGGAGAGAGGTCAGGGGTGACGGGGAACCCCGGCGTGGTCGCAGTTTCGCCGGGCCAAACCTGATGGTAATCAGGGAGAACTCTCGATTCCGAGACTCCTCGCTGAACACCACCGGCCGGGCCCCCTCACCCGGCCTGCGGCCGACCTCTCCCCGGGGGGGCGAGGTGGTAAAGACGAAAGGCCCGCGACGTCCTGACCGTGCGTCGCAACGGAGTTAACCGGTCGCCCTCGCCCCTTTTGGGGAGAGGGATGGGGTGAGGGGCAACGCCGTTAAGCATTCTTGGCGGGTGAAGAATCGGGAGCACGTGTAAATCCCCTATTTTTTCAGGGTTTGTTAACACACGGATCGCTGCCCAATCATCCCCCGTCGCCTACGCTGGGCAGAAATCTGCCAAAACCCCCTATTTTGTCGGGAAAAAATGCTTAACGGCGTTGGGTGAGGGGGCGATCCGCCTGGTGATCGCGGTTTCGCTCCGCGAAACCAGGTGGTGTTCAGCGAGGTGTCCGAGGACTCCCAGTACCATTCGCAGGACCGGGTGCATGGTTCACCCCTCGGTTTGCATTCCACGTACCGTCGGAACAGTGTCAATCCGTCTCGGCGCCGGCATCCCCTCATTTCGGCTTCAGCACCAGTGTGATCTCCTCGGTCTTCCCCTCGGCGAGCGTGAGCTCGCGGTTGGCGGGCTTGAACCCATCGGCCTCCGCCATCACGCTGAACTCGATGTCGGGCTGGAGCTGGCTGGATCGGAACCGGCCGTCCTCCTGCTTCTCGAATCGGACGTCCGACAGAACCCCTCCGGCGAGGATCGCTTTCCCCTCAGCCGGTTTCGCGTCTTGCTGAGTGTAATCCGCCCATACCTTGAGGCCCGAAACGGGCTTGTTGTCCTTCGTCTCGACCCTCACGATCACGATCGGGGCGTTGTAGTGGACGATCTCGATCCCCCGCACGTCGTGGTCAAGGGTTCCGAGCATGATCCTCCGGCTCCGGCTGAGCGGATCGCCCTTGGCCTCGCGCCAGCGGATCGCGTGGTGCTCGTTGGTGATCAGGCTGAGCTGGACGTTCTCCAGCCCGTGCGGGACCTGGGCGACGAACTTGCCACTCGGATCGACCTTGGCCTCGCCGAACCAGAAGCCACCGTCAATCTGGCCGAAGATGTGGCCCGCAAAACCCGTCGTGGGCTTGCCTTTGCCGTCGACCCATTGGGCCTCGATCACGACGTGGGGTGAGGCACGGATCTCGAGTGGCTCGGGTGTCTCCCCTTCCTTCAGCAAGACCTTGCGGGGCGTGAACACGGCCGGGAGCGGGCGCACTTTATGGCGCTCCGAGCTGTCGCGGGAGCGGTCTCCGGGCATGACTCGGTACTGGCCGGAAGGGAGCGGAGCCAGCGTGAACGAACCGTCGGCGCCGGTCACCGCCGTGCGGTTGATCGCGTCGGCCACGGCCAGCTCGTTGAGAATCTCCCGGGCTTCCTGGTCCCTGTCGCGCTCGGCGTTGACGAAGACTCCGGCGATCGGCTTGCCCTGCACGTCCAGCACGCGGCCCTTGAGCGAGACACCCGGCTTCAGCGTGAACCGGCCCAGGTCGCCCCGCTTTCCCTCGGGGACTCCGTGCAGCTCGCCTGCGAGGTGATCGGGCAAGATCCAGAAGACGGCCAGGCCGGGGGTCGTCACGTTGACCTTGAAGTTGCCCGCCAGGTCGGTCTTCGCCTTGGAAAACGAGCCGTGCTCAAACGTCTCGCCGGCCTTCCGCTTGCCCGACAGCGAATAGGCCAGGATCGACACGCCTTTGGCCGGCGACCCATCGGGCAGCTCGACTCGCCCCGCGATCGGCTTGCCCGGCCGCAATTCAATGTTCCCGAAGAACGGCCGCTCGCCCAGCTTCTCATTCTTGCGGATCATCGACAGCGCGTAGCCGAACCCCGCCTGCGTGGCGTAGTCGGGGTGTTCGACATCGAGCTCGATATACAGGTAGGGCGTGGCGACCTGCTCGGGAGGGATCGTGAAGGAGTAGGCCCCGTCCGCACCGGTGGTGTGCCGGGTCTCTTCGATGATCGTGTTCTCATTGTCCCGCTTGAGGATCGAGCGCCGGACCACAACCGTGGCCCCCGCAATTGGCTTACCGGTGCCAATCTCCTTGACCTTGCCGGTGTAGTGCAGCGTCTCCATCTTCGGGGCCTCGACTTTGGGCTTCTCCTTGTCCTTCGGCTCGGCCAGGGCGGACTTTTCGTCCTTGGGCTTCTGCCCCTCTGCGGCTGGGGCTGCGTCGAGTCTCAGGCCCGAGGCGACGACCATCACGATGGCCGCCGACATCGCGGCGGCCAGACTCCAGAGTGTCCGGCAACGATGCTCCAGCGGCTCATGGTCCTGGACGAGCATGGCTACTCTCCGGTAGAGGTTCGAGCGCCGGTCGCTGACCCCCAGCGCCGGCAAGGCCAGAACGGTCCGACGCGACCGCGCGAGCCGAACGAGGTACATCGCGTAGTCCTCCGCCGGCGCCAGCGCCGCGGCCCGGTCGTCGGCCAGGTAGTCTTGACAGAGCCTCAGTTGCCGCCGCAGCCACCAGAACAAGGGCTGATAGAACAGCACGAACCCGGCGAGGGCCGCGAAGTTCCAGGCGCGAGCGTCGCGGCGCTCGATGTGAGACCACTCGTGCGCCAGGCAGAATCGGAGCTCCTGGGAATCTCCCCCGGCGCAGAGCGCCCTTGGAAGTACGATCACCGGCCGGGCCCAGGTGTAGGTGAACGGCAGGTCGACCGTGTCACTCTCCAGCAGGAGAACCGCTCGCCCAGCCGGCCCCTTGAGATCGCGGAAGACCTCATGAATCTCGGGCGGGACCGGCCGCGCTAGACGAGCGACGCGCCAGAGCAGTATCTGACCGAGCAGCCACCAGGCAGCCAACCCAGCCGACACGGCGGCGTAAGCCGTGAGCGCGAAGGCATCCCAGGAGAGTGTGGCCAGCCGCGACGGCCAAGATCCGGCTCGTCGTCCTCCGTCGGCAACCTCCCGCGCGGGACGCTCAACGGGCTGACGCAACCCCTCGCGGCCGCCATCGAGCGCGACCGGCCCTCGCGAGAGCTCCATCGACGCGTTCGGCGCGGCGGGCGTTGGAACCGACCGGATCTCACCCGAGGAGGGCGCCCCAGCCGGGGGAGTTGCCAGAACGAAACCTGTGGACCACTTCGGCGCGATGGGCAGCGTACCGAGCCATGGGACGGCGAACGCTCCCAGCAGCGTCAGAACGACGAGCCGGGCACGCCGCACGGGCTGGCGGCAAAACCGCGCCGCCAGACTCCCGATGGCCAACACGATCAATCCGCCGACCGCCGCGTGGGCCAGCCAGCGCCAGGTGAGGACGTACTCGTCCATCTCATTTGCCCTCCGTCCTTCGGTTGTTCTGTGACGCGACGCGTTTCCGGGCAAGGGCGATCATTCGCTCCAGGCCCCGCAGCTCGTCCTCGGTTGCGTCCTTCGCCTGGAGCAGGCTGAGAACGGCCTGGTCGAGCGCGCCGTCGAACACCCGGTGCAAGAGCCGCGCCGTCACGCGGTCACGGATGTAAATCGGTTCATAGATAAAGATACGACCCTCGACCCGGTGGCGGATCAACCCCTTGTCTTCCATGATCCGCAGCACCGTCTGGACCGTGTTGAACGCCAGCTCGCCCTCGGGACACATCCGCTCGTGGACCTCGCGCACGCTCCCGGAGCCCAACCCCCAGAGCGCCTTGAGCACGTCCAGTTCCCGCGGGCTCGGTTCGTTCTCGGCCAATTCTACCTCCCCACCCGGGCCGGGCCGTGAGGCCGACCGCCTAACTTATTAAGTTAGGTAAAGGATAGCGAGCAGACGATGGGCAGTCAAGGGATTGACCTGAGTTTTTCAGGAGCCGGGGTCAGCAGAGCGCCTTGAGTGGATTATTAAGATGAATCTCAACTCGGGCCAGGCCTAGGCGGTCTTCGTCGACGACAAGGATTGGGCCGCACCGTCTCGCCTCGACGTCGTCGTCCGCGAAGGGAAACCGGTTGACGGAGTTGACTTCGAGCTCACGCGGGGCACTATCATCCGCGGGGGGTGTGACCGCCGTTTGCTTTGAGCCAAATTCCCGACAACGACGGCTCGTCTTCGGGAGGGCGAGGCTGGGGTGATAAAAAGCTCGTGCTGACTGGACTGGAGCGGCGGTCGGGAGACGGGTGTTTTTGTTGCGCGCGATCGAAAGACGGCGCGGCCGAGCGATCCCTTTCCCCCCCTTGCGAAGGGGGGGCCAGGGGGTGGGGGCGGACGCCTTGGACATCGTGAATGGGTTTCCCATCCTCGGCAAGAGGGCAAAAAGACGCGACGAGGCGGGTAAGAAGCCCCTTTGAAAACTCTGTAATTGCTTGTGCCGGGGCCACCCCAGGGCCAGCGCACACTAAAGCGTTGCTCCGGTAAGGACTTCCAGCAGGAAGGTTTCGTTCCAGGCACAAGTGCGGCGTTTCATGACGAGGCTCGCGCGGTCGGGATGCTGCTTCA
>JBIOJM010000253.1:0-15150 GCA_044450785.1 Isosphaerales bacterium
CGACAGCCAGAACATCGAAGGAGGCTGGCGGTATCAACCGGTGAAAAAGGACGCCGATCTCTCGGTGACCATCTGCCAGATCAACGCGCTGCGGGCTGCGCGCAACGCCGGTCTTTTTGTGCCGAAGGAGACGGTCGACGCCTGCATCCGTTACGTGAAACAGGCGCAGAACCACGACGGTGGTTTTCGATATCAGCTTCAGGGAGGAACGTTGAGCGAGTTTCCGCGATCGGCAGCGGGCGTGGTCGCGCTTCAGAGCGCCGGAGAATATGATTCCAAGGAAGTCCGCGACGGGATCGCCTATCTGCGTCAATTCGGCCAGGGCCTACCGCGTGGACGCCGCATCAATCATTATTTCTATGGTCAATACTATGCGGCCCAGGCGATGTGGCTCAAGGGAGAAGACGCCTGGGCGGAATGGTATCCGGCCATTCGCAACGAGCTGCTCCGCCGCCAGGCGGCTTCGGGTTCCTGGACCGACAACGGTGTCTGCAACGAATATGGGACAGCCATGGCGCTGATCATCCTTCAGATACCCAACAATTACTTGCCCATCTTTCAACGATGACCGGAAGGGCCGGCCCTGTGTTATCCTCTTGCAATCGATCGAAAGACGTTCACGGACGTGGCACGGTCGCGAGTGCCGTGCTCATGGCCGTCCTTGGTGGGCTCACGTCGCCGGTTGCCGGCGCCGGATCGGATGCGCCGGTTTCGTCCGATCCTGTCTTCAAGGGGCTCTTGCTCGATGGTCGAGCGGTTTCGGGACGGATTGTGTCGTTGGGCCCGGGTGCGATCCGGCTGGCGTCCGCGGAAGGGGCCGAGCATGAGGTGCCGCTCAACCGTTTGATCAAGCTGACTCGCGAGGTTCCCGCCTCGTTCGCGCCGTTGGATCGCTCGCAGGTGATCCTTCCCGAGGGGGACTGCCTCATGCGGGTCGTCGTCGGGTCGTCGACGGATACCAGCTTGGAAGTCCAATCGGACGCTCTGGGCAAGCTGGGGGTCCCGCTCGAATGTGTCCTGGGATTGATCATGTCGACCCCGGGCCAGACCGACGAGCTCGATCTACTGTGGGACCGGGTTCGACTCGAGGCGCGCAAGACCGAAGTCGTCTGGTTGATGAACGGTGACCGGCTGTCCGGTGGGTTCCTCGGTCTGGACGACCGGAAGCTCAAGATCCAGGTTGAGGGCAAGCCCGTCGAGATCGATCGGCCGGGGATTCTCGCGGCTGGTTTCGACCCCAGGCTCGTCAACTATCCTCGGCCCAAATCCGACTTCATGGAGGTGACGCTGACGGACGGCACGAGGCTCGGTGTCGAGGGTGCCCGGATCGACGAGGGAAGCGTGCAGGCCACGACGCGATTCGGACAATCGATTCGGTTTCCGCTCTCCGATCTGGTGCGCGTGCATGCGCGGAGTGGATCGGTTGTCTACCTCTCCCAGCGGAAGCCGGCCGAGGTTCGATATGTTTCCTATGTCGGTCCGACTCGCGATTATCGCCTCGATCGGACTGTCGATGGGCATGTCTTTCAATTGGCGAGCCAGACTTACGACCGCGGCATCGGCACCCAGAGCCGCACCTTGATGGCGTACGGCATCGAGCCGGGGGATCGCCGGTTCCAGGCGCTCGTTGGAGTCGACGAGCGGGCAGGACCGCTCGGGAGCGTCGTCTTTCGGGTGCTCCTGGATGGGGTGGAACGATTCAAAACTCCCCCCCTGACGGATCGTGATGCACCCAGGTCGATCGATGTCGACCTGTCGGGCGGCAAGTTCTTGTTCCTGGTCACCGAATTCGGCGATCGCGGCAATGTGCGCGATTTTGCGGACTGGGTGGAAGCCCGGTTGATCCGCTGAGTACTCGCGTCAAGATCGAGCGATGTGAGGTCGTGGCGCAGTCATGCCCACATGGTCTTTCAAGTGGCAGATGGACCTCGATGCGGCGGATACCATGACGACGCCGGCAAACAAGGGGGAAGCCGAGGAGAGCGATCGGCTCAGGGATCTTGGTCATCTCTCCGCCTCGGTCGCGCACCACGTCATCAACGCCTTCAGCGCCGTCGTGAGCAATGCGGAGTTGATTCGCGCTCGTACCACTGATCCCATCGATCCGTCCGAGCTCGATGCTCTGGGGAGCTCGATGATCGAGACGGCGCTCGACGCGTCGCAGGTCGCGCGCCGACTGATCGACTGGGCGAGGAATGTGACCGCGGTCGACGCCGGCCGGACCGGAAACGAACCTCCGGCAGTCGACTTGAATCAACTGATCGAGGAGATGATCGAATCGGAGAGAAGCTCAGAGCGCACGGGAGTGGACTGGGTACTCGACCTGGCTCCGATCCCATCAATTCCAGGTTACGCCGTCCAGCTTCGGTCGATGCTCGGCAAGCTCGTCCAGAACGCTCATGAGGCCCTGCCGCGTGGGTCGGGCACCGTGGCGATCACCACGCGGATCGACTCTCGGAGCTGGGTGTTGATCATGATCCGGGACTCGGGTTGCGGAATGAGTCCGGAAGTCCTCAAGCACGCAACCGAGCCTTTTTTCAGCACGAAACCCGACCATAGCGGCGTGGGATTGACCATCGCGCTCGGAATCTGGCGCCGGCATCGCGGCGCCTTCTCGATCGACAGTCACCCCGGCCAGGGAACCACGATCCAACTCTCGATCGGACCGTTTCCGCCTGTGCGTCAGGTCAATCCTTAGAGAGAGTGCGGACCCGTGGCGAGACGATTGGTATGATCGTGATCATCGATTATGGAATGGGTAACCTCCGGAGCGTCCAGAAGGCGATCGAGGCGGTCGGAAGGGCGGCCGAGATCACGTCGGATCCCGATCGGGTGCGTAAGGCTTCGAAAGTCATCCTGCCGGGGGTAGGGGCATTTGCCGACGCCATGGCGGAATTGCGGCGCACCGGGCTGGGCGAGGCGTTTTGCGAGGCTGTTCATCAAGGTAAGCCGTGCCTGGGAGTCTGCCTCGGGCTACAGCTTTTATTCGACAGCAGCGCGGAAGATGGCGAGCACGCCGGGTTCGGTCTGCTCCCGGGGCGTGTCGTCCGCTTTGCGTCACGGCCGGGTTTGAAGGTGCCGCACATGGGATGGAACACGCTGCGCATCTGCAAGCCAGCGCCGTTACTCGCGGGATTGCCTGCCGAGCCGTCGGTCTATTTCGTTCACTCATACTTTGCCGTTGCGCAGAACCCCGAACACGTGGCCGCAGAGGCCGACTATCCCGATCCATTCGCTGCCGTCGTCTGGCGCGATAACCTGACGGCTTGCCAGTTCCATCCCGAGAAGAGCCAGGCGACAGGCCTGGCGATGTACGCCAACTTCGTTCGCTTGAGCTAATATGAAATATAGGGGTTACGGCTTCCACGGATCGCAGGAATTACCACAGTTTCCATGGGTTGGGTGCACGTTTAGTGCACAGTATACATGTGCACTATATAATCTTTCCGGGCTTCCGGTTGATGTCCTGACGCGCGACCGGAGAGGAACACCTTGGCCCGAATCTCATCTTTCGGCCAACCGCTCGCCCGACCGAAACGTGTCGCCCCGACCAATTCCTGCTATCCATATCCCATGGGCGCATGGAAACGGATTCTCGATCGGATCACAAGAGCGGCAAGGAAGCGGACGAGCCGCGCCCATCCTACGCCGCGCAACTGGCCGAATCTCGCGCCGCCTGTGCCGATCCCGACCGACGAGGCGGATCATGCCGAGCAATTCGCGCTCACCTGGTATGATCGCCTCGAGTCGCTCACGCAGAAACGCCTGCGCGAGCTCGGGATTCCCGATGATCAGATCGGCGCTTTCGATCACGATTGCGACCTGCGGCTTGCCGCCTTCCACCCGAAGGAGCGCACCGGCGGTGGCATCTCCCCCGGCGCGCGCATCAATCTGAACAGCGGCGTATTCAACCCGGAGCTGCTTGTCCCGCATCCCAGCCCGACGGTATCATCGATCTGGGGGAAAGCGCGCCTGCGCGACCGTTGCGATGCCGTGATCGCCCACGAATACCACGAGGGGCAAGGCGTGTCCCACGCGGAGGCCGAGCGTCGAGCCTCACAGACCGAGCTCCCGGTCACCGACGGCGCCAGGCGCATCCTGCGAGCGATGGCCGAAAGGGGACGATGATGCTGCACAATCTCACCATCGGTCATCTCGATCCTGCCGCCATCACCAGCGAGCGCCGCATCGCCGTCCTGCGCCCACTGGAGATAGACGTCGTTCATCGCCTGCTCAAGGAGCTTGGCGGTATTGACAAGGGTGGGAGCCCAACGCTGGAGAGGGGCAAGGTCGAATTCCGTGATGGGTATCTAATCTGCCCCTGGCGCATCGGCGGCTGGCACAACCGAACTGCTGAGGAATTCGCGCTCCGTCTCCAGCAGGAGACGGGATGCGTCCTGGCCGACCGCGAGCATTCGCGGATCATCGAGCCGAAGCAACTACAGGGGTTGAATGGCGCAGCAGTGGCGGCTGAGGGAGCGCGGGCGAGGTAAGCCATTCGCCCCGCGCGGGGCCTTCTCGGCGCACCGGGGCGGATGGAAACAAACGACCTGGGTTCGGGCCGAATCATTACGTCCCCTTTTTTCGCCGTCTCCTTTTTCGTCCCGGCAGACAACACGCTGGGCGGTTCACTGCGCGATCGGATCCTCGAGTGACGGTGGACTGCGTCTCTCTCAGCCCCTGCAGAACTCCCTCACGGCGTCAGAAACCACTTCCAACCCTTCGATTAAAGCCTCCTTGGAGATGGTGAGCGGCGGATTGATCTTGATCGCGCCGCCACCGACCCCCACCGGGGCGAACAACATCACACCGGATTCGACGCATTTCCGCACGACTTCCCAGGCGGTATCGTGGTCCGGTGTCGTTGTGTCGGGGGCGACGAACTGAATCGCCGCGACCAGACCGATCGAGGCCACCTTACCGATCCGTCGATTCGAGACGTTGCGCATCGAGGCACAGGCCTCGGCAAGAATCGGTCCCAGCCGCGCCGCATTCCCAACGGCGTCCTCGTCCTCGAGGGCCCGAAGGTTGGCTAGCGTGGCCGCGCAGCAGATCGGGTTTGCCGTGTGGGTGCTGGTCATTTGCCCGGGACCATACAGGTCCATCACGTCCCGTCGACCGACGACGGCCGAGAGAGGCATTCCACCGGAGATGCCCTTGCCGCAGGTGATCAGATCGGGCGACACCCCGAGGTGTTGAAACCCGAACATCATTCCGGTCCGGCCGAACGCGGCTTGGATCTCATCGAAAATCAAAAGGGCCTTGTGCGTGTCACACCACTCGCGCAGCCGCGCTGCGTAGTCGACCGGGAACATCTGGGCGTTGCAGCCCTGATACGTCTCCGTCATCACGGCGCAGACCGAGTCTGCCTCAACGCCGAGCCTGGCGAGGCTCCGCTCGAACAACGCGAACGACGTGTCAGTGGTCCGGAACCCGTCGGGGAATGGAACCTGCACGTACTCGGGATGCGTACTCGGGATCCAATCTTTCAGGGCCGGCGTCCCGCCAGCAAGCTGGGCGCCCAAGGTTCGTCCGTGGAAAGCATTTTCGAAGGTGACGATGTGCTTCTTCGCGGCATGTCCTGTCCGAGCCGCGTACGTGAACGCGAGCTTCATCGCGCACTCCGTCGCCTCGGACCCCGTCGACAGCAGGAACACCTTCTCCAGCGGCGGGGGCGCCATCGCCGCGAGCTTCTCGATCAGCTCGATTCGGGGCTCGTTCGCGAAACAATAGGTGTGGTACAGCCCGGTCTCGAGTTGCTGCCTCATCGCCTCAATCACCCTGGGGTGGCCGTAACCCATCGAGGCGACGAGCACCCCCGCCGAAAAGTCGATCCACTGGTTGCCGTACGGGTCGCGGATGGAGAAGCCGTTCCCTTCGTGCCAGATGACGGGCGGTTGGCCCCCCATCGACGCGGGCTCGTGTTTTCGCAACCGCTCGAGCCGGGAAATCGACGCCGGAGCCGGAATCGGGGTCACGATCCGGCGATGCGTCGTGTTGATTTGAGGAACGCGTCTCGGGGTCAGAGGAAACTCTCGGCCCATGGAAGATCTCCGGAACGTGGAATGAAAAGGTACTTCAAAAACACGCCCAGTCCGTTGGGGCGACTCAGCATGGCGAACGACGACGCTCCTGACCGCCGGCCGTTCGGTAGCTTGTCACACCTCGGTCGTAGTCGATTACGACGGGCATCCCCTCTTCCTCAATTGATTCCCTCATCGCCTGGTAGACAAGCCCAAGGTACGAAGTGTTCGCAGGCGTGGGGATGAGGTCGGCGGTGTCGATCTCGGCCAACAGTTTTTGCCGTGCGGTCAGGTCTCCCCGCTCCTGAACTCGAATCGCCGCATTCACCAGCGATTCGATCGCGCGCCATCCGTATCCGACCATCTCTTTGCCGGGTGTCCGGTCCGGGCAAGGGATAAAGCCGACGTAATCACTCCCCGCATCGGTAGGACGCCCGGGATTACGATCCCGGCAGAATACGTAGTCCATGCCGCGGAGGTTATCGAGGTGACAGAAGTAGGTGCCGCGCGAATCTTTGGGATTGTAACCCCAGATCTCGAGGCCTTGATGGTTGCGGCCACGATGGTCGCCGGGATGCTGGAGTCCGTTAATGACCTGCAAGACGCATTGGTCATAGGTAAGTTGCGTAGCTGCCCAGGAATAGCAGCGTGTTCCCGACTCAAACTGCCCCAACACCCCGTTGACGACGACCTGCTTGGGACGCAAACCCGTAAACCAACCGAACTGGTCGACGTAGTGACAGCCCACGTAAGTCGCCGGATCCGAGGTTTCGGGGACGAAGTGCTTCTCGAACGGGCTTCCGGCACGAATGTACGAGTCCGCTTCGATCATCGTGGCACGGGCCGCCCGAGGAACCCCGTAGCAGCCTTCCTTCCAGTGCGCGTGAGCAATCAACGCGCGATAGTCCCAGCGTTTGTGAAAATCGATGCCAACGAACAGGCCTTTCTCCCAGGCGAGATCGCGGATTCTTCGAGTTCCTTCGTAGCTGGTACACAACGACTTCACCGTCACGACATGAAACCCGGCCTCGAGGGCCTCGAGGATCAACGGCTCATGGCCCGAATCGGGGACGGCGATCATGACGATGCTGCCGGAGGGAAGGGCTCGATACATTTCGCGGTAGAAGTCGGGCCGGCGCACGCTCTCATCCGTCTCGAGCGGCGGATAAGTCCTGACCCAGCCCTCCGGCAGATCCGGGAAACGCTCGCGCCACCAAGGAAGGCCGAGCAGTCTCCGGAGACTCGCGCTCCCTTGGGCGGCGATGTGGACTTGCCCGAGAACTCCTCCCCTCACCAGTTGCGCAATTGCCGGCCCGTTCTGGTCTTCCATGATCATTCCCGAACCGACGACTCCGATTTGAGTCAACGCCATGCCGGAAACCTCTTTCGACGGTCAGGGGCGGGATCAACTCCAAGATAGCACGAACCGGTTGCGCTTGACCAAGGGTGGGCGGGTGCGCTCCTGACGATGCCGGATGTGAGCGGGCCTCGCCAGACGCCGGCAGGTAGGGCAGAAACGTACAGACTGCGCGAAACAGAATGCACTGAAACCGATTGCTGCCGCTGTGGGATCCCGGGTGTCCCCGCGTCATTTCGGGGCAGCGGAAGCCGTTTCCACTCGTCGCTGCAGGGCTTTGAAATCCTCGCGGTCTCGGATCGGGTCGAGCTGGTTCGAGGAACGAAGAAATGCCAGGTCACGGAAGCCGGCGTTCACGGCCTTGGTGAGGATCTCGACCGCGGAGCGGCCGAAGCGATCGCGACGAGCCTTGGCCGCAGAGTCTTCCGGACCGACTGGCCCGATGCACGCGACCAGCAACAGGGCCGACCTGATCAATGGCGGAGGCTGCCGGGTCCAAAGCGCTGCGGCCTGTTCGGCAAGTTGGGCCGTCTCATCGGGTTTGCCGGCGCGGCGGAGCAGGTCACCCAAACTCAAGAGATGGTTGGTCAAGAAAGCGCGATACACCACGACGTCGGGCTGGACCTTGCGGGCGCGCTGCTGGTAGCCGATGGCCTCCCGGTAGAGTCGCTCGGCTTCGGCGTTATGGCCGAGCTGCTCGTGAGACATCGCCAGGTTGTGCACCGCGCCGCCCAGTGCGCATTGCATTTCGGCATTGCCGGGGCTTGCCTCGACGAGCCGGGCGCGGAGGTCGCGGCTCCGCTCCAGCATCGGCAAGGCCTCAGAGGGCCGGTCCAGGCTGTTATAGAGATTGCCCAGGTTCTCGAACGAGCGCGCCAAATACTCCTGCAACTCCGCCGAAGCCGGCTCGGCAGCGAGCAATCGCTCGCGCAGCGTGCGGGCCTTCTCATAGTAAGGGAGAGCATCCTGCATTCGATTGAAATGAAAATGGAGCAGACCGAGCTCGTTGTAAATCCGCGCGAGCTGGTTCTGCTGCGCCCAGTCGTCGGGATGCTCGCGGACAAGGGCCTCGCGGATCTCACGGGACCGGTCGTAAAGGCCAAGTGCTTCGTCGAACCGGCCCCGGTCGGAGGAGTGGTTGCCGATGTCATGCAGGATATCGGCCAGCAGGTCGCGCGGCCTGACTGCATTCGGCGTGCGGCGAACGAGGTCTTCCAGATGCAATCGGTTGCGGGCCAGCAGCGCTTCCGCCTCCGCCGTTCGCCCCACGTTACCGAGCGTCTTGGCGAGGTTCGACCAATGGACGGCCAGTTCCGTGGCGCAATCGACGTTGCCGGGCTCGGCTCGGAGCAGGGCCTCGTGGGTCTCGGCGGCACGATGGTAGGCGTCCAGTGCCAGATCAGAGCGCCGGGTCGTTCGCAAGGCGTTGCCCAGGGAGTTCAATGCCTGGGCCAGCCGGTGGCGATGTGTGTTCTGGCCTGGCTGGTCGTGAACGAGCTGCTCGTTGAGGGCTACGGCGCGGCGGCCCGCTTCGAGCGATCGGCTCGTATCGCCCAGCTCGGCGAGGATCATGGCGGCGCGGTTCTGCGCGTCGGCCGCCTCGACGCGGAGGTCCGTGTCGGCGGCGGACTCGCGGAGGAAGCTGTCGTAGTAGGCAAGGGCCTGGGTCAGGAGGTCGCGGCGCAAGCCGCTGAGACCGGGCCGCTGGAGTTGAGGGCTCGCGGTGATCCGGTCGAGGTAGTCGTTGACAGCCCGGCGGGCGGTCGCGGCGTTGGCCTCGGCCCGCTGGCCGGCCGTCACCGCCTCCTCGCGCGAACGCTCGGCCCGCTGGCTGGCCGCGACGGCCTCCCGGCCTGCGGCGACGGCCTGGCGGCGCGAACGCTCGGCCCGAAGCCAGAGGGAGGTGATCGTGAGGGTGCCAGTGACCGTCAACACCACTACCATGCTCAACATGGCAGCCGCCAGCCGGTTTCTTAATGACCACCGCCAAGCCCGCTCGACCCTACTGACCGGCCGCGCGGCGATCGGCTCCCCCGCGAGGAAACGCCGCAGGTCCTCCCCCAGCGCCGCGGCCGATGCGTACCGCCGGGCCTGGTCCTTTTCGAGACATTTCAGGCAGATCGTCTCCAGGTCCCGGGGAACCGATGCATTGAGCCGCTGCGGCGGCACCGGTTCATCGCTGATGACCTGGATCACGGTGTCCATCACGCTGGCCGCCTGGAACGGCGGGCGGCCGGTGAGCAAGGCATACAGCGTTGCTCCCAGCGCGTAGACGTCGGCCGGCGGACCGACCGCGCCCCGCTTGCCACCCGCCTGCTCCGGCGGCATGTAGCTCGGCGTTCCCATGATCTGGCCGGAGCCGGTCAGCCCGCTGTCCCCTTTCACCTTCTTGGCCAGCCCGAAGTCGGTGATGCGCGGGTTGCCGTTTTGGTCGAGGAGGATATTGGCCGGCTTGAGATCGCGATGAATGACGCCGCGCTGGTGGGCATATTCGATGGCGTCGGCGACACGCCCTATCAGCTCGGCAGCCTCGCGGGACGGGAGTGGTCCGCCGGCCAGCCGCTGAGAGAGGCTCTGGCCCTCGATGAAGGCCATGGAGAAATAATGCTGGCCCTCGTGCTGGCCGACCTCGAAGATGGGCACGATTCCAGGATGGTCGAGGTTGGCGGCGGCCTCGGCCTCGATATGGAAGCGTCGCACGTCGGCGTCGTCGGCGAGCTGGCCGGCGAGGATCATTTTGAGCGCGACGAGCCGGTTGAGGCTGAGCTGCCGGGCCTGAAAGACGACGCCCATGCCGCCGCGGGCGATCTCGCGGACGATTTCGTAGTCGCCAAAGTAGCGGATGCGGGTCGGTGAGGTCGCATCGGCAGCGGTGGAGACGCCCGGTTCGAGCACCAGAGCGGTGGGCTGATCGTGGGGGGATCCCGGCGTGTTGCCAGGCGGTACGGTAGCCTCCTCGTGGACCGAGGACGGCGCCGCGCCCAGGATAGGGGTCGTGGGCAGCGATCCAGGGGCGATGGTCGGCGTCTCGGCGATCGTGGCAGGATTCGGTGCCGCCTGGGGCTCGGGAGCCGTGCGAGGGCCGGACTCAGGGCGTGCGACCGTCTCATCCGATCGGCGCAGCTCGCGCTCCAGGGCCTCCAGCTCGGCGCGCAGTGCGGGTCGGCTCTCGTGGGAGACGTCGATCAGATAGTCCTGGATGCGCGGTTGGCGCCCCTCCCGCCAGCCGGCCTCGAACCGCCGGCAGACCTCATGAATGCGGCGGGCCAGGTCGATATCCAGGCCGTCGAGGTCCTGGCTGGGTCGGTCGCTCATCGGGATTCACTCCTTGGTTCGAGGTCTCTCGGATTCTCCACGCCTGGCCCGGCTATCGGGGCCAAACGACGAAGACTCGCTTCCCGTTCCAGGAAGATGTCCGATTCTCGTGCGATTGTGACATCGCGTTCGTGATTCGTGATTCGTGATTCGTGATTTCGCGGACAGAAATAACCGGGGAATCGTGTCACCTGGCACCGAGGATTAGGACGTTTTGTTCTGATTAAAGGGTCGTGACTCCTTTCCGCGCTCCTGACCCCTTTCCGCGCCCGTTCGATTAAAGGCTCCTGGCTCCTTTTCGCGCTCGCTGACCCGTTTTCGCGCTCTCTTCGCGCTCCGGGGAGACACAGTGATTCTGTCAGACTTCTTTCATACCGCGATGTCCCCCGTTTCCGGCCCGATTCGGTCCTTTCTCGCGGTTTGAGAGGCGCGTCTGCGGCGTGATATGATGATCATCTTCCTGATCCCAATACGGACAAGAACGAACGCGGCATAGGTGTAAAGCGAGACCATCAACCAGTTGAAACGGCCATCATGATAGAAGAACCTTATGACCAGATCGGTCAGTGAGGCCTCCGGGGCCTTGAGGACCAAGCCGGTCGTCGCGGGCAAAGGGCGGGCGTCCCAGGTCCTCAGCCCCCCGCCAGTGTCGCCCGCGGCCAGGCGGGAGCCGCTGGGGTCGAGCGCCAGGCAGGAGATCCGCCCGCCCGGTTCACGGAAAGAGAGCATCTCGCGGCCCGAATCCAGGTCCCATACCCTGACCTCGCCATTGACCTGGTCCCCGCCACCAGAGAACAAACGCCGCCCGTCGCCGCTGAACGCCACCGCCGTGACTGTCCCCGTGCCGATGCGACGCACCTCGGCGCCGTTGCGGGCGTTCAGGACCACGACGGCCCCTTGGCCTGGGGGCGCATCTGGGGCTGTCACGGGAACGATGATCCGGCCGCCGTCACGGCTGACGGCGACGCCTCCGCTACCGCTGCCAGTCGGTAGACCGGGCAAGGTCACAGCCACGAGTTTACGACCCGTCGCCGCATCCCAGACCGCCAGCATGCCGCCGGGCATCACGGCCACCAGCCTTGTCCCGTCGGGGCTGAAGTTGAGCGCGACGGGCACCTTGGGGCCCTCGGCGTACGTCTCGCAGATGAGGAGCCGCTGGCCGCTGGCCGCGTCGCAGACGACCACGCGAGTATCCCGCCAGTCCATGGCGGCGACACGCAGTCCATCCGCGCTGAAGGTGACGGCGGGCCCACCGAATCCGTCAAGGGTCGCGACCTCCCGACCGTCCGTCGTGGCATGAAGCTTGACGCTCATGGTCGTCGAGACGGCGACGCGGTCCCCATCGGGGCTGAGCGAGAGCTGCGGCGCGGAGTTCCGCTCGTATTCGGGGATCCGCACGGCCTTCGAGTCGCGGAGCTCCTGGCCAGGCACGACATCACTGACCAGGATCTCGCCATCCTCCCGGATCGCGGTGATCCGCGATCCATCACGACGATAGGCCAGGTCGACGATCCCCAAGCCGCGGTCGGCGACGTGACGCACGCCTCTCTCCGGGCTCACGTCCCAGATCCTGACCTCGCCGCCCGAACCAATCCGGCTGCTGTTCGCGACCAGCCGGCGGCCGTCTTGACTGAAAGTAAGGGCCTGATTCCCGAGGGCAGGCCCGGAATCGATCAGCAATCCTCGGCCGCTCTCCAGGTCCCAGACCCGAGTGGTTCCGTCGTTGCCCGCAGTTGCCAGGCGGCGGCCGTCGTTGCTAAATGTCGCACGCTGGATGGGGCCCGCATGTCCCCGCAGAATGCGAGGCCCTGCCTCGCCCGCCAGGTCGTGGACCACGAGAGCGTGCTCGTGGTTCTCCGCGATGAAACGCCGGCCGTCAGGGCTGACCTCCACGTGGTCGGCACCACCGCCGGGACCGGTCAAGGTTCGAAGCTCCCGGCCGGTCGCCGTGTCGTGGATATGGATGGCAGATGAGCTCGCCACGATCAGCCTCGAGCCGTCGGGGGTAAACGCAAGCCGGGCATCGGAGTTGTCGCTGCCAACGGTCCCGACGTGCCGGCCGGTCGACACCTGCCAGGTCGCGACGAGCAACTTTTGGCCCTTGGGCCGGGATTTGTCCCTGCTCACGGTGTGGAAAAGTCCACCGTCGCGGCTGAACGTGACCTCGTGATCGCCTTTCATGGACGCGATCTCGCGGCCGGTCGTCGTGTCCCACACCTGGATGACCCCTCTCCAACCGTACGCCCCATCCTTCACCCGATTGATCGTTGCCAGTCGTCCGAGGTCGGTCCCGAAGATCACGTTATCGACCCAGCCGGCCTGACCGCGAAGGGTCAGCGACCTCTGCCCTGACGTTGCGTCCCAGATCTCCACGGTCGTGGCCCGGGGGGCGCTTGGGCCCGGATTCGCGACGACCGGCTCACCGCGCCGGCCCAGGGCGGTCGGCACGAGCTCGTCCCACTGGACGACGGCGAGCCTGGACGCGTCGGGGGAGCACGCCGCTGCGCCGCTGCGCCGGGGATCATCCGCCCGCAGCCGTATTTCGCGGCCAGTCGCCAGATCCAGGAACCGGGAAAGTGCGAATGTTTGGTTCGGGGACGAGCGCACCACGGCTGGAGCAAGGCCGGCGGGCGCCCACCACTCGTAATTCCCTCGGTCGTCCGTCGTATAGTGGTCCGAGATTACCGTGGCCAGGCCTTTTCCGTCGGGGGTGAACCGCATACCGTAGGCGCCGCGAGAGCCGAAGGCCGGCCCGTAGGGGAGGGGAAGGGTGTGACCGACGATTGATGTTACAGTGAAGATGACCCAGCTCTTGTCGCGTCTGTCAAGTTCATGAGGTGGCCACAAGCGCACAAGCCTCTTCCTGAGATCGTCGATTTCCGGGGCTCGTTTTGCCAGCCTCTTCTCATCGGTGTCCACGACTGACTTCCCATCAGCGTCGAACCCGCGGAAATGGAGCATATGATCCACGCGGGCCACGATGATCAGGTCTTTGCCCGCTGTCGGTATGTCACTCACGTCCTTCACCGAGGGCATCAATCGTAGGTCATACCATAAGGGAAAGGTTCGAATCTCCTCTCCCGTGACGGTGTCGCGAACGTCCACGATGAACGAGTAGGGGAAGGGGTTGCTGTGGGTGGCGATCCGGGTCGCGTCGGGGCTGAGAGCAATATCGAGGAGCCCCACAACCGCGAAGCGGAGGAGTTCGACGTTGCAGAGGCGCTTGGTGTAATGCCATTCCCAGGCGCGCTGGACAGGTTGGCATTCGTCGAGGATGGTGTTGGCATTCGGGGCGTTGCCGGCCTCCCACTCGCGCCCGGCCAGCGCGATCCGATTGATATGGAGGTTCAGCTCGGCCGCGGCGAGCGCCGAGGAGGCCCTGAGCCATCCCGAGATCGACCCTCCGAGTCCCAGGGCCGTTGAGAGGACGACGAGTGCGAGCAAGCCCGCGACCATCGGCCGTCGCCTGGCCCACTTGAGCGCTCGCTCGCTCGTCGTGACCGGCCGCGCCCGGATCGGCTCGCCCGCCAGGTACCGCCCCAGGTCGTCGGCCAGCGCCGACGCCGAGGCATACCGCTTTCCCGGCTCCTTCTCCAGGCACTTCAGGCAGATCGTCTCCAGATCGCGCGAAAGCGTCGCATTGAGGCGCCGCGGCGGGATTGGTTCGTCGCTGAGCACCTGAATCACCGTGTCCATCGCCGTTGCCGCCTGGAACGGCGGCCGGCCGGTCACCAGGGCATAGAGGGTCGCACCCAGCGCATACACGTCGGCCGCCGGGCCCACGTCGCCCCGCTTGCCCCCAGCCTGCTCCGGCGGCATGTAGCTGGGCGTGCCCATGATCTGACCCGAACCCGTCAGACCGCTATCGCCCTGGACCCTCTTGGCCAGGCCGAAATCGGTGATGCGGGGGTTCCCGCTGGGATCGAGGAGGATATTGGCCGGCTTGAGGTCGCGGTGAATGACGCCGTGCTGGTGGGCATATTCGATGGCCTCGCTGGCGCGACGGATCAATTCGGCCGCCTCTCGAGCAGGCAGCAGTCCCTCGGCCAGGCGCTGGGAGAGGCTTTGCCCCTCGACGAAACCCATCGAGAAGTAGTGCTGGCCTTCGTGCTGGCCGACCTCGAAGATCGGCACGATCCCCGGATGGTCGAGGTTGGCGGCGGCCTCAGCCTCGGTGTAGAAGCGTTTGACATCGGTGTCGTTGGCAAGCTGGCCCGCGAGGATCATCTTGAGCGCGACGGTGCGGTTGAGGCTCACCTGCCGGGCCCGGAACACGACACCCATGCCGCCGCGGGCGATCTCGCGGGTGATCTCGTAGTCGCCGAAATAGCGGATGCGGGTGAGTTCGGACGCGCCGGGTGTTGCCGATGGACTTTGCCCGAGCACTGCGGCGGTGGATTGATCGTGGGGAGATTGGGGCTGGTCGCTCGGCGGAATGGTGGACGCCTCATGGAC
>JBIOJM010000254.1:0-15148 GCA_044450785.1 Isosphaerales bacterium
GCCAAAGGCGCAGACCGCGTAGGATGCCTCAAGTGATGCCGGGCGAGAAAACGAGGGGAAGCATGCCGGAATGGCGCGCTGTGTCTGAGTCGGCGTTCTACGCCGTCCTGCCGCCCTGGCGGCTTACGTCTGAATTGCAGGTTAGGCGCTGCGCGGAAACAAGTGTCGCCTTTCGCTCCGCGAAAGCACGTTCTTTCGCAGAGCGAAAGACGACTTTTCCGGCAAGTTATTCTCGCGCAGTTCCTTACGCGTTGACCGGCCGGAACAGAGTCTGCTCCGACGTGCGAAAAAGAAGCCAGTCGCGATCCTCCTTGCCCAGGAAGTCGAGACGGTCGCGGATCAAGGCGAGGCTGTCCACGTAACGATGCTTGACGATTTGGAACGGGCAATCGCTCTCCCACATGCACCGTTTGGCTCCGAAGGCTCCGACGACGCGCCGGATCAAGGGGCCCAGGTCAAGATAAGGGGGAGCCTTCTTGCCCAGCGCGTAGAAAGCACCCACCTTGACATAGATCTTGGCGTGTTTGGCGAGCGCGCAGAGGGCCTCGACGTCGACGTCGCGAATCGCCCCGTCGGGACCGGCGCCGATGCGTCCCAGGTGGTCGATGATCACGGTGGTGTCGGGAAAACGGCGGCACATGCGGTCGACTTCGGGGAATCCATCCGGACCGATCAGGCAGGAGAGCGCCTGAGTGGTCCGTGCGGCGGTGGCGAACATGTCCGCGTAACCGGCCGGCTCGAGCCAGCTCGCCGGCGGCTGCTTGCTGTACTGCGGCTGGATCCGGAAGGCGTGCACGCCCCGCAGCGAGAGCTCCCGCATCGTTCGCCCCGGATCGACGCCCAGCGGGTCCACGATCGCGGTGCCGACGAACCGGTCGGGGTACAGCTTGATCATGTCCAGCATGTACCGATTATCGAACTCGTAATAGCTCATCTGGATCAGGTTGACCCGCCCGACTCCGGCCGGCCGGCACTGGGCCAGCAACTCCTCGGCCGTGAACGACCGTGGTTGCATGTCGGCGACGGCGAAGCCCGCCGCCAGCGGGTAGTGACCCACGTCGGGCGTCCAGATGTGCGAGTGGGCGTCGATGTAGGGTTCCATGCCATTCTCCGACCATTCGGTTCAGGATTCAGTCTCCCAGAAATGAGCCCGCCAGGCTAGTGATCCGTCAAATTCCGCCGAAATCGTGAGCCGACGTCCCGACGTGGCACACCGGTTTGTCGCCGTGCCTTGCCGGGTACACCGCGAGGTGTCAGAATGGTGATGGGTTGCATCGAGGTACGGCGAACCACGAGGAAGCCCTAATGGCTCCGGCGACGATCGCTCCTCCCATGATCAAGACCTTGGCCGACCTCCAGAAGCGGCTGGGGGATATCCCGCTGGAGCGGATCTGGTACCACCCCGCGCCAGGCACCGCGACCGAGAAGGATGTCATCGAGGCCGAGAATCGCGAGAACCGGCTTTGCGAGCTGGTCGACGGAACCCTGGTGGAGAAAGCCATGGGATTCGAGGAAGCGCGACTGGCCTTGCGGCTCGGACGACTGATCGACTCTTATGTCGATCAGAACGACCTGGGAATCTGCGTCGGCGCCGACGGCATGATGCGGATCGCTCCCGGGCTGGTGCGGATTCCCGATCTGTCGTTCATCGCCTGGGACAAGCTCCCCGGCCGGGAGAGCCCTGCGGATCCGATCCCTGACCTGGCGCCCGACCTTGCCGTCGAAGTGCTCAGCGAGGGGAACACCAAACCGGAAATGGCCCGCAAGGTGCGGGAATACTTCGAGGCCGGGGTCCGGCTGGTCTGGCTGATCGATCCCAAGAAACGCACCGCGCGGGTCTTTTCGGGTCTCGATCGGTCGGTCCTCGTCCGCGCGGATCAGGCGCTCGACGGCGGCGACGTCCTGCCGGGCTTCGTCCTTCCCCTCAAGGACCTGCTCGACCGCGGCCGGCGCGCGCGGTCAGGCTGATCGCCGGCCCTCATCCTGCTTGCACTCAGGAGAGACATCGGGCAGGCGAGGCACGTCCCGAGCCCGTAACCGAGGCGATGCCTCGAGCGGATTCCGGCTCGGCGCCTCCAGCAGACTCTTCATCGGGGCGGGAAAGAAATCATCCCAGGTTGTCCGATAGGTTTCCTCGAGCGGCGCCGGGACGTAGAAATCGGGCTTCAGAAAAATCGGCATGTCCGGCAGCGCCTCTCCGACCGCGATCGGCTCGACATAGGCCACCGGCGGCGGTCCCGCGTCGTAAGCGGCGAGAGTCAGACGCTCTCCGGCCGTCAGCTCGAAGTCCTCTTCAACGAACTCATCCCAGATGGCCTTGTGGATCCCCTGGGGATCGCACTTGCTGGGCGGGAACAGGTCGATCACCAGCAAGTGAATGCCCTGCGCGATCAATTTCGAGGTCTTTTCGACAAAGCTTCGCAGCTAATTCCAAGGTCAAGACGTCCGGGACCGGGCCTCGGGTCGACTGCTCGCGGAGCGCGAAGTAACCGGGCGGCAACACGCCCCCGTTCAGCGCGCGAGCAAGAACGCCGATCCAGTCTTGGTGGAAAGCATGGAACAATCCCGCATCGACGCGGGTCCAGTCGTGAATCGGCATGGCTTATCGCTCCGCGGAGGAAGAGAACACCTCCGCGCCGATTGTACCCGCGCGCGGGCTCCAGATTCGACGGTTCTTTCGGCGTCCCGTACCGAATGGTCGCCCCTGGGCCCGACGCGGCCGATCGCGGCGCGAACGTCGTCGCGCGTGAATTAACGCTCAAAATCTCGTAGGACGGATTGGCAATCCGTCCGACCGGCATCGACGGATTGCCAATCCGTCCTACGTCGCATTCGCGCACTTATTTCCGCGCGGTTTCGCAGCCGCTCCAGGACCCAGCGATCGCGCGGCTCGAGTGCCTCCAGCGCGAGCTGCACCGGCTCGCGCAGCTCGGCCCGGAGCTGCTGGGCGCTGGGGCTGCTGCCCGAGCTGACCAGCCGCTCGGCCAGGGCCGCTTCCGACTCGTCCGGAAGGTCGAAGATCCGGAGGGCGACCATCTGCCGCAGTCGAGCCCGATGCCGCGCCAGCAATTGCTGGCGAGCCGATCGATCGCCGGTGCCGGCACGATCGAGCAATTCTTCGGTGTCGGGCTGGTGCGTTGCTTTCATCCGGTGTTGTCCCTTATGTTGGGTTCTGCGAAATGCGCGAACAAGGTGACAGGTATTCCAAAAAATCAGGAACGAGAGAAGCAATATGGCCACCGTCGTCGACACAACCAAGGTTACAGAACGCCGGCAAGTTCATTTTGACAGCCTCGATGATATCCTGGCCGATGTGGAACGACTGGCGAAAAGCCCGAACATCAAGGCCCTCGGGAACTGGTCGCCCGGCCAGGTCCTCAGTCATCTCGCGATCGCCCTGAATAAGTCGATTGACGGATATGAGAACCGGCCGCCTGCGTTGGTTCGCGTCGTCGCCCGCTCACTCTTCAAGCGCAGGTTCTTGACGAAGACCATGAGCGCGGGCTTCAAGCTCCCCGCGAAAGCCATGGACGAACTGACCACGCCCCCGGTCCCTTTCGAAGAGGGGCTCCAGAGCTTCAGGCAGGCGATCCGGCGGCTGAAGACGGAAACGAAGCGCGCCCCCAATCCCGTCCTCGGAGAGCTGACTCCAGCGGAATGGATTCAATTCCATTGCCGCCACGCGGAGTTGCACCTGAGCTTTCTTGTTCCCGCCTGATTGATCCTGGATCGGACCTGGATCGCCATCCTGGACGACAACGAACCTAGGCGAGGACCTCGCCGATCACTTCCGCGTCGGGAACCAGCGGCATCGGCCGTCCCTGCTGGTCTTTCAGGATCGTGCTCGGGTCGATGCCGAGCAGATGATAGATCGTGGCCAGGATGTCCTTGGGCGATACGCGGCGCTCGACCGGGTCGCTGGCGATCTTGTCGGACCGTCCGACGACGCGGCCGCGGGCAATGCCGCCGCCGGCCATCACCACCGAATAGCACCGCGACCAGTGGTCGCGGCCTCCCCCCTGGACCGAGGCCAGCCTGGGCGTTCGCCCGTGCTCGCTCAAGAGGACGACCAGGGTCTCGTCGAGCAGCCCGCGCCGGTCCAGGTCGAACAGAAGACCCGAGAAGGTGCGATCCAGCCCGGGCAGGAGCTCGTCTTTCATGCGCGGGAAATGATCCACGTGCGTATCCCAACCAGTGCCCGCCAAGCCATACTCGTCCCAGAAGACGGTGATGAACCGCCCACCGGCCTCGACCAGTCGCCGCGCGGTCAAGGACGCCTGCCCGAACAGGGTCATGCCGTACAGCTCGCGCGTTTCGTCCGGCTCCGCGCCCAGGTCGAACGCCCGGCGCAGTTTCTCCGACGCGAGCAGGTCGTAAGCCATCATCCGATGGCGATCGATGCCCGAGCGCGACGCGGTCGCATCGGCCTCGCGCCGGAAATGCTCGATCTGCTCGAGGAGCGTGCGACGGCCGTCGAGCCGGTCGAGCGTCAGGTCCGGGCCAAGCTGATTCACCGCGCTCAACTGAAACCGGCTCGCCGGCGTGATTCCGCGATACGGTTCGACGTCCTCCCAGACCTGGTCCGTGAGTGTCTTGCGAGCCGTCTTCGTCCCCTTGCCGACGAATTCGGTGCAGATCGGGTCGTAAGCTTGCCCCAGGAACCCCCCGTAGGGTCCGGCGCGGGCGACCTCGCCCACGCGGTGGCTGCTGAAGGCCCACGGGAGCACGAGGTTGCGGGGAACGACCGGCTGCTTGGTCTGGCGGCGTCCGTCGACGAGGTCGACCACCGAGCCGATGAACGGCCAGTGGTTCGAGTCGCGCGGGTTCAGCTCCATCGGGATCTCGATCCGAGGAATCCCGGTGGTCGCGAACGCCACGCCGTGGATCGGGTAGGGATGTGAGACCGACCGGATCAGGGTGGCCTTGTCCATGACCTGGGCCAGCCGCGGCAGGCGATCACAGACATTCAGGCCCGGAACGCTCGACGGGATGCACCCCAGCTCGCCTCTGATCTCCACCGGGGCGTCTGGTTTCGGGTCGAACGTCTCGAGCTGACTGGGCGAGCCGTACATGAACAGCAGGATGCACGCCTTGGCCTGTCCGAACCCCGGCAGGCCGGCGGCCGGCTTCTCCGTGGCGGCCTGCAATTGTGACAGCGCGTCCCACTGGGGCAGAGACAGTCCCAGCAGGCCCAGCGACCCGACCTGAAGCAGCTCGCGCCGCGTCACGCCGTCGCACAGTCGTTTCGGACCGCCCAAGACCCTGATCATCAACGAGATCCCCGAACGCAGAGGTCAGTCGACTGCTTGCATGAGGACGACACCAGCTTAGCGTGCATTTGAGAATTATTCAACAAAGAGAGAGACTCGTCGTGAATTTCCACCACCTGATGGAAGGTCTGACGGTTGCTATTGACGCCTATTCCCTGCGACTTATGCTCGCGGCTTGTCCCAGGATGGGACTAAGGGGGAAGCCATGGCGCGGACGCTTAATTCGCTCAAGCTGCTGGCTCTACTCATATTGCTGTGTTGCTCGGGGTGTGCTGCGCCTTGGACACCTCATTGGCCAACCAGCACGGTCAACACGTCGACTACCAACTGGGGCCCCGATCCCTTCCAGCGTGATTCCCAAGGGGCGGCGTACGCTTCCATGCCCATAAATGATGGGAACTGGAAGAAGTAACTGGCAGTCACCCAGACGACTGGCCCCGCTGCCGGCCTCGCCGCGGCGCGGATTGCGGACGTGGCTTGAGGCTCACGACCAGTAGCAAATCCACAATCTCAATCGCGTCATTCGGCTTGCTGACGGCGATCGTCCGGCCCGTTGGTGATTGAGCCAGGAACTCTGGATGATATACCGGGAGCGTCCGCCCGTCAGCCAGATAAATATCAAACGGCTGGAAGGGTCGAGCCTGATGCATTTCACGGAGTTGCTCGATTGTCATGGGATGTAGTCTACCTGCGAACCGTCGCGGATTCAATCACTTGATGACGCGCTCGATCGGGCAGCCGGCGACCTGGGTCGTTGCCGGCGACACCTCGCGCCCGGCCAGGACGGCTTCGATCGCGTCGACAAGATAAGTGTGTCCGGGGCTGTCGCGCCGCGTCCCCAGTCCGTACTGGTCGTCGATCGCACCCCGATAACGGAGCGTGCCACGACCATCGATCACGAGCGCTTCGCAGGTTCGCTCGGCGAGCAACCGGTCGGCCACGTGATTCTCGGGGTCTTTCAAGACCGGGAAGGTTATCCGTGACCGCCGCGCGTGTTCGGCGACGTCCTCGATCGAGTCGCTCGCATTGGAATTGATGGCCAGAAAGTCGACGTCCCGCATCTCAAAGAACCGAGCAAGGTCGGACAAACGAGGCATGTAGAGGTCGCCAACCGGGCAGCTTGTGCCCGTGAAGACGATGGCGACAACCCGGCCTCGATGTTCAGAGAGGCGATCGAGCTGGCCGGTTCTGACGTCACGGATCTCGAAATCGGCAACGACCTGGCCTGGTCCGCGATCGAGCGTCCCTCTCCGTTGGCCGAACGACCACAGGGAGCCGCCAGCGCATAACCCGGCCAGGAGCAGCCAACCCAAGAGCCAGCGATGGCTGGGCAACCATCGTTTCCCGGGCCGCGATACCGGGAACACGGATTCGTCCTCAGGCGTCTCGACTCCGACGAGACGGCTGAACCGCCGGTGCGGGATGGCCGAGGCGCGCGGTGAGACCCATCGTGCGGAGTTCCGTTCCACGGAACCACCTCCGGAAGCCGAGAGGAAAAAGGTCTCGACCTTTCAGAATCGTCCACAAGTCCGGAAAACATGAACCGGATGGGTAAGAAAACTTAACAGTCTGCCTTCAAGAAAACCGTCGACTGTTGCCGAAAGAAATCAAAGGTGTCGTCGTCCGACGAACGCGATGTCTCGCTTGAGTGAATGCACGCTGTGATGAAGATGGAGGCACGCCACCTCCGGGATGTTTCGAGGTCGGCACTCAGGCATCAAGAGCTCCCTTCGTTCCCACGAATCGAGGCGATCCATGGTGGTGAAGAACCAAGCCGGCGCGGTTCCCTGCGACGTGTTCGATGTCATCAACACGATGATCCGCACGGTCTCGGCCCAGGCGAGCCAGGTCGTGATCACGCCGGAAACGCTGTTGATCGACGATCTCGCGCTCGACTCGCTCGACATCGTCCGAGTGATCATGCTGCTGGAGGATCGCTACCATGTCGAAATCGATCTGGACGAGGTGCCCAAAATGAGGAAGGTTCGTGACTTGGCCCTGACCGTGGCCGGTCAGTCGCTGTCGGCGGCCTGATTCCCTCGTCGATTTCGGCGGCATCAGCGGACGATCGCCTGGAAAGAGACCTGGCCCATGGCGCCGGGCGCGAGGACTCCGGGCAGCTCCCAGCGTAGCTCAGTCGACCCGACGCGATTCATCGCGGTTGAGAAGTTGGTCCCTTCCGATCCCCGCGAGGTCCCTTTGACGTATTCGAGGCGGGGCAGCAAGCTGTCGACGATCGTGACGCTGCGGATCGGCGTGTTTCCCATGTTGCGATAGATGATGACGTACGTCAGGGTGTCACCGGGCTCGGCCTCGAGAGCGCTCACGCGCTTGATGACGGCGAGGCCAGGTCGATCGGGCGGGGTCTCCACACCGGTCATGGAATGAGTCCCCCAGACCTTGACCGCCTCGCTGGCGCCTTGGGCGGTCCCGGTGACCACGGTCGACTCGGCTGACTTGATTCCGTCCAGGCGCAACCGCTCCTTCATCAGGGCTGGCTTCTGGCGGTTCCTGGCGAGCTCGCTCGTCTGCTTCTGGAGATTGGTCGCGAGCAGCGTCGCGCCCGAGTAGGCGCTGGGCGCGCGACTGTTCGATTCCTCGCTCGCCAGCAGCCGTCCTTTCAGGCCCGCGGCCCGCTCGCGAGCTCGGGCAAGCTCGGCGGCCTGGTTCTGCACCAGCCGTTTGGACCGGGCGGACGAGCTGGACTCGGAGTACTTCGAGATATGCTTGTCTGTCTTCGTGGTCTGAATGTCGATATTCTGATTGGTCCCCGTGCTGACGCGCACCTCGGCGAACCGGGGCGCATAGACGCACACGACGTTGGTCGGCAGGACCCTGGGTTTGGATCCTGCTCCCAGGCCGATGTCGAAGCCGACGACGGCGTCGCGAGGCTCGATGCCACCCACATGGCCGTTCCGACCGGCCGCGGCGGGAACGCCGCGATCCCCACCGTCGCAGAGATACTCGTCACGGGGCAGCGAGGGACGTGCCGGAGGCGGCGCGGGTGCAGACACCGGCCCGCGCGGCAGCGAGCAGCGCGCACCGCTCTCTAACAGAAACGGACAGGGGCCCGCCCCGAGGCTCGCTGCCCAGTCGAGGCCGAGGTCGCCGGCAGCGCCCGCCTGGATTTCCTCCACGGTTGGTCTGCGGGCGCCGATCCGCACGATCGCCACCGGCCGGCCGAGGGCCGTCGCGACTCGGAGCGGCGGCTCGGCCGGGCTCAGGGTCAGAGCCGGGACCTGGTCCTTGGCCATGCGGAACGGGACCGCCTGGTCCGGGTCCTCGAGGTAGATCACCTTGGTCACGAGCCGGGCGCGATCGACGGCGTCGTCGAGATCGTCCTGCGTGAAGACGACCCTGATCGGGTATTTCCCTGGGTCGACTCCCTCGGGGCGATGCAAGTGGCCGACGACCTCGATGACCGGAAAGAGTTCACTGCCCGGCCGCTCGGGGATGTTGGCGATCCGCAGCCGGTATCCCAGTCCGCGCTTGAGGCCCACGGTGATGATTCCACCACCGTCACCGATCGGCACTGGCGCCGGCGTGGGGGCGAGGACCTCGACGATCAGTCCCGGCGGCCCTTGGAACCGGACGACCTGCACGTCGGGGTCGAGGGCAGCGGCGCCGGCCGGCGGGACGGCGCCCGTCGCCGCCTCGGGACCGACCACGGCGGTGCCGGTCGCAGTGCCGGTTCCTGGGATGCTCGGGGCGGTCGCGGCTGCGTTCGCGACCGGCGGTGGAGCGGTCGGCGCATCCTGGGCGAGGCCGGCGGTGCCCGCGCTCGAGGCAACGATCGCCCAGGTCAATAGGGCGGCACGGGGGGCCAGACCGCCCAGCCAACCGCCGCGGCTGTTCCTTCCTTCGAGGCTCATCGTCTGACTTCCTGATCGGACAGAGAGTGTTATGTGGGGAAGGAGCCGGAAAAACCCCGGGGAAACGTGATCCCTCCACGCTTCCACCGGGGTGGTGAGCTGTCACTGGACCAAGGACGAGTTCACTTCGGCGCCGTCGCCGCGGCTGGAGGAGGCGGCGTGGTCGGCGCGGGGACTGGGGGTGTCGCCGGTCTGGTCGCCGGCGTCGGGTCGAGGATGACCGTTCCCGCGGCGGGAGCCACTGGCGGCGCGACCCCTGACGGGAGCGAGGCGGGGGGAACGCCCGACGACTCAAGCGTGACCGTTCCACCAACGCCGCCCACGACCGGTGCGCCCGCGCTCGCCGATCCCGGCATCTCCAGGTCGATGGCGCCCAACCGCACGATCAGCAGGATCGTTCCACGCTTGTCGGCCTCGAGAATCGGATCGACGCCCGGCTCGAGCCGAGTCGAGACGAGGGTTTCGACACCCGAGACGGCAAGCTCCTGGTACTTCGGATCGGGCAGGTAGATGACCTTCGTCACAAAGTTCCCGCCATCGACGACCTGATCGAAGTCCTCGGACGTGAACTGAACCGGAATCGCGTTGTGGGCCAGGTACGCGTCCGTGCCAGGCGTGGTCGGCCCCACCTCGATCGTCGGGTAAAGGGTGACGGCCGGCCGCCCGGGGATATTGGTGATCTTCAAGCGGTAGATGAAGCCCTGGTTGAAGTTGTAACGTGCCGGCACGGTCAGTTGAGCCGGCAGATACGTTCGCTCGCCGTTGGGCCCGGCATTGGTCTGCCAGCCGATGTGCATTCCGGTGGGGTCGAGGAAATAGATCTGGCTCTTGGTGCTCATGAACCGACGCCCGCTGGCAGCGCCGCCGGCCCCCGGGCCCGCCATCTGGGCGGCGTTGTACGGCGGCGTGCCTGTCGCGTCGCTCGAGGTCACGAGGTGCGAACGTAACCAATGCTTGTGTCCCACACCAGGGTCGGTGTAACCGAATCCGTCGCCGGCGGTCGCTGCCGCCAGCAGCAGCATTCCGAACGCTTGCATCATATCCTCCAGTTCCCTCGGACGAAGCCGGCCGGCCCGAGGCCCCATGCGCCCGATCCGCCGATCAGGGAGATTGTTCCGCTTCCTGCTATCCACAGCGACACGACTCGGCCACGGCCAAGTCGTGTCGATTCAATCTGCCGGACTTGCGTCTCGTGACGCCTAGCGATTATGATCGGGCATTCCTTCCCAACCCTTGAGGAATTGGCCTACATCCCAACCATGCTTAATAATCGGACCAACTCGATCCGCCTGCCGGCGCTGCGATGCGCGCTGGCTCTCGTCGTCGTCGCCTGCCTCTGCTCACGATCGAGGGCGCAGCAGGTGCCCACACTCCCTGCCGGCCCGCCGGACGGTAACACGGCTGCGCAGCAGGGGGCTCCGGGCGCAGCCGCTGCTCCGGGCATGGCACCGGCCGCGCAGCCCGAGGAACCGCCGACCGAGGCCGAGAAGGTCATCGACGGGGCGATCAAGATGCTCGCCAAGCTCCAATCGGTCGCGGCCGATCTGGTTGAGTCCGTCGACATGCTCTATCAGAAATTCACGATCAAAGGCCAGTATCTCAGGGCGCCGAACGCCCGAGTCAAGCTCCAGCTTACCGTCTATGGGCTTCCCGACACGAGTGGCACGACCCTCCAGGTCTGCGACGGCGAGACCCTGTGGGATTACCAGCAGGTCCTCGATCGACAGTATTATCGCAAGCTGAGCATCAAGCCGATTCTGGAACGTCTCAATTCACCTGATCTCGATCCCAAAGCCAGGAATCTGGCGATCACGGGGATGGGCTTGGCTGGACCGGAGACTCTGCTGGTCGGGCTGCGCAAATACATCAAGTTCGACCAGAAAGACGATTTCGTGCTTGACGGCAGACAAGTCTGGAAGCTGCACGGGATCTGGAAAAGCCGCCAGGGGCTGGTCGGGCCCGACTCCCGCCCCGTCAACCCGATCGGGGTCTTACCCCCTTTCATCCCCATGGATGCCACGCTTTATCTGGGCAAGGAAGACGGCTGGCCTTACAAGCTGATCCTCCAGGGCAGGCCGCCATCGGCCGCCGTCGAGACCCGCCGGATGGGCCCTGACGGGAAACTGGTCGGCGCCAAAAGCTCGATCGAGAAGGTCCCCCGCACCGTGATCACCTTGGTCTACTCGGACGTGAAGTTGAACGGCACGATCCGCGTCGATCAGTTCGCGTTCCAGGCGCCCAGCAACGCGACCGTGGAGGATAGCACGGAGGCCCTTCTGAAAGGACTCGATCGGGAGCTGGAACGAGAGGCCCAGAAGAAGAAAAGCGAGGCCGCGCGAAAGGACGGCGCCGTCATTGATCAACCGATCAACCTGCCGGCGCCACCCGAGGCGGGGGCGAACCAGTGAGATCCAACGATTCACTCGCCATACGAGTCCGCAGCGAATCGAATCGAGCGTAGGGCGGAGAGGGCAGCGCGCGCAGATGGAGCCGAGCAAACCGGGTGGTGCCAGGCCGAGCAAGGTCGAGGCGATCAAGCTGGCCAGCCAGTACTTGAAGAGCTTCGTGGCCGACGAGTTACACAACGGAAAGTCGCACTTCACCGAGGATGCCGCCACCATTCTCAAATTCCACGGGTCCTATCAGCAGGACGATCGTGACGTGCGCGGGCGGTTGAAGAAGGAGGGCAAGGAGAAGGCCCATCAGTTCATGGTGCGGGTCCGCGTCGTCGGGGGCAGATTGAGCGGGCGCCAGTATCTGGCGTGCGATCGCCTGGCCCAGACCCTCGGCAGCGGGAGCTTGCGAATCACGACGCGCCAGGAGTTTCAGCTCCACGGCGTCCTCAGGCACGACCTGGGAACCACCATCCGCCAGATCAATGAGGCCCTCTTGTCGACATTGGCGGCCTGTGGCGACGTCGAGCGCAACGTACTCTGCTGCCCAGCCCCAATTTCCGACCCGATCCGTGACGACCTGAACGCCGACGCGCGACGCTGGGCATCGCATTGCGCGCCGCGCTCATCGTCCTACTGGGAGATCTGGCTCGACGGCGAGCGGATCGAGACCCTGCCCGCCGCGGGGCACGCACAGGTTCCGACTGCCGGCGACGATCCGGTCGAGCCCTTGTACGGTAAGACATACCTGCCGCGCAAGTTCAAGACGGCATTCGGCTTGCCCGAAGATAACTGCACGGATATTCATGCAAACGATCTTGGCTTCCTGGGGGTCGTGGAAGGGGAGCGGTTGGTGGGCTACAACGTCCTGGTCGGAGGGGGACTGGGCACGACGCCGAGTGCACAGAAGACGTTTCCCTTCCTGTCCGTCCCGCTTTGCTACGTCGACCGGGACGATGTCCTGTCGATCGGTGAGGCGATCCTCAAGGTTTACCGCGATTTCGGCAGTCGTTCCGACCGGAAGCGAGCCAGGCTGAAGTACATCATCCACGACTGGGGTCTGCCGGCTTTTCGGGCGAAGGTCGAAGACTATCTCGGCCGCCCGGTCCTTGATCCGAAGCCGGTGGCGGTCACCGGCGTGGACGATCACCTGGGGTGGCATCCGCAAGGGGACGGGAAACTGTTCCTGGGAATTCCGGTCGAAAATGGCCGGATCAAGGACGAGGGAGGCTATCGTCTGGCGACCGGCCTGCGCGTTTTCTTCCAGGAGTACGAGACGCCCGCGCGATTGACCTGCCAGCAGTCGATCCTGCTGGCGGACCTCGAGCCGGCCTGGCGGCCCGCGGTGGAGAGCTGGCTGGAAGCCCATGGCATCGCCACGGTCGAGCAGATCTCGACCGTGCGGCGGTGGTCGATGGCCTGCCCTGCTCTCCCGACTTGCGGGCTCGCGGTGACCGAAGCCGAGCGCGCCTTGCCCGGGCTCCTCGACGAGCTTGAAATCGAGCTCGCCCAGCTCGGCCTCGATCAGGAGCTTTTCACGGTTCGAATGACCGGCTGCCCCAACGGCTGCGCCCGGCCATATAATGCGGACATCGGCCTGGTGGGCCGATCGGCCCACATCCATGCGGACGGGACTCCGGGACCGGGCACGTATACGATCTTTCTGGGCGGACGCATGGCCGGCGACCGGCTCAACATCGAGTTCAAGGACTACGTCCCATACGACCGGGTCGTGGCCGAGCTCGTGCCGGTTTTCCGCCGATTCAAGGTCGACCGGCAAGAGGGAGAATCCTTCGGCGATTACTGCGATCGGATCGGCGTCGAGCACCTCTCCGGCGCGCCGGCGGCTGAGGTGAATTCCGTCATCTAGACCCTGATGGACCGCGGATCGACAATTCATTAACCTTGAGTGCCGGAGCAATGAATCTCTCCCCGCCGATCTACACCAAGCTGGTCGCCGCGGCGCGTCAAGCGGCGTCACATGCCTACTGCCCCTACAGTCACTTTGCGGTCGGGGCGGCCGTGCTCACCGGCCGCGGGGAGATCTTCTCGGGCTGCAACGTCGAGAATGCGTCCTACGGACTGACCATCTGCGCCGAGCGGAATGCGATCTTCCAGGCGGTGGCCCAGGGTGGAGGCCCGCTCGTGATCCAGGCCATCGTGGTCTTCACGCCGACGTCCGACCCGACCGCCCCCTGCGGCGCCTGCCGGCAAGTGATCAACGAATTCGGGCCGGAAGCTGAAGTTATCTCGGTTTGCGACGGTCCGGCGGTGCTCGAGAACCGCCTGTCGGAGATCCTCCCCGTGGCGTTCGGGCCATCGAACCTGGCTCGTTGACGGAACCGTTCAGTCCCCTGAAGGCATCGATTATCCTCGTCGAGGGGAGGTACAGGGCACGATGAGGCTACTCGAATGGTTGCTGAGCTCCACCTGCCCGATCCACCCCCATGGCTCGCCATCTAGGGAATGAACGGTCCGGTTCACGCATCCCAAGCCGTCACGACCATCGCTTCGTTCTCGCGCATCAGCGGGCGGCGGTCGAAGTTGCCGTAGATTTCCCATCGCGCGAAGCCGGCGACGCGTAGCAGCAGGGCCATTTCGTGCTTGTAGATATACCGGGAGCTAATTTCGGAGCGATGAACGGTTTGCACGCTGCCATCGGCGGCCAGAAGCTCGATATCGTTCTGCGAGTGAAACACCTGCGCGACGCGGTCGAAACTGCGCGTGTCGTACATTCGGATTGGCAGGCCGGTTTGGGGATGCGGAAATTCCCCCTCTAGCACGCGCGTGTTCGCGGGCGTGCCAACAATCTCCAGAGCCGGAAAGAACGTATCGAACGTCAGCTCGCCGCCGGGCAAGAGGTGTTCGCGGCAGAGCTGCAGGCAGCGGATTTGTGCCTCTTGCGTCATATTGTGAACAAAGGCATTGAACGGAATCATGACCAGCCCAAACCGGCGCGACAGGGAAAAGTTACTCATGTCGGCCTGATGGAGTCGTGGCGACAGACCCAAAGCGGCCGCCTTCGCGCGCAGAGTTTTGAGCATCGGCTCGAACAGGTCCAGCCCCTCGATATCGACGCCGGCTTGCAGGCAAGGCAACAGAATCCGGCCCGTGCCGCAGGCGATGTCCAGCACCGGGCCACTCGCCTCGCGCGCCAGGGCGACGTAGAAATCAAGCCCGTACGGGACGTCTTTCCCCACAAGATCGTACACGTCTCCATCATCAAAGATTGACGGCAGGCCGCTGGCGGGCTGTTCGTCCATAAGGGTTCCCTGTTGTTGGTTGCTTCTCGGTAATCGCCGACGCGTTCCGCGGCCAAAAGCGGTAGTTGAACGCTCTCCTTGTTTCAGCAAATCGCCATTTTATCCGCGGATCATCGATCCGTTAAAGCGAGATACGGGCGAGCCGGTGGTTCTCGATCTGATGTCTGACTACGAAGGCCGACACCCCATATTCGATTGCCAGATCGTTGATCTCATCTTCTCCGATCATCGCCCCTGACAGGTCGCTTTTCAGCATTTGATGGGGCGCGAGAAACTCAGCGGCAAAGGCGCGATTCATCTGCTGCCGATCAGTTCGCAGTCCGGACACCGCTGCAAAGCGACCAGGAGGC
>JBIOJM010000255.1:0-15107 GCA_044450785.1 Isosphaerales bacterium
GCGGCACTGTGAATCGCCCTCGCTGTCGCGTCGGGCTGGTATCGGAGCCAGCCCTCGCTGGAGTGCGGGATCTCGTCGCGAGGCGGACCAGCGAGGTGGCGATCAGCGAGGACTCTCGAAATTCCGCGCCAATTCGCAGTGGAACTCTTTCACCCTCTCTTTGCTCCACGACGAAGCTCGTTTTTACCCTCAGCTCCGCGGAGCCGCTGGATCACTTCTAAGATTTTAGTTGACGTGGCATGCGGGCTCTTCCGCTCCTGCTCGCCCTCCGGCTAGAATGTCTGAGGTTTGTCAGGGGTCTGTCCGGATTGGCAACGGGAGTGTTTTCATGGCGCAGCCTTCGAACCTGCCGTCTCACGAGCGCATGAGCGAGAACGACGTCGAGGCGATCGATCACTTGCGGGATGCGTATGCCCGGCTGCGCAAGGAGCTCGGCAAGGTCATCGTCGGTCAACGCGACGTGATCGAGCGGTTGGCGATCTGTCTGTTCGCGAGGGGGCACGGCCTGTTGATGGGTGTGCCCGGGCTGGCCAAGACCCTGATGGTCAACAAGCTGGCCGAAACGATGTCGCTCAAGTTCAGCCGCATCCAGTTCACGCCCGACTTGATGCCGATGGACATCACCGGGACCGACATCCTGCAGGATGCGCCCGACGGCCGCCGCGAGTTTCAGTTCGTGCACGGCCCTGTCTTCGCGAACATCGTGCTGGCCGATGAGATCAACCGGGCCCCGCCCAAGACCCAGGCCGCGATGCTCGAGGCGATGCAGGAGCAGAACGTGACCGTGGTCGGCAAGTCGTTCCACCTGGAAGCTCCCTTCCTGGTGCTGGCCACCCAGAACCCGATCGAGCAGGAGGGGACTTATCCCCTGCCCGAGGCGCAGCTCGACCGGTTCATGTTCCTGATCGAGCTGGAGTATCCCTCGGAGGCCGAGGAGATTCAGATCGCCCGGACGACGACCGGCGAGGCGTTGCCGCGTCTGGATCACTTGATGACTCCGGCCGAGATCATCCGGCACCAGAGCCTGGTCCGGCGCGTGCCGGTGCCCGACCACATTTATTCCTACGCCGCCCGGCTGGTACGGAAGACCCGGCCCGGTGGTTCGACCGCACCGGCATGGCTCAAGCCGCTCGTCTCGTGGGGAGCCGGTCCCCGCGCGGTCCAGTACCTGATCCTGGGAGCCAAGGCCCGCGCGGCCCTGCTCGGCAGCTACATGGTGCGGCTCGAGGACATTCAGGAAGCCACCCTCCCCGTCCTGACGCACCGGATCATCACCACGTTCGCGGCCCAGGCCGAAGGGATCGACGCCAAGAAAATCGTTCGACGCCTCCTCGAGGAGACGGACGCGGAACAGTAAATGTTTCCCGATCGCCAGTCACGGAGCTTTCTGGATCCCGGCGTGCTGTCGCGGCTGGCAGGTTTTCCTCTGCTGTCGCGCCGGCCGATGCAGGGGACGGTGTCGGGCCGGCACCCCAGCCCGCACCGGGGGTCGAGCGTCGAGTTCGCCGAGTATCGTAAATACGTGCCTGGCGACGATCTCCGGCGGCTCGATTGGCGGGCGTACGGGCGATCGGATCGGTTCTTCGTCAAGGAGTTCGAGGCCGACACCAACCTGCGCTGCTGTGTGGTGGTCGATACCAGCGGCTCGATGGGGTTTGGCTCCGGGGGTGTCACCAAGCTGGAATATGCCCGGCGGATCGCGGGCGCGCTCGGCCATCTGGCGCTCTTGCAGGGAGACGCGGTCGGCCTGGCCTGCGTGGCCCAGGGAATCGTTCGCAACATTCCTCCCCGTCGTAACCCGTCGCACTTGATGGCGATCTTTGACGTCCTCGAGCAGACTCAGCCGCAGGGCCAGACCCAGCTCGTGCCGGTGCTTCATGAGCTGGCGGAGACCATCTCGCAGCGAGCGCTCGTCGTCATCATCTCGGACCTGTTCGTCGAGCCGGACCTGCTGCGCGGCTGTTTCCAGCACCTGCGGTTCCGCAAGCACGACACGGCCATCTTTCATCTGCTCGACGCCCAGGAGCTGGGCTTCGATTTCCGCCGGCCGATGCGGTTCCTCGACATGGAGGGCGGCCCGTCGATCTTCGCCGAGCCGAACGAGATCGCTGAACGGTATCACAAGGCGGTCTCCGGTTATCTCGCGGGCTTGCAGCAGGTGGTCCTGGAATCGGCCGTCGATTACCATCGGGTCACACTCGACGAGAATTACGAACAGGTCCTCATTCGCTTTCTTGTCGGCCGGACGCGTTCGCGAGGCATGCGATGAGTTTTTTGCAGCCGATGCTGCTGGCGGCGCTCCCCTTGGTGGCCCTGCCGATCATCATTCACCTGATCAACCAGCGCCGGTATCAGACGATCCGCTGGGCCGCGATGATGTTTCTGCTTGCGGCCAACCGGATGTCCCGCGGCTACGCCCGGCTGCGCCAGTGGCTGATCATGGCGTTTCGCATGGCCGCCATCGCCGCCTTGATCTTCGCCGTCAGCCGCCCGCTGGCGGGGGGCTGGCTCGGGCTGACGGCCGGCGGTCGCGCCGACACGACGATCATCCTGCTCGACCGATCTCCCAGCATGCAGCAGGTGGGAGCCGACGCGCGCGGCTCCAAGCTCGAGACGGGCCGCCGCCAGTTGGTCCAGACGCTCGAGACCTTGGGCTCGGCCCGCTGGGTGTTGATCGAGAGCACGACGGGCAAGCCGCGCGAGCTGGAGTCGATCGCTGACCTCTTGACCTCGGCGGACACGGGGCCGGCCAGCGCGTCGGCCGACCTGCCGGCGATGCTGCTGGCCGCGCGCGATTACATCAAGGCCAACAAGGCCGGCCGCACCGAGATCTGGATCTGCTCGGACCTCCGCGAAAACGACTGGAACGCCGAGAGCGGGCGCTGGCAGGTCCTGCGCGACGGGTTCCTCGAGCTCCCGCAGGGTGTCCGGTTTCACCTGCTCGCCTATCCCCAGACGGCTCCCGGCAACCTGTCGGTGCGCGTCACCGACGTGCGCCGGCGGAAGACCGGCGATCAAGCGGAGCTCCTGCTCACCCTCCGATTGGTTCGCGAAGGGGGGGCGGATGACAAGGAATCGGTCCCCGTCCAGTTCGAGATCGATCAAGCACGATCCGAGGTGAGCGTCGAGCTGGCGGCGGGCGTGGCCGAGTTGAAGGATTACCGGATCCCGCTCGAAAAGGGCCGGGAGCGCGGCTGGGGCCGCGTCTCGATTCCGGCCGACTCGAATCCGGCGGATGACGACTTCTGGTTCGTCTTCGAACAGCCCGCGCCGCGGCGGGCGATCGTCGTCGTCGAGGATCCGCCGGCCGCGCGGGCGCTCTCGCTCGCCGCGTCGATCTCTCCCGACCCGGCGCTCCGGTATGCCGCGGAAGTCGTCGCCCTCAATCAACTGGCGGACGTCGATTGGGACCAGGTCTCGCTGCTCTTGTGGCAGGCGCCGCTACCGGAGATCGAAGTGGGCAAGCAGATCCAGGCCTTCGTCGAGCGCGGCGGATCGGCGATCTTCTTCCCTGCGCGCGTACCCGGCAACGCCGAGCTCTTCGGCGTCCACTGGACGGCGTGGGTCCAAGAAAAGTCGGACGCCGCCGCGGTCGTGAGCTGGCGCGGCGATCAGGACTTGCTGGCTCATACTCAAAGCGGCATGCCGTTGCCGGTCGGTCGGCTTCAAATCCGGAAATACTGCGGCATCTCGGGTGAAGTGACGCCCCTGGCCAGCTTGCGCGGCGGAGCGCCGCTTTTGGCGCGGGTCACGACCAACCGCGGGTCCGCCTACTTCTGCACGACCACGCCGGCCACGGGTGATTCGTCGCTGGCGACCAACGGAATCGTCTTCTACGTGCTGGTCCAGCGCGCGCTGGCATCGGGCGCCGCGGTGCTGGGCAGCACGCGCCAGCTCACGGCCGGCGACCCGCCCCGCGACGATCCCACGGTGTGGAAGCGGGTGGCCGGTGCCCTTCTTGCGCTCTCGACCGATTTCCCGTTCCACCGGGGTGTCTACCAGGCGGGCGACCGGCTGCTGGCCGTCAATCGCGCGGCCGGTGAGGCGGGGGCGCCCGTGCTTGCCGACCGCCGCGTCACCGACTTGTTCCGGGGCCTCGATTTCGCCCGGCTTGACGACCGCGCCGGCAGCGCCGGCTCGTTGATTCAGGAGGTCTGGCGGCTGTTCCTGGTCTCGATGATGGGGGCGATGCTGGTCGAGGCCGCCCTCTGTCTGCCCAAGCCGGCGAAGTCGCCTTTCGCTCCGCGAAAGGGCATGTTCTTTCGCGGAGCGAAAGACGACACAGAGACCTCCACGCTGCTGGGGGGGGCCGGGTCATGACCGCTTCTCACTCGCTCACGTTCCTGGGCACGCCGTGGTCGACCGCCATCTCGGTCCTGATCGTGCTGGTGACGGCCGGCTTCTGTTTCGTCGCCTGGCGGCGCAGCGGTTTTCGCCGCTCGATGGGACTGCTCGAATCGTTGCGCCTGGGGCTCGTCGGCTTGGGCGCCTTGCTGCTCAATCAGCCCGAATGGGTCGAGGAATTTCGCCCCGAGGAAAAGCCGTCGATCGCCGTGCTCTGGGACGCCTCGGCCAGCATGGACACGCGCGACGTGGTGCCCGCCGAACGCGCGGGGGCCGGCGCGGCCACTCGCCGCGAGGCGATCGCGCCCTTGACCGAGACGGCCACCTGGGACAGGCTCCGCGCGCGGATGAACGTCGTCATTCAGCCGTTTTCCGAGCCCAAGCCGGGTCACGGCACCGACCTGAACGAGCCGCTCACCCGGGCACCGCAGCGGATCCAGAACCTGCGCGGCATTGTGCTGGCCTCTGACGGCGACTGGAACGAAGGCTCGCCGCCGGTCCTGGCGGCCGCGCGGCTGAGGATGAGAGGCGTGCCGGTCTTCGCCGTGCCCGTCGGCAGCCGCACCCGGTTACCGGACGTCGAGCTCCTCTCCCTCGACGTCCCCACCTTCGGCGTGGCCGGCAAGTCGGTGCGGGTCCCGTTCTCGATCGACAGCTCGCTGCCGAGGGACTTCAGCACCACGGTCACCCTCCGTACGTCGGGCGGCGACGAGGTTTCGAAGGAGGTCCGCGTTCTCGCCATGAGCCGCACGAACGATTGGCTCGTCTGGAAGCCCGGGGCGACCGGCGATTTCACGCTGACGCTCACGGTCCCCAGGCACGGCGACGAGACGTTGACCGACAACAACAAGCTGACCGCCCCGATCTCGATTCGAGACGAGAAGCTCCGCGTGCTGGTCGTCGAGTCATATCCCCGGTGGGAGTACCGCTACCTCCGCAATGCCCTCTCACGCGACCCGGGCGTCGAGCTGTCGTGCTTGCTGTTCCATCCCGGCCTCAGCAAGACCGGTGGCGGCAACAAGGACTACATCAAGCAGTTTCCCGCCGGCCTGGACGAGCTGTCCAAGTTTGACGTGGTGTTCCTGGGTGACGTGGGGGTGGAGGACGGGCAACTGACCGTCGAGCAATGCCGGCTGCTGAAGGGGCTGGTCGAACACCAGGCGAGCGGGCTGGTATTCATCCCCGGCTGGCAGGGGCGGGAGCTGTCGCTGCTCGACACCGAGCTGGGCGACCTGTGCCCAGTCGTCCTGGACCCCGCCCAGCCAGGCGGCTGGGGTTCGCGCATCGCCAACCATTTCGAGCTGACGGAGTCCGGCCGCCGCAGCCTGCTCACGAAGCTTGCCGATACCCAGGACGACAACGCCGAGGTCTGGGAGGGCCTGCCCGGCTTTCAATGGTATGCCCCCGCCCTTCGCGCCAAGGCCGGCAGCGATGTGCTTTGCGTCCACAAGGACGCGTCCAACGAATATGGCCGCCTGCCCCTCCTGGTCACGCGGACTTACGGCGCCGGCAAGGTCCTGTTCATGGGGACCGACGGCGCATGGCGATGGCGCAAGGGGGTCGAGGACAAGTACCATTATCGCTTCTGGGGCCAGGTGGTGCGCTGGATGGCCTACCAGCGGAACATGGCCAAGGGCGAGACCATGCGGCTCTATTATGTTCCGGACCAGCCCCGGCTTCAGCAAACGCTCACGCTCCACGCCAACGTCATGGAGAAGAGCGGCGAGCCGCTCCACGGCGGCGAGGTCTCGGCGCGGATCACCGCCCCGTCGGGCAAATCGGAGCTGGTCCGCTTTGTGTCGGCCGGCGACGAGTGGGGCGAGTTCACGGCCCGGTACACGGCCCTCGAGGCGGGCAGCCACCGTGTCAAGCTCTTCTGCAAGGAGACCGGGGCCAGCCTGGAGGCTTCGTTCTTCGTGCAGGGCGTCGCGGCCGAGCAGTTGGGCCGGCCGGCCCGGCCGGAAGTGATGGAAGAGCTTGCGCGAGTGACCGGCGGCAAGGTCGTCGAGGCCGGCAAGCTGGATGAGGTCGTGCGGTCGCTGGCCGAGTTGCCCGACCCCCCTCCCCTGGTTCGGCGCGTGCCACTCTGGTGCCACCCGGTGACGGCGGCGACCATGATCGGGCTCTTCGGTCTCTTCTGGGTGGGACGCAAGGTGATCGGTCTGGTGTGATCGGCGCATCGAGACCAGGCCGGCTGAGGAGGAAGGATGTTCTCCAGCGTTCGCCGAACATTCTGGGTCTCTTGTATCTCGGCGAGGAGCCGGCACCTGCTTGACTCAGCCAGGGATTTGCAGCTTCGGCTGGGGGTGAGCGTTTTCGTCTGCGCGCTTTTCACGTCGGCGCTCGTCGTTGCCCAGGTGCCCGGGACAGGGACCGTGCCGGTCGGGAGTTCGACCCGGACGGCGGTTCAAGAGAAAGTCGCAACGACGCCCGACAAGAAAGAGGGCGGCCGTCAGGACGTCAAGGGCAAGGCCCCGATCGCCACGCTTCCCGCAAGGGGAAACCAGGCCGATGCGGTTGCCGCGCGGGCGCTCGCGGCGGATCGACGGCGACAGAATATGATCAAGCAATATACGACCATGGGACGACCGTTTGTGCGCGCCGAGCTCATTTTTGTTCGGCACATCTGTCGGATGAGCCAGGAAAAGCTCCGGCAGATCAGCCGGGAGGCCGGCGATGTGCTCAGCGACGTCGTCACCAAGATGGTCGACGCTCGGCTGCAGCCGACGATGTCGGTACGCAACAGACGATCGGTGGCGTTGAATCCCTACAACGGCAAGGTGCTGCAGGATGGCCTCACAGCCGTCATGAAAAAGCACCTCTCTGCCGAGCAATGGTCTCGCTACCAGGCAGAGCTCGACAAGCGGTATGCCAACCGAAAACAGGTTGCCGTTCGCTACTTCGTGGATGCTCTCGATCGCGACCTGTACTTGTCTGACGTGCAGCGTGCCACGCTGACCGACTCGTTGTCCGCTCATTGGGACGATGGTTGGAACGTCTATCTCGAGTATCTATTGCAAGGCAATCACTTCTACCCGTTCAATATCGATCATCTTGTCTTGCCCATCTTGAGCGAGGCGCAGAAGACAGCGTGGCAAGGTTCCCAGAAAGTCAATCTCGACTCGGTTTTCGGAGGAATCCTGGGACCGTTCGCGCAAGATAATGACGCCCTGGAGGAGGAGCTCGGCGAGGTCAAGAAAGCCGATCCGCGGAACGCCGAGACGGAGAGGCGCCGGATGGAGATGGAGGGGCGCCTGATGATTGAAGCCAGGGTTGGGGAAATAATAGAGCGGGAAGTCGAAGCACGGCAACGCGTCGAGGTACGGGAAGCCGAGATGAAGAAGATCGAGAGCAAGAAAGCCGAGACGAAGAAGGGCGTTGCGAATCAAGGCGCGGCGAAAGAATAAGTTGTCCCAGTTTTCTCTTGTGGGACAGCCAGCGTCGCTGGCGCGTATTGAAGTTGCGCTTTTTTTGATTTCGCCCCAAAGGGGCAGCGACATGCCAGCCCAGGGCAACGCCCTGGGATGCGGAAAACGTGATCACCCGTGCCCTGAAAGGGCGGAACATGGTGTTCAATCCCGGCGGTACTGCTCTTCATTTTCTATTGAGGCAGTGAGTCTGTCCTTGTTACGCCCTTTCAGGGCTCTGCTGACTCGTGTGCTTTGTCTGTTCCCAGGGCGATGCCCTGGGCTGATATGTTATGGCCCCTACGGGGCGAAATCCAAATAGCGCAACTTCAAAACTGGCGCGTCGGGTTTATGTGCCGGGAGAACTGCCGCGCAGAAACCGGATTCGGGGCTTCTTTTGGGTGGGACGCGGCCGGATCGGTCTTGTATAATGTTTTGACGGACGTTGGTGGCACGGGCGCGTGGCCCGTGCGGATCCAAGAACTCGGGCAACCCGCCCGCGCGACACTGTGAGGTCAAAATGAGCCTCGCCTCAACACCAGACAAGCTGCGGCTGCCGGATTCGCTGCAGGCGCAGTTGCACGGATTCCGCCGCCGGGTATGGACGATCAAGATCATCGAGGCCGTCGCCGCGGCGGCCTTCGGCACTCTGGTCGCCTACCTCGTGCTGTTCTGCCTTGATCGCGTCTGGGACACGCCGGGCTGGCTCCGCGCCGGCCTGTTCGTGGCGGCGGCGGTCGCCTGTGCCAACATTCCGCTGGCCCTGCACCGCTGGGTCTGGCGGCAGCGCCGGCTGGAACAAGTTGCCCGGCTGCTTTCCCGTAAGCATCCGCGGGTCGGCGACCAGTTGCTGGGGATCATCGAGCTGGTGCGCAATGACTTCGAGCAGGCCCGGTCGCCCGCGCTGTGCGAAGCCGCGATCCGTGAGGTCGCCCTCGACGCCGGGCGTCGCGACTTTCGCGACGCCGTCCCGACCCCGCGCCATCGACTCTGGATCTGGCTGGTGGCCGTTCCACTCGCCGCCGCACTCGGCTTGTTCGTCCTCTTCCCGGCCGCGGCCGCCAACGCCTGGCACCGGTTCCTCGCACCCTGGCACGACGCACCCCGCTACACTTTCACGTCGCTCGAGGCCCTTCCCGGCCGCATCGTGGTCGCGCACGGCGAGCCGTTCTCGATCAAGATGCGGCTCACCGAGACCACCGTCTGGCGACCCAAGCAAGGCGTGGCTCAGCTCGGCCTCCAACAGCAAGTGATCGCTCACCTGGGTGACGGCGGTTACTCGTTCGAGCTTCCTTCCCAGATCGATCCTGGCTGGCTGCACGTCAAGATCGGTGACGCGATGCAGCGGGTCCGCATCGTGCCGGCCCTGCGCCCCGAGCTGACCTCCGTCGTGGCGGCCGTCACGCTGCCGCCGTATCTCGGGCTCCCGCAACCCGTGCGGAAGGACGTCCGGGGCGGGTCGGTCTCGCTGGTCAAGGGAAGTCAGGCGGTCTTTACCGCCACCGCCAGCCGCGAGCTCAGCTCCGCGCAGGTCGACGGCCAATCGCAATCGCCCGCGGGAGCGGCCGTCACGGGCCCGCCCATATCCATCGACGGCTCGCGCAAGCTGGAATTTCGCTGGCAGGATCGATTCGGCCTGGCCGGCAAGGAGCCGTTCACCTTGACGATCACCGCCCGAGACGATGAGGCGCCCTCCCTCTCGTGCGAAGACCTGCCCCGGCACAAGGTCGTCCTCGATACCGAGCTGCTCAGTTTCAAGGTCAGGGCCCAGGATGATTTCGGCATCAAGCACATCGGCATCGACTGGCAGGGCATCGAGAACCCGATCGTCTCTTCACTGGCCAAGGGAGAGCGCATCCTGTCGGCCGGCGGCCATGACAAGGATTCCATGGAGATCAGCGGCACGTTCTCCGCGCGGTCGCTGGGCATCGAGCCGCAGCCGGTCAACGTCCGTCTCTTTGTCGAGGACTATTTCCCCGGCCGCGACCGGGTCTTTTCGCCGGCCTACACGTTCTACGTTCTCTCCGCCGAGCAGCACGCCATCTGGGTCACCGAGCAGTTGAGCAAGTGGCACCGGCAGTCTCTCGAGGTGCGCGACAAGGAGATGCAGCTCTTTGAGACGAACAAGCAGTTGCGGGCCCTTTCGCCTGACGAGCTCGACCGCCCGGAAACCCGCCGGCGCATCGAGAACCAGGCCATGGCCGAGCGAGCCAACGGCCGCCGGCTCTCGGGCCTGGTCACAAACGGCGAAGACCTGATCAAGCAGGCGATGCGCAACCCGGAGTTCGGCATCGCCCACCTCGAAAAATGGGCCGAGATGCTCCAGATATTGAAGGACATCGCCGGCAACCGGATGCCGTCGGTCGCCGACCTGCTGCGCGAGGCGGCCCAGGCGCCGAACGTGGCCATGGCGACCTCGAACAACAAGTCGATGATGGCCGGGCAGGTTCGATCAGGCGGCAAGTCCTCGCCAACGGAGGCTGCTCCCGGCGCCAAGAAGCCTCCCTCGGGAATACCCCAGATCGCGGACCGGGAATCGTCGCAGCAGCCGCCGGACGAGAAAGCCGGCCAACAACCGGCGTCCAAGAGCGGCAGCAAGACGCCGCGGCTCACGCTGCCCGTCACGACGCTCGACGGCAAGGCCGGCGCCGGTAAGAAGGACGAGTCCCCCGCCGAGCAGAAGGTCGACGAGGCGGTGACGGCGCAGCAGGACCTGCTGGCCGAATTCGAGAAGATCGCCGACGAGCTCAACCGGGTCCTCGCCAACCTCGAAGGCAGCACCCTGGTCAAGCGGCTCAAGGCCGCCTCGCGGATCCAGTACAAGATCGGCGGCCGGATCAACGACCAGGTGAGCGCCGCCTTTGGGGTCGCCGGCTTCCAGGTCGGCAAAGGGCCTACCAAGGTGATCGGCGAGATGGCGGACGAGGAGGGGAAGGCCAGCCACAACGTCTCGTTCATCATGGACGACATGCAGTCCTACTTCGAGCGCCGCCGGTTCATGCGCTTCAAGACCGTCCTCGATGAGATGCGGCAGCACGACGTCGTGGGCAGCTTGCGCCAGCTCGGCGACGATGTGAAAAAAGAGAACGGGGTCTCGATCGCCCAGTGTGAGTACTGGTCGGATACCCTGGACCGCTGGGCCGAGGACCTCGTCGATCCAGCCTCGAGCGGTACCTGCAAAGCCAAATCCCGAAGCAGCCTGCCGCCGGCGCTCGTGCTGGAAGCGCTCCAGATTCTGGAGGGGGAAGTCAACCTGCGCGAGGAGACGCGCGTGTCCGAGCAGGCCCGGCCCGCGCTCCTGGCCGCAGATCACCAGGTCCAGGCACTCAAGCTCTCCGCGACTCAGAAGGGCCTGGGTGTTCGTGTCGACAAGCTGACGGCCGCCATCCGTGAATTGCTGGACGGCGAGAGCGAGTTCGGCTATGAGATCGCGCTCCTGGGACGTGTCTCGGAAGTCATGACGGAGGCGACCCAGATCCTGGCGCAACCGGAAACCGGCAGCCCCGCCATCGCCGCCGAGACCGAGGCGATCGAGCTGCTTCTCCAGTCCAAACGGATCAACCCCCGCGGCGGCGGCGGCGGTGGCTCGACTCCGGGCGGCGGCGGACACGGCGAGACCCTCGACTCGGCCCTGGCGCTGTTCGGCGGCGGCGTGAACGACAAGGAGGTCCGCGAAGACCGCGGCGTCTCTCAGGTCACGGGCGAATCGGGGCCATCCTTGCCCGAAGAGTTCCGTGCCGGCCTCGACGAGTATTTCAATCGGCTCGAACGGAACGCGGGGGGCAAATAAGTTGCGAGTTGCCAGTTGCGAGTTGCCAGTTGGTTGTGGCGGGCGGCTCGTGGTCATGCACGTGGCGGTGAGCGGCTTCGTCTGCGCGCTGTTCACCTGCGCGCTCGTTGTCGCCCAGGTGCCCAAGGCCGCGGCCCCGCCCGCCGGGGGTGTGGTCGATAAGAAGTTTGGCAAGCCCGCCGTCCGGCTCGAAGTGATGAAGGCCAGGGCCGAACAGCAGGCCCGGCTGCAGGTCCGCGCCATGGCGGTCGCGGCGAATCGAGAGCCGCTGATCCAGCAATTCACAACCCAGGGACGACCGATGGTTCGCGCGGAGCTCATCTTTGTGCGCAATATCTGCAAGCTGGATCAGGAAAAGTTCCGGCAGATCAACCGGGATTCCGGCGAGGTGCTCAAGGATGTCGCTTCCAAGATGGCCGACGGCCAGCTCCAGCCGAGGGTGTTTGTCGGCGGAGGGCAAAGGGGGACGGCGAATCCCGACGCTGGCAAGCTCCTGCTGGATGGCCTGGTGGCTGTCATGAAAAAGGACCTCGCTCCCGAGCAATGGTCTCGCTACCGGACTGAGCTCGACAAGCGGCTTGCCAGCCGAAAACAGATTGGCATCCGCTACCTCCTGGACGCACTCGATCGCGATCTGTACCTGTCTGACCAGCAGCGCACCAAGCTGACCGAGTCGTTGTCCTCGCACTGGGACGATGGTTGGTCCATCTATCTCGAGTACATGTTGCAAGGAAATCAGTTCTACCCGATGGGTATCGACCCTCTTGTGGCAACCGTCTTGAGCGACACGCAGAGGAAGGTCTGGCAGAGTTTCCAGAGGGTGGGCGGCTTTTGGGGTTTCGGCGGAATGTCAGGCGGATTCATGAATGATCAAGACGCCCTGGAGGAGGAGCTCGGCGAGGTGAGAAAAGCCGAGCCGGCGAACCGTGCCATGCAGAGAGGCGCGTTCATGAAAGTTATGGCGATCCCTGATGTCGGAGCAATGCAACCCGTCGAGGTGCGTAAGGTCGAGATGATAAAGGTCGAAAGGAAGAAAGCCGAGACGAAGAAGTAGGAGTCTCTCCGCAAAATCGTATTGGCGGAGAGCACTCAACCCCGACCCTGGATTTCGGTCGGTCGAAGACAGCCGGCGGAGGACTTGCACCATGATTCCGATTCATCGTCTCGTCGGTCGCTCCTGGGTGGTCGCGCTGGTGCTGGCGATCGTGGGCACGGGCCAGGTCGCGCGGGCTCAGGATCAAGACGACGTCGAGGATGACGTGATCGCCCCGGTGGCGGGGGCCGTCATGATGGTTCAGCAGCCCAATGTCGACCAGGTCGATAACTGGGTCTTCGGTCGTTTTGGAGGGTCCGCGGTGGCGCGCACCCGGTTCGATTCCGCCCTCGCGCTTCGGATCGACGACCTCGAGCGAACTTGCGGTGTGACCGAAGCCCAGAAGAAGAAGCTCAAGCTGGCGGGCCGTGGCGACGTCAAGCGGGTCTTCGATCGCGTGGAGGAACTGAAACGAAAGTTTCTCCAGAATCAGAATGACCCGAACAACAACATCTGGCAAGCGATGCAGCCGCTCCAGGTCGAGGTCAACGCGGGACTGTTCGGCGAGCGCTCGATCTTCCAGAAGACCATCAAGAAGACGTTGGACGGCGACCAGGCATCCCGCTACGACAGCTTGATGCGCGAACGGAAGCTGAGCCGCTATCGGGCCACCGTCGAGTGGTTCGTCGTCCACCTCGACAAGGTCCTGGGGCTCAGTGACGACCAGCGCCGCCGGTTCACCGAGCTGATCCTGAGCGAGACCGACCCTCCCGCGCGGTTCGGGCAGTCCGATTACTGGTATCTCCTGTTCCAGATCAGTCAATTACCCGAGGCCAAGAGTAAGCCGATCTTCGACACGCCGCAATGGCGATTGCTCTCCAGGCAACTCATGCAGGGCCGCGGGATGGAGCAATGGCTCAAGACCAACGGCGTCCTGGAGGACCACAAAAAAGCAGGCGGCAATGCCGCGATGTTCGGCCCGATGGACATTCCCGCGATGCGCCTCCAAGAGGCAATCGCGATACCCCGCGCGAGGGCAATTCGCGTGGCGCCTGTCCAACCAGCCGTCGCGACCAAGAAGGATGTCAAGCAAGAGAAGGTGGGACAGGAGAAGAATAAGAACTAGAAAGTCGCCGACCATTCATCGTCTCGAGTGTGCTCCATGATCAGGATTCTCCGTCTCCCCGGCCGATTGCTCGTCGTAATGGCACTCGCCGTCGCCGCGACGGGACCTCTCGCCCGCGCGCAAGACTTCTTCGAGAAGCATGAAATTGATGAGGCCGCCCTTCCCCTGCTCCATTTCGGCGTCAGCAACCAGCAATTCGATCAGCGGGTGTTCGGCAGTGGGGGGGCCGCGCAATTTCGCCGTCGCGTGGAGCTGAGCTTGACCGCACGCGTGAGCGACGTCGACCGAATCTGCCAATTGACGGCGGTGCAAAAAAAGAAACTCCTGCTGGCCGGACGGGGTGACATCAAGCGGTTTTTCGACCATGTGGAAGAAAGCAGGCAGAAGATCGAGCACGAATCGATCGATCTAGACGAGCTGCGAGCCATCTTGCAAGAATTTCAGCGCCGTTTGGCCCGCTCACGATTCGATCTCTTCGGTGAAAAATCCCTTTTCCAGAAGTCCCTGAAGAACACACTGACGGCGGAGCAATTCGCCACGTTTCAAAAAATCACTCGTGACGTGGTCGCGGCCCACCATCGCACGACGATCACGTGGGTCGCCGGCATCATGGATACCACCCTGCGATTGAGCAAGGAGCAGCACCGGCGGTTCGAGGAGCTGCTCGTCAACGAAACCCGGCCTCCCATGAGATTCGGCGAATACGACTACTACGGTCTCATGTTTCAACTGTCGAGGTTGCCCGATGCCAGGCTTAGGCCGATCTTCGACGGCGACCAGTGGAGCAAGCTCAGTCTCGGGCTTGCCGAGGCGGTTCGACTGGAGCAGACCTTGAAGGAAGGTGGGTTCGTTCCCGATGATCAGGTGGCCGAGGCGGCGACCGGCCGACGGGAGCGGCCACTGGCCAGACCAGTGCAACCTCGAGGTTAGAACGAGCGTCCTAAGTCCTTGGTCCTTGGTCCTTGGTCCTTGGTCCTTGGTCCTTGGTCCTTGGTCCTTGGTCCTTGGTCCTTGGTCCTGAGCTTAGTAGTCCAACCTCGATTTGAACGGGCATGACTTTGCGAGCCTTCGCCATGAATTCGAGAGAACTCGCAGGAATCCGTTCTGGACCGGCGGCGGCCGCAGCCGCCGCGGGGGGTGTGACCGATGAATGATGTTGCCGTGAATCCGGCGCCGGATCGCAACGCCGCGGGGAGGACGAGGTTTCGGGAGGGCGAGGCCGGGGTGAAGAAGAGTTGGGCTGGCGGAAATGCCGCCTTCATCGCGGATTCGTTGCACGCTCTCCCCGGCGAGCACCCCTCTTCCTTTCCCGCCCTTGCGAAGGGGGGGCCAGGGGCGGTGGCCCCGGCACAAGCAGTCACAGAGTTTTCAAAGGGGCTTCTGACCCGCCTCGGCGCGTTTCTTAGC
>JBIOJM010000256.1:0-15106 GCA_044450785.1 Isosphaerales bacterium
ACTCACCGGTGACTATCCGCTGAAGGAGGGTTACCCAGATGAATACCCCGAGACGATGAAAATCCGGTTCGATGAGGAACTCCCCCTATGGAATTACCGTGCCATTCCGGACAAATGCGACAATTAATAAATCTCGTATCCACAAGGGGGGCAAACCGCGCGACCGAATCGGGAGGAACGCGCGGCTTGTGCAGGACCAACCTTTCATCACCCCACCCCTGGCCCCCCTTTCGAAAGGGGGGGAAAGCAAACGAAGTGCTCGCCGGGGAAAGCGCGCAACGAAACCGCGACGAACGCGGCATCTCCGCGAGCCCACCTTCTCATCACCCCAGCCTCGCCCTTCCGAAACCTCGTCCTCCCGGCGGCATTGCGATCCGGCGCCGGATTCACGGTAACATCATTCATCGGTCACACACCCGCGACGGGGCCCGCGTCTTCTCTTCGACGGCCGAATTTCTGAAATCCGCACGCGAACCGGGAATCGGGGACCCGCGCCAAGGCATACAATAAGGACGCCGGCGCGATGAATCACCTTCATGGAGTCCCGCGATGGCCAGCCTACGATCGAACGCCGTCTTGAGCGGTCAGCTTGGCACGCTTTATGCTTTGGGGGCGGTCGGCTCATTGACCGACAGCTTGCTGCTGGAGCGGTTTCTGGCGCGAGAGGACCCTGAGGAATCGGACGCCGCGTTTGCCGCGCTCGTCGAGCGCCACGGGCCGATGGTGCTGGGCGTTTGCCGGCAGGGCCTGCCCGGCTTCCACGACGCCCACGACGCCTTCCAGGCCACGTTCCTGGTGCTGGTTCGCAGGGCACGCTCCATTCAGGGCCGGGGCTCGCTCGCCGGTTGGCTCTTCGGCATCGCGCGGCGAGTGGCCGCGCGGGCACGCGTCGAGGCCGCGCGACGGCAACGCCACCTCCAGAAGCTTCAGCACCGATACAGGGCGGTGCATGACGCCGCTGAAGCTCCCTTTCCCGGCGAGCCCGAGGTCGACTACCGGCCGCTCTTCGAAGCGATCGACGCATTGCCCGATCGGTTTCGCTCGCCGGTCGTGCTTCATTATTTCGAGGGCCTGAGCACGGAGGCGATCGCCCTGCGCCTTGGCTGTCCGCGCGGCACGGTTCTCTCACGGCTCGACCGGGCACGACGGCGGCTGCGCGTGCGCCTGGAAAGCCGGGGCGTGTCGCTTGCAGCCTCGCTGCCGTTGGTCGGGGGAACCACCCGTCTCCTTCTCGATTCGCCCGTACCGCCCTCATTGTTCCAGGCCACGGTCCGCGCTGGCTGTTGCTCGGGAATGGCGGGCGCGGCCATCAAGAACGTCGTTCCCGCGGTGGTCGCGAACCTGTCGCGGCACGTCGCGCGGGGCCTGACGCTCGCGAAGGTTCGAATGGCCTCCCTCGTGATCCTGCTCGCGTCCGCGTGCGCCGCAGTCGGGTTCGTGACGGGCGCCCAGGCGCTCGACAAGTCCGAGCGCCGAGCCGTTGACGGTACCGACGTCACGAGCCCGCCGCCACCTGTTCAGACAGCTTCGACCACGAAGATCGCCCGGAAAGAGACGAGCGGCACGGTCGTCATCCGCGGTCGGGTCGTCGGCCCTGACGGCAAACCGGTCAAGGACGCACAAGTCGTCCTCAGTCTGCCGCTGCCCAGTACCTCGGAGATCCGCTCGTGCGAGCCTGTTGCCAGGAGTGGCCCTGATGGTCGTTTCCAGGCCACAGTGCTGCGTGAGCGGCTGGAGCAGTTGGAACAGCTTGCCGTCGGCCGCCTGGAGCCGACATACGGTCCCATCCTCGGTGCGATCGTGCCCGGATTCGCCATCGACTGGATCAAGGCCGACCTCAAGAGCGTTGAGAGGGGTGAGCTCACGATTGCCGTCGGATCAGACGACGTCCCCATCGAGGGACGGATCAACAGCCTGGAGGGACGACCCGTTGCCGGGTTGACCGTGCGCGTGACCTCGGTCGTAGCCGTCTTGCCCGGCTTCCTGGAGAAGCTGCGCTCCAACGAGTGGCAAATGAACCGGGCCATGAGGGATGTCATGCGCGACGGGATTTCGCTTGGCGAGCGGGGACCGATCCCGCCCGTGACGACCGATCGGGAGGGGCGCTTTCGCTTGTCGGGCATCGGACGCGACCGCCTCGCCCTCCTGTTCATCGAAGGCGGCTCGATCGAACGGTCCGAAGCGCTGGTGTTCACCACCAGCGACCCAGGCTTCAAGCCCACGTCGCCGCCCGGCAAAGTCTCCCGCGCTTTCCCGCTCGTTGGGCCGCGTTTCGAGATGTCCGTGGCACCGGGCCGCGCCGTCGAGGGAGTGGTCCGGGACGCGGATACCCAGCAACCGATCGCCGGGGCCAAGGTCGTGCTTTATGGCATCGGATTGACGGCCGCCACCGATGGCCGGGGCCGCTTCCGTATCAACGGCCAGCCGCGGAGCCAACTCAACATGCCCAACTTGGTGGGGGCCGAGGTCGACGGGCAACCGTACGTCAAGGTCGTCAAGCCGGCCGGCGACCCGAAGGGCCTGGAATTGGTTCAGACCGAGATCGAGCTCAAGCGGGGAGCATGGGTCGAGGGAAGGGTGGTCGATCGCACGACGGGCAAGCCGGTCCAGGCCATCGTCGAGTATTGCCCGTTCGGCGACAATCCGCATCTCGAGGAGTACGCCGGTGCGTCGTTCCTCGATCACAACGCCGGCGATGAACCCGAGTTTCCCACCGACGCCCAGGGCCGATTCCGGGCCGTCGCTCTACCGGGCGGCGGAGTGCTCGGCGTGCGGACGGTTGACGCCTCGTACTCGGCCGCCGAGCCGCTCGCGCCGCAGAGCGCCGGCAGGCTGCTTCGATTCCCGAGTTTCCGGCAATCGGATCGCTTTCAGGCGTTGTTGCCGATCGAGGTCACTGGTCGCGAGAGTCTCGCGATTCCCGACATCAAGGTCGCGCGCGGGCGGACCATTCAAGTTCGCATCCTGGGCGATGAATGAACCACGGATGGCACCGATGACACGGATTGGAAGAAGAGGAAGACTCAGAGGAGATGGAATGGGTAAACGGGGTGTGACCCCGGATTGATGTAGGCCTGTCCGTCCCGAGCACCCCCTTGGGGATGAGAACCATGGGGACACCCGAGTTCTCCGTCAGGCCGCAGTCCAGACGGCTCCGCATTCCCCGCTGGACGTTTCTGATCATCTGGGCGGTGCTGTTCCTGCTTGCACACGCCGCGGCGCCCGTCGGAGCTCTCGCTCCTCACGCCCCGTTACGGGTGGGTCAATGGCCGCCCAGGCGTGTGGAACCTGTTCCCACTGGTCTTGGTCGTGGCCGGCTTCTCATGCCTCATCTCGTGCATGTATCTGCATTTCGTACGGTGCCCCAGAATGGTGGCGCTGAAGGGGTTTACCCCCCCCTATCTTGTTGACGGACGGCCCCTACAATTGGTCCCGTAACCCGACGTACGTTGCCGCCCTGGCGATCTGGGTCGGGTGGGTGCTTTTTTACGGAAGCGTCGCGGTCTTGATCGTGATGATCGCGGTCGGGGTGGGCATCGCTTTCGGGGTTGTGCCTGCCGAGGAGCATGCCATCGAGGCCCAATTCGGTGAGGCTTATCTCCGTTACAAGAGCATAGTCCCGCGCTGGCTCGGAGCGATTCAACACTGATTCCAACGACGTCTTCAACGGTCGGGATCGCCGGCTCATTGCCACAGTGGATTTAATGACTCGTGTATGAACAACGCTTTCCAACCGGCCGACTCGCCCGAGGCGAAATTCATCGACAACGCATGGCCTCGGTAGTAGAAGGTGGATCACAGGCCGGCCGTCTTGAGCCGGCCGGTTTCCGTTTGGAGGAAAGACATGGAATATGTGAACCTGGGCAAGTCCGGTCTCAAAGTCTCCCGCCTGTGCCTCGGGTGCATGAGCTATGGCGTGCCTGAGCGAGGCGCCCACCCCTGGACGCTTGGCGAGGCCGAGGGCCGGTCGTTCATCGCCCGGGCGCTCGAGCTCGGCATCAACTTCTTTGACACCTCCAATTCGTACTCCGACGGCACGAGCGAGGAGATCCTCGGCCGGGCCATCCGAGACCTGGCCCGGCGGGACGACGCGGTGATCGCGACCAAGGTATTTTACCCGACGCGGAAGGACCCGAATGCCCGTGGCCTGTCGCGCAAGGCGATCCTGGCCGAGATCGACGCGAGCCTCCGGAGGCTCGGCACCGATTATGTCGACCTGTACCAGATCCACCGCTGGGACTACGGCACGCCGATCGAGGAGACACTCGAGGCGCTTCACGACGTCGTGAAGGCGGGCAAGGCCCGGTACTTGGGCGCCTCGTCGATGTTCGCCTGGCAGTTTTGCAAGGCCCTCGACACGGCCGGCCTCCGTGGCTGGACGCGATTCGTCTCGATGCAGAACCACTACAACCTGCTCTACCGCGAGGAGGAGCGGGAGATGATGAGCTTGTGCGCGGCCGAGGGGATCGGCGTGATCCCCTGGAGCCCGCTGGCGCGCGGACGGTTGGCCCGGTCGTGGGACCAGCGGGCGGTCACGCAGCGAGCCGCATCGGACGAATTCGGCAAGGTCCTGTACGCCAGGACGGAAGAGGCTGACCGGGCGATCGTGGACCGCGTTGGCGAGGTCTCGGGCGCGCGGGGCCAGCCCCGGGCGCAGGTCGCGCTGGCCTGGCTGCTCAACAAGCCGTCCGTCACGTCGCCGATCATCGGCGCGACCAAGCCGCATCACCTCGAGGACGCGGTGGGCGCGTTGTCGATCAAGCTTTCGCCGGAGGAGATGACGCGGCTGGAGGAGCCGTACACGCCCCATCCCGTGGTTGGGTTTTCGTGAGGGTCCGACGCCAGGCCTCAGAGATAGCAATAGGAACCCAGGTTGAAATACAGCGCGATCGCTGCGGCTACTCCCACCGCGCCCCCGGGTCCAAAACCGAACCCTTGCGAGCTTCATGCGGATCCTCGGTGGTCAGCCGGCGGGAGCCGCCTCGATGATCGAGACCAGATCTCCGGGAACCTGGATAATGCACTCGCACTTGAGGCCGGCGCTCGCCAGCAAGTGTTTCCACTCGGTGGCGCTGCGTTCTTTGCCACCCGTGACAACCAGCATGTTCAGGTCGCTCATCAATCGCTGCTCGAGATCCCGGTCGGCATGATCGACCACATCCGGAAGAAGGACTTCCATCACCAGGACGCGGCCCTCGGCGGGCAGAATGGACCGGCAGTGACGAAGGATGTCGGCCGCCGCGCCGTCTTCATAGCCGTGAAGCACATGTTTCAGCATGTAAACCAATGCTCCTGGCGGGACTTCCTTGGTGAGGTCGGCGGCCACAAGCCTGCATCGTTCGGCCAACCCCGTGCTCTCGAAACGCGCCGCTGCCCGATCGATTGATTCCGGCCGGTCCACCAGCACGCCTCGCACATGGGGAAAAGCTTCCAGGACCGCGGCGATCAGCGCGCCTCCGCCTCCGCCGAGATCCGCGACCGTGTGGTATTTCGAGAAGTCCCAAGCCCGCGCGATGGGCATGTAGTCTTCCGCCGGCGCCGTACCCATGACGGCGCGGAACACGGCCGGAGCATCCGGGTCCTGTGACCAACGCGACGGCACACCCGGCGGCCGGACCTCCATTGCCTTCTGTCCGGTCCGGACGCACTCCGTCAGATACGACCAACCGTCGGCGAGCAGGTCGGCCCAGAACACAACCCCGGCCCACGCCGAATCGGGAGCGTCCTTGCGCAGCGGCTTGCCAAATGGGGTTAGAACGAAGCTTGCCGGACTGGTCTCGGCGACCACACCGAAACCGGCGAGAGCCCGTAAGAGCCGGTACAACGCCGCGGGGTCTGCTCCGCACACGGCTGCGAGATGATCCACCGTGCATTCCTCGTCGCCGAGAGCGTCTGCCACCCCCAATCGCGCGGCAGCGCAGAGGGCCCGGCTGCGAAAGTACCCCATCGCCATCTCCGTCAGGGCTAAGTTTTGTCCAGCAACTGCGGTTACCGCCATCTCTACCCCCGGGTCCTGGACGACATCGCGTCCCTCGTGAGAATCAGGTGATTGAGGCCCATTGCCGGCCGCCGGGCCTCACAAATCAATCGCCACGACTTCGAGATCGCCGATGGCCTTCATGTCGAGCGGGCTGGTCGCGCCGCCGCCGGCGTTCGGGATCACGCGTGAGTCGGGGTTGATCTTGCGGACCTCCGCGTCCCAGAGCCGCCACAGCTCGAAGAGGCGCTGTTGCTGCCATTCGCCGAACGGGTCGCGGTCGCCCAGCCACCGGCTGCGGTGATGGGACGGGATCAGGGTGGGGTAGTAGGCGACGCAGCCGCCGGCGCTCAGGCAGGCCGCGTCGCTATGAGTGCGGCGGAAGTAGTCGAGCCAGAACGGGAGGTCGAACCGGCCCGGGTCGTTCTCGACCAGGGTCAACTGAGCCCAGCGTATGGGGCGGTCGACCCAGCTCGGGGCCGCGGCGATGGGCGGCGCGGCCCCGAGCGAGGCCTCACCGATCCTAACCGCGGCCCCCGCCGCGCCACAGGCCGCCAGGAATGATCGGCGCGAGACGTCGTCCTGCATGGCCGGAGAGGCTCCGCGCGACTCGTGACGCTGCCTGGGGAAGAACGGACGGATCGAACGGTGCGTTGCCGTCACGCCCTCGCGCATCGCCATCATATCTTGCCCCTGGTGGTTGCGACATTGGGTTTGGTCCATAATGGCGAGGTGTGACCGTGGTCAGAAAATCGAGGAGGGGATACCGATGGTCCGGACAATCAGAGTCGGTTGGCTCGTTGCGTACATCGCGTGCGGGACGGCGGTCGGGGCCGGGGTCGACGAAGGGCTGTTCCGCGACCTCAGCCTGGATCGGGCGCGTCAGGCCGCCTCCGACGGCGGGAAGCCGTTCGTCCTTGTCGACTTCTACACCGTCTGGTGCGGGCCGTGCAAGAAGCTCGATGAGACGACCTGGAAGGATCTGGGAGTGCGGGACTGGCTGTCCAAAGAAGCGGTCTGTCTCAAGGTCGACGCCGAGAAGGAAGAGACACTGGCGGCCAAGTATCGCGTCAACGTTTATCCCACCGTGCTCCTTCTCCGGCCCGACGGGACCGAGATCGATCGCCTGGTCGGTTACCGCGACGCCAAGACCTTCCTGGCGGACGCCCGCGAGGCACTGGCCGGGAATGACAGCCTGGCGCGGGCTCGGAAAAAGCTCGAAGGGCCGAACGCGAACGACCCGATGCTCCGGATGAACTACGGCGACGCGCTGGCGCAGAAGGGGCGGCCCGACGCCGCGCTTTCCGAGTACCTCTGGTGCTTCGACCACGGGCTGGAGCACGGTCCGGGCTTCACGGGCGTGCGGCTCTCGTTCCTGCTGTCCCGGATCGTCCAGCTCGGTCGGACGCAGCCGGCGGCGCTCGACGAGCTTCGCAAGCGGCGCGACGCCGCCGGCAAAGCGCTCGGGGCCGGCAAGGCCGGCTTCGACACGGCGATGGGCTTCACGGCACTGAACTCCAACCTGGGTGTGCCGGAGCAGACGCTGGCTTTGTACGACCGGATCAAAGGGGACAAGTCCCAACCAGTCATGGTCCGTCAGTATCTCCGCGATCAGGCGCTCGATCAACTCCTGAAGGCCAAACGCTACAAGGAGGTCGTCGCTGAATCGGACGCCAAGGCGAAAGTCCGCGAGCTGATCGCGCGCCACGAGCAGTTGAAGGGCCATTTCCCGGACAACGCGAGCCTCCGCGCGTACATGAAGCGCCGGGTTTGCACGGATGGGGCGAAGTATTACGAGGCGCTGCTTGGTTCCGGTGACCTGGCCGGCGCCGCCGAGGTCGAGGCGATGCTCGCCGGGTTCAACCCGGCCGATGCCTATACGGAGTTGATCGCCGCCTCCAAACGGGCCGGTCACGCCCGGACGGCCGAGGCGCTCGCCGAGGAGGGCCGCAAGACTGCGAAGCCCCTGGCCACGCCGGACGCGCCCAAGGTCGACAAGTAAAGGAATGTTCGAGATGCGCGCCATGGTGCTGAATGCGCTCTCTCTGTTGCGGGACAACCCGGCGCCATTGCGATTGGTCCACCTGCCCGAACCGGTCCCGGGTGAGAGCGAACTCCTGATCAAGGTCTATACGTGCGGCGTCTGCCACACTGAACTGGATGAGATCGAGGGTCGGACGCCCCCGCCGCGGCTGCCGATCATCCCCGGCCATCAGGTCGTCGGGCGGGTCGTGGCCGTGGGCACGCGGGCAGGCGCGTTCCAGCCCGGCGATCGGGTCGGCGTCGCCTGGATCTATTCCGCATGCGGAAGATGCAACTTCTGCCGGGGTGGCGAGGAGAACCTCTGCGACCAGTTCCGGGCGACCGGCCGCGACGCCCACGGGGGCTATGCCGAGCAGATGATCGTGCCCGAGTCGTTCGCTTATCGCATCCCAGACGTCTTCACCGACGCGGAGGCCGCCCCCCTCCTGTGCGCAGGCGCGATCGGCTACCGATCGCTCCGGCTGACCGGCCTGGAGGACGGGCAGAGCCTGGGGCTGACAGGCTTCGGCGCTTCGGCGCACCTTGTCCTCAAGATGGTCCGGCACCGTTACCCCAACACGCGGGTGCACGCCTTCGCCCGCACGGAGGCGGAACGTGCCTTCGCCCGGGACCTCGGTGCCGTCTGGGCCGGCGACACACTCGACCAAGCCCCCGAAAGGCTGCACTGCATCATCGATACCACCCCGGCCTGGACTCCGATCGTCGAGGCGCTCAAAAACCTCGAACGCGGCGGGCGACTTGTCATCAACGCGATCCGGAAGGAGGATGGCGACAAGGACGCGCTGCTGCGGCTCGACTATCCCGCTCATCTCTGGTGCGAGAAAGAGATCAAGAGCGTTGCCAACATCACGCGGTCCGATGTCGGCGAATTCCTGCGATTGGCCGCGGAGATGCTCCTCAAGCCGGAGGTCCAGGAATATGCCCTCGAGGACGCCAACCGGGCGCTCGTCGAGATGAAGGCGAGAGAGATCCGGGGTGCCAAGGTCTTGAGGGTCGCGTGAGACCCTGACCAGAGGGTGAGGAACCTTGCAATGACACCGCGACCCGCCGTCCGCCACGTGATTCCCGCCCGGCTGGGCGAGCCACGCTTCGACTCGCCTCTCCGGCTGGATGCGGAGCCCGGGCGGGGGCGCGGTCGGTTCGTGCCCGACGGCGCGCGGATCCGGCACGTTGTGGAAGTGGATACGGACTGCCCGCTCCGCGAGGAACTCCTGTTCGAGAAGGCCGGCCCCCGGCGGCGGATCTTCTTCGACCCGGCCCACACCCGCGTGGCGATCGTTACCTGCGGCGGTCTCTGCCCAGGCATCAACAGCGTGATCCGTTCGCTGTTCCTGGAGCTCAACTTTCACTATGGCGTGCAGGAAGTGCTCGGGCTGCGCAACGGCTACCGCGGTCTGAACCCCGCGGCTGGCCTGCCGCCGATCGTCCTCACCCGCGGTTTCGTCAGCGAGATCCACAAGGAGGGCGGGACGATGCTGGGCACGTCCCGCGGTCAGCAGGATGTGGGCGTGATGGTCGACTTTCTAGAGCAGCAACGAATCGACGTGCTTTTCTGCGTCGGCGGCGATGGCACCCATCGCGGGGCGCATGCGATCTCCGAGGAGATCGGCCGCCGGCGCCGGCCGATCGCCGTGGTGGGCGTGCCGAAAACGATCGACAACGACATTGACTATTGCGACTGGACATTTGGTTACCTCACCGCGGTGGACGTGGCTCGCGGCGTGATCCACCTGGCGCACACCGAGGCCCGGAGCACAGCTCGCGGGGTCGGGCTGGTGAAACTGATGGGCCGCTACTCCGGCTACATCGCCTGCATGGCCACCCGAGCCAGCCAGGAGGTGAACTTCGTCTTGATCCCGGAGGCGCCGTTCGAGCTGCACGGCGAGGACGGCTTCCTGGCCGCGCTCGAACGAAGGATTGACGACCGTGACCACGCCGTCGTGGTCGTCGCCGAGGGGGCCGGTCAGCACCTGTTCGAGACCGACGATTCCACGAGCGTGGATGCCTCGGGCAATCTCCGGCTCCACGACATCGGCCAGCGGCTCCGGCAGGAGATCCTCGACTACTTCGCGGTCCGAGGCTGTCCGGTCGATCTCAAGTACATCGACCCCAGCTACATCATCCGGAGCGTACCTCCCACGACGGCCGACCAGCTCCTGTGCGACGATCTGGCCCGCCGCGCTGTCCACGCGGCCATGTCGGGCCGAACCGATATGATGATCAGCGCGTTGAACCACGCCTTCATCCACGTGCCGATTTCGATGGTCTGTGTCGGGAGACGGCAGGTCGATCTCGAGAGCGAGCTCTGGTCGTCCGTTCTCGCTGCCACCGGGCAGCCCCCGCGATTTACGGCCACTCCATGTCCATGATCGACGCCCTCCCGGCCGGATGGCTTGGGGAAAACGGGGAAGGCCGCCCTTCGGATCGCATGGACGGGAACCGGGGTCGCACAAGCAGGCGCGTAACCCGGTTTCCGTCCTCGAGCGATGTCGAGCGGAACTTGCCATCTCGTGGTACGATATTGAGACGAGTTACATCGCAGGGCCGGTTTAGCGAGTCGGGTCGAAAGTCGCACGATGGCTGATGAGTGGTATCGCAGGAAGACCTGGGGGCCCGAGGGTCGGCAAGAGTTCTTCGCCCGGCTGCGCCGTAGTCGCAGCCTGTTCCATAAGTCGCAATATCTGCGAGTACAGGCGATCGAGCTCCAAGAGACCGGCACCGCGGAAGGAATTGCGGCCGCTCTTGAACTGATCGCGATCCTGATTCAGGAGTATCCCGATCTCTCCCAGTTGGCCGCCGCGTATCTGGTGGAGGGTGAATGCCGGGAACAATCAGGTGACACCGACGGGGCGATTGAGGCATATCGCCAGTCGATCCGGGCGCAGCGTGACTATCCGAATTTCAGGGTTAATGCCCATCGATCATTTGCCTGGCTGGTCGCGACCAAGCCCCTGCCCGCGCTCTACCAAGAGGCGTTGAACGCACTCGACGAAATGAACGAGACGACTCCGTTTCCAGCCTCCCGATACCGTTCGAGCGCGGCGCGAGCCTTGATCCATGGTGCGCTGGGGAATTCCGATTCTGCGAGGAAGTGGGCGAAGCTTGCCTTGGAGGCAGCCGATCTCACGCATTCCGGCATGCGATATCATCCGCGATTAGGGCTTGTGGAGAATCCCGGGACGAGGGTTCGATCAAAGCTTGAAGAGCTTGCCGCAGTTTAGTCTCCGGCGAATTTGCGTTCGAACGTTAGTCCCGTGGGGTCCGCCGCGCGGACCAACTTTGGTTGAGTTGAAGAAACACCGCCAGGCATATTGCGACAATTGTCAGATGCTGGCATAATCGAGGGAGTCATCGCGCTTCATTTCGAGCTTTTCCGGGCGCGAGGACGATCATCTTCGGGGCGGCATCGATACGGAACACGTCGTCGCAACCGTCACATCGTTAGAGCGCAATTCCATCGTCGAGGAGGCGTACCGTGGAGACTTCGGACGATTCGCGCGATCGGTCCGGTGAGCAGGAATCCGCGGCGGAGCCATCGCCGCGGGCAGGGCGATCGGATGGCACGCAGGGGCCGCCTCGCGTGGGGCTGGCGCAGCCGGCGCGGGGTTTCGTCCGTTTTTTGTACTCGAGCAACCCGTTCTACATCGTGAGCGCGGACCTGGTGTTCGTCGGGTTGAGGTTGTCGTTCGGCGCCGGTGGGCCGGCGCCCTCGAGCCGGGCACTCTTGGTGGGGCTCGCGGGTTACACGCTCTTGATGGCCACGACGGCTTGCTTCTTGATCCGCGTGGGCAAGCTCTGGGACGACCTGCGCAGCTTGCTCATCCTGGTCGTGATGATGTTCTTTGCGATGGCGCTTTGCGACGACGAGACCATGGCCGCCGACCCGCGCCGAGGCGTGGTCGGCTGCGCGGTTGGCTTTCTGTTTGCGGTCGTCGTCACCGAAGCCGTCCTGCGGGCGATCCGGCTGCGACTTCCCGGTTGGTATCGCGGAGCGTATTACCTCATCGTCGCCCTGGTGTTCCTTTACCCGATTGCACTCGTCCCGGTCCTGAGCGAACCGGAGAGTCCGCGATTGCAATGTCTGCGGCGCGTTCTTGGTGCTGGGGCTGGGTGTGGGCTCCGCAGTCCATTCGCCCTGGATTCATAACGCCGTACCGGCCCCGCTCTCCGCCTGGTATCCGCTCTCCGCCATCGTGTTGACTTGGACGTTCGGCTTCTTGATGCGTGACCGGCTGTACCTGGCGATCGCCGCCGTCGATCTGGCTGCATGGCTGGCGTATCTCGGGTCGGAGAGATACCACCAGCTCCGCCGGGTGCTGGTGGGCCTCGACCAGATCGCGTGGGGCATGGTCTTTTTCTTGATCGCGATGGCGATCAGCCTCAGGAAAGCGGGTGTCTGGACGGGTTTCGCCGTGAAGTCGATCGCCCGATTTCTGACGGGCTGGTTGCACCTCGGCTGGAGCGGATCAGATCCTCCTCGAACTCAGATTCGGCAAGGGAGGGTACAGCGATAGTTACGCCTCTTGCGAAGACGCCGGCTCGGGGTCGTTCAAGACCTGGGTTTCCCGGATCCTCTCGTCCTCCCGCGTCAGGACGAGAGTTGCTTGCGGAATGACGCGAGGCTGCGACATTTTGCGGCGAGCTTGACAAGCTGATCGAGTCGGTTGAACTCGACGACCTTCAACTCGTCGTCCAAGGATTCCGCCGCGTCTCCGAAACGAGCCACGAGGACGTTGAGGATGTCTTTTTGCCTCGCTTCGGTTGCGCCTTTGCGGGTAAATTCGGCCTCGATTTCCTGGAGTATCGGTGATTCGATCATGGCTTGGTGCCCTCCCAATAATGCACGGGTCACGCGATCAAGTCCTTGACGACCTTGCCGTGCACGTCGGTCAAGCGGAAGTCTCTGCCGGCGTGGCGGTACGTGAAGTGTTCGTGATCGAAGCCGAGGAGGTAGAGGATCGTGGCGTGCAGGTCGTGGACGTGGACCTTGTTCTCGACGGCCTGGAACCCGAGGTCGTCGGTGGCGCCGTGGACGTGACCCCCTTTGACGCCGCCGCCGGCCATCCACATGCTGAAGCCGTAGTGGTTGTGGTCGCGCCCGTTCATCTTCCCCTGGTTTGAGCCGGGGGTGGGGAGCTCGACCGTGGGCGTGCGGCCGAACTCGCCCCCCCAGATCACCAGGGTATCGTCCAGCATCCCGCGCTGCTTGAGGTCCAGCAGGAAGGCGGCGATCGGCCGGTCGCACTGGTTCGCCAGGGTGCGATGGCCGGTTGCCAGATCGTCGTGGTGGTCCCAGGGCTGGCCATCCCCGTGCCAGAGCTGCACGAAGCGGACGCCGCGCTCCAGGAGCCGCCGGGTCGCGAGCAACTGGCGGGCATGCACTCCAGGCCCGTACATCGCCCGGACCGATTCCGGCTCCTGAGTGATGTCGAACGCCTCGGCCGCTTCCGACTGCATGCGATATGCGAGCTCGAACGACTGGATCCGCGCCTCGAGCTCGGCCTCGTGCGGGCGGCGGTCCAGGTGTCGCCGATTCAGCTCGGCGAGCAGGTCGAGCTGGGCGCGCTGGGCCTTGGGGGCGACCGCGCGGTTCTGGATGTGCGCGATCAACTTCTCGATGTCGGTGTGTTTGCTGTCGATGTACGTTCCCTGGTAGATCCCGGGCAGGAAGGCCGCCTGCCAGTTCTGGGACTCGGCGATCGGGAAACCGCCGGGACACATCACGATGAAGCCGGGCAGGTTTTGATTTTCGGTTCCAAGCCCGTAGAGCACCCACGAACCGACGCACGGCCGGGCCTGGCGCGCCTCGCCGCAGTTCATGAGCATGAGCGACGGCTCGTGATTGGGTACGTCGGCGTGCATCGAGCGGATCACGCAGATCTCGTCGATCATCCCCGCGGTGTGTGCGAACAGGTCGCTGACCTCGATCCCACTCTGGCCGTACTTCTGGAACCGGAACGGCGAGCCCATGGCCGCGCCGGTCTTGCGTTCGGTGGGCAGGTTGGTCCCCACGGGCTTGCCGTTATTGCGGGCGAGTGCCGGCTTGGGGTCAAACGTGTCGACGTGGGACGGTCCGCCGTTCATGAACAGGTGAACGACCCGTTTGGCGCGCGCGTGCAGCGGTGCGGGCCGGGGCGCCAGGGGATTGAGGCCGGCGATCGCGGGGTACGAGGGGGCCGCGCCGGCGTCCGAGGCGCGGGCGGACTGGCCAAGCAGGCCGTTGTCCGCCAGCAGGCCGCCCAGGGCCAGGGCACCCATGCCCATTCCCGATCGACCGAGCAGCTCGCGCCGGGTCAGGATCGCGTCTTCAATTCGCGGTGCGGGATGCGCCATGTGGGTTGACCTCGAGTGGGATCGGCGGCCGTTCAGGCATTCGATCGAGTGTGATCAGTCAACAAACATAAATTCGTTTGTCAAAAGTAAAACTTGGCTCAACTGTTCCCAGGGTGAGAGGGGCGGCTGGCCCTTGGCGGTTTGGATGAGCCTCCATGCCGTGGAATCAGCCGGTGACGAGGCGGTTTGGCGGCGGATGAATTCGATTGCCAGGTCGAGCTCAGCCGGCTCGGGCGGGCGGCCGAGGACGCGGCGATACAGCATGCGGACCCCTGAGGCCGGGTCGCCCTTGGCCGTGGCGGCGGTCGGCAGGGAGGCGTCCCGAGACTCGTGCGGGATCAATCCGGCCAGCCGGCGCGCTTGCTCGTGCAGGAACGGGCTGTTCATCAGGAACAGGGCTTGCTGGGGGACCGTCGTCACGAACCGCCGCGGGCTGGTCGCATCCGGCGTCGCGAAGTCGAACGTCCGATAGTCGGCGTCGAGGTTCTGGCGGTCGATGAATCCGTACAGCGTACGCCGCGTCGAAAACGCCGGTTCGGTGATCGGCGTGGGCGGGCCGCCGAACGAGGGACCGAGCGCGCCGGCGACGGCCAGCACCGAGTCGCGCATCGCCTCGAAGTCGAGTCGCTGGCGGTTGAACCGCCAGATGAGCCGGTTCTCCGGGTCGCGTTCGAGGGCGGATGGCCTGGGGTCGCTGCGTTGCTGGTAGGTGTTCGAGAGCATGATGAGCCGGTGCAGCGTCTTGATCGACCA
>JBIOJM010000257.1:0-14980 GCA_044450785.1 Isosphaerales bacterium
CGGCGGCGCCGGTGGTGCGGCGGGCAGTGCCGAGGGAGGAGGACTCTTCAACTCGGGGAGCGCCACCCTCTCGGGTTCACTCGATACCTTCTCGACCAACGTTGCCGGTGGCGGCTCCGGCGGCGCTGGCGGCGCTGGTGGCAGCGGCGGCAGTGGCGGCGGTGGACTCGGGGAGTTTCACAACGGGCCTTTCGGAGGCGATGGGATCGGCGGCGCTGGCGGGAAAGGTGGTGTGGGGGGACTCGCGGCCGGCGGTGGCATCGCGAACGGCACGGGGGGGTCGCTCTCGAGCCTCGTGGCTCAGACCATCACGTCGAACTTGGCTTTTGGCGGCCCCGGCGGTTCCGGCGGTGATGGTGGCGCCGGCATTGGTGGAAACGGTGGGGGCGCCGACGCCGCCAACGGTGGAAACGGCGGCAGCGGCGTCGGTGGTGCCGGTGGCGCTGCGGGCGTAGCGGCACCCGCCTTCGGTGGCGGACTAGCCAACGGTAGCGGCGGTACCGTCTCGTTCTCGCTTGCGAAGAAATCCAAGTCTTCGGCCGCCACCGCTATCGTCGGCAATGTTGCTTTCAGTGGTGAGAGCGGTCTTGCTAGCGGCGGCTCTGGGGGAGCTGGCACCGGCGGCACCGGCGGCGAAGAGGGCGGCGACAACATGTTCAGCGGAAAGGGAGGCAGCGGCTCTGGCGGAAACGGTGGAAACGGCGGCGCCGCTAATGATGCCGACGGGGGTGGCGTGTTCAATTCCGGGACTGCCTCCTTCAACGGGGTTACGGTCAATATCGCCTCGAATCAGGCGAACGGCCAGTTTGAATTCGAGGGCGGGAGCAGCACAGGCGCCGGCGGCAACGCTGGCTACGGTTTTTACAGCGGCACCACGGGGGGCTCCGGCGGCGACGCCACCGGCGGTAAGGGCGGCAACTCCGGCGAAGGGGGCGTTGGCATCGGCGGTGGCCTCTCCAATTTGGCGAACGGAACCCTCTCCATCAATCCGCGGCTCGGGGCCCCGAAGAAATCCAAACAGGCCAAGGCCACCGACCTCATCTCGAGCAACCAGGCCAACAGCGCCCCGGCCGCGAGCGCGGGCGACGGTGGTGTCGCCACCGGGGGCCCCGGGGGCTCCAACGGCTTTGTAAACGGACTCGCCGGCCTGGCCGTCCCCGGCGCGGCGGGAGCCGCCATCAATTCCCTCAGCGAGGGGATCGGAGGAGGCGCCGCCTTCATCGCTGGCGGGTCGGCCACCCTCGACAATACGACCATCAGCGGCAACCGCGCCTCCACGTCCAACAACGACGTGGATGGCACGTTCTCGAGCTGACGGTTGCGTTCATCCGTCCCGGCTCCGTCCCAGCACGTTCATCCGTTGAGGGCCGTGTCATTTTCCCGGAGCCAAGCCGAACGGAGCGCGGTACGCATCGTAGACAGCCTTACGAGGTCCGACGAGTCCTCCCGCACACATCGCTCGGTACTGGACCCTTTGGGGCGATGCCCTAACTCGCCAACCAAGTGCAACGAATGATGACCCGTGGAGGCCGTTTTGGGGCGGTCTCCAACTCGAGAAGCGCGGTCACGTGCTGGGGACGGGCAGGACGCTTCTCTTGCATTCCTCGATCACAGAGGTTGGGCCTCGGCGAGTATCCGATCCCACAAATCGACGACTCCGAGGCGCTTCGCCCACTCATCCAGGTAGGCACGATCCAATCGATCGCTCTACAGCTCGAAGACGCGCAGCGCGTCGGTAAAGTGTTTCTCACTGCCCCCGCATTGCTGAGTCCATCGCAGCTTGGCCAGGATCGTGTCTTCCGGCGTCGACGTTTTCAACAAAATCCCAGCGCTCTCCTCAGCCCTCTTCCGGGCAAAACGAGACGTGTCGAACGGTTCGTCGGTCAAAATCCAGAAGTCCACTTTGTCGCCGGAAGCCGGTTGGAGCAGGTTGAACATCGTGCGGTGCTGGAGGGCTTCGTGAATCGCTTGAATCGACAAATAGAAATCCGGCTCTGAAAACGCGTGGAAGAGCTTCTCGGCACTCTCCTGTGTCAGCGCCACGACGAGGTCGATGTCGTGCGACATGCGCGGTTCCCCGTGCATGCTCGACGCGAATGAGCCGATCACCATGTAGTCGATCCCCAGCTTGTCGAGGACCGTGACGGCGTGTCTCAGTAATTCCTGTTGTGACATTTCTCCAGTCGATCCAGAAAGATTCGGTGCAATTCCTCCTTGGTGGCGTCGGGGAATCGCTTGCGTAATCCCTCGAGGAAAAGTGCTCTGCCCAGCTCCGACAACTCGAAGGCTTTCTGGAGCCTCTGTCCCGGCGTCATCGACCTCAGGATCTTCAAGTATGCCCTGTGGTTGGGTCGTGGTTTGGGATTCATCACCGGTGTCCGGGCGAGGAGCGTAGAGATGGCCACGGCCATTCTATAATACGTCCTCGATGTCTGCCTTGTCATGACGCCAGGTACAAAAGCGGCGCGGCCGTATGGCTCTTGTTCCAAAGGCTCACTTCGCACTCGCTCGAGAGCGGCGTGCCGAGCCCACACCCACGGCCGCCGCCGGTTTAGCCGCGGCGGGTGCGGTTACGGAGTTGCCCTCCGGATCCAGCCGCTGGATCGTCTTGACGAACGAGAGGCTCTCGAGCGGCCGCTCGATCTGGGCACGGTCGCCGACCACCAGGATCGCCATCTTCTCCGGCGTGATGTACGCTCGGGCAACGCGGTCGACGTCGGCCTTGGCGACCGCTTCGATCCGCGATTGATAATGGTTGAACTCATCGTCGGGCAACTCGTCGGCGACCAGGACCGCGACCTGGCCGGCGACGCCGAAGGTCGTCTCGAACCGGCTGGGGAAACCCTGGATCATCCGCTGCTTCGCGAAGGCGAGCTCCGCCTCGGTGACCGGCCGGCGGCCGGTGATGTCGGTCAGCTCCTTCAAGAGCTCGACGAGCGACTCCTTGGTCACGGCGGTCTGAACCGTTCCCCCCGCCTCGAACGGGCCAGGGCCCCGCAGGAACGAGAAGCTCGACTCCGCTCCGTAACTGTACCCCTTGTCCTCGCGCAGGTTCATGTTGATCCGGCTGACAAACTGGCCGCCCAGGATCGCGTTCATCAGCGTCAACGCGAAAAAATCGGGCGATCGGCGCGAGGCACCGATTTTGCCGATGGTCAGGACCGACTGCGCCGCCGCCGGCTTGTCGATCATGTAGACCGTCCGGCGCTCGAGGGGCACCTGAGTGATTGCCAGGGACGGCGGCTGGGGGACCGGGCCGGGCGCCCACGTCCGGAACCGCGTTTCCAGCGAGGCCGAGATGGCATCCGTCCGCACGTCGCCGACGACCACCAGCACGGCGTTGCCGGGAACCATGATCCGCTTGGTGAACGCGACGGCGTCGTCGCGCGTGATCGACCGGACCGAGCCGGGCGTCCCCAGGTCGGGGCGGCCATAGGGATGCTTCACTCCGTAGATCAGGCGTGGAAAGACGGCCGAGGCGGTCTGCTCGGCGTCGTCGGCGCGGGCCTTGAGCTGCGCCAGCCGCTGGAGCTTGAGCCGGTTCAGCTCCTTGTCCGGAAACACTGGGTTCAGGATGACGTCGGTGTAAAGCTCGAGCGCCTGGTCGAGGTGCCGTGTCAGCGTGGTCAGGCTGACAGTGGTCGATTCCAGCCCGCCGGCGGCGCCCAGGGAAGCGCCGATCTCGGCCAGCTCGCCGGCGACCTGGAGCGCGTCGCGGGTTTTCGTGCCCTCGTCGAGCAAGCTGGCGGCGATCGAGCCCAGGCCCTCCTTACCCGCGGGGGCGAGGGTCTCACCGGACTTGACGACCAGGTCGAAGGTCACGATCGGTAGGTCGTGGCGCTCGATGATTCGCAGTTCCAGGCCGTTGGACAGCTTGCGCCGCTCGAACCGTGGGGGCGAGTAGTGGGGCGTCGCGCCCAGCCCGGGCATGATCGAGCGGTCGAACAGGTCCTTGACCTCCGCGATCGGTGGACTGGCCACAGGTGCCTGTTTCGCGGGGTCGACGGCCACCTCGGGCAGTCGCGAGGCCGGCTCGCCGGGCAGAACGTCGAGCTCGATCCGCCGGGCCCCGACGTACTTTCTCGCCACCCTCGTCACGTCAGCGGGGGTGACCAAGAATACCTTCTCGAGCTCGGTACGGTACGCCAGGGGATCGCCCAGCGTGCCCATGGACTGGTTGAGGACGCTGGCCTTGCGGGTCACCGACTGCAAGCCCATGATCAGCGCACTCTCCCGTTCGTTCTGGGCCTTGCGGACCTCGGCGGCGGTGGGGCCCTCCCTCTTGAGGCGTTCGATCTCGGCGTCGGCGATCCGGACCAGGTCGTCGAGCTTCTGGCCCGGCCGGGCATACAGTTCGACCTCGAACGTACCCGAGAGCAACAGGGTGGGATGCGATGCCTCAACCTCGGCCGCAAGCTGCCGGTCGTATATCAGCGCGCGGAACAGGCGGTTCTCCTTGGGCAGCCCGCCCAGGATGGACGCCAGCACGTCCAGGGCCGGCTCGTCGGGATGATTGGCCGGCACGGTCGTCCAGATCAACTGGGCGCGGGGCAAGCTCACCGCGTCGGTCATCCGGATGTGCTTCGAATCAGACAAGCTCGGCACGCTCGGCTCGGCCGGCGTGAGCTCCGGCCCACGCGCCACGGGGGCGAAATACTTCTCGATCCACAGGCGGGCCTGGGCGGGCTGAAAGTCGCCCGCGACGCAGAGGATCGCCTTGTTCGGAACGTAGTGCGTGCGGAAAAACGCCGTCACGTCACTCAGCCGGGCGGCGGACAGGTCCGCCATCGAGCCGATGACACTGTGGTGATAAGGATGACCGGCGGGATAAAGCGCCCTCAGCAATACCTCCTCCGCCTGGCCATAGGGCACGTTGTCGACCGTTTGCCGCCGCTCGTTCTTGACCACGTCGCGCTGGTTGTCGAGCTTTGCTTGCGTCATCGCCGGCGGCAGGAAGCCCATCCGATCGGCCTCGAGCCAGAGTGCCAGCTCGAGCGCGCTCTTGGGCACCGTCTCGTAATACATCGTCTGGTCTTCGGCCGTCGTTCCGTTGAGCTCGGCGCCAAGCTTTTCGAGGGGCATGAAATAATCTCGGTCGTGGTTCTTCGAGCCCTGGAACATCATGTGCTCGAAGAGGTGCGCGAAGCCGGTTCGACCCGGCTTCTCGTCCTTCGAGCCGACCCTGTACCAGAGGTTGACTGCCACCACCGGCGTCTTGTGGTCCTCGTGGAGCAGGATCGTCAGGCCGTTGGGCAGCGAGTATTTCTCGACCTTGAGCACCGGGATTTGCGGTTTCCTGGGCTCGGCCCGCGGCGGCTCGGTGGCGAAGAGCACCGCGGTCGAGGCCACCAGGGCCATCCACGCCAGGCCCAGGCCGGCGATGCCGCGTTTGATCCGTCTCATCGATTCGATCCCTCCGTAGAAAAGGCGGCAAACGAGCCGGGCGAGCGGCCGGACTCCGAGATCAGCCAGGAACTCACCCTTGGGGTGACTCTGTTCTAGCCTAGCCGTATGCTGTCCGTCCAGAGCGAGAGCCGAGCAGGGCCGCTTCATCCTCCAGGGGGAAGATGGCCCCGTTCAGTCCGGATCGGCCACCAGCATAAACGCCGCCGGTTGCAGCTCCGCCCCGGAAAGGCGCTCACACCCGAGATTGAACTCCGGGGCGAGGATTCGGAGAATGGCAATATCTCGGGCTTCCCGATCGAGCGTCGTGCGAAATCCCAGGACCCGAATCATTGAAGGGAGCATTGCCATGCCGGTCGATCAAAAGATCCAGGATGCCTTGAAACTCAGCAAACTGAAATCGAAGCTGCCACGCAATCCTCGGGTCGTCGACATCCGGGTCGAGGACTACGTCGATACTGACGGAGAGGATGCCTTGCGCGTGACGGTGATCCTGGACGAGAGTGTGAACGTCGAGAAGTTCAGAGGAGAGGACATTACCGCCCTGAAAACCGCGATTCACAACAGGATACGTGAGCTGGGCGTCGAGCTGTGGCCTTACATGCGGTTAGCAAAGCAAAGCGAGATCGACGAACACCAAAAGGAAGACGAGGAATGATCCGCGCATGAGGATTTACTGGATCAGGCGGTCAGGCTGGCGAAAATCGACGTCAAGAAACCGAAACAGGCAAACCTCCGTCGCGCGATCTCATCGGCCTACTATGCGGTGTTTCATCTCCTGGTCGACGAAGCTTGCCGGGTCCAGATTGGGGCACTGCACAACCAGGCGCCATTCCGTCAGGTACTCGGGAGAGCCTTCGCCCACGCGGTCATGAAAGAAGCCTGCAAGTCCTTTGCGGGCGGAACTCTCAAGAAAGGGGTCGCCAAGGGATTGCCTGTGGGCTTTACCGTTCCTGGGGAAATCCGGGAACTGGCGAATACCTTTGTCGATCTCCAAGATAGCCGGCACCTCGCCGACTACGACCTGACGGAGCGCTTCGAACGTTCCGATGTCCTTGCCCTGATCGCGCGGGTCAGGCAAGATATCGAGAGCTTTAAGAACCTCGCGCCTTCCAACGAGAAGCGGTTCTTCCTGGCCTGCCTGTGGGCGTGGAAAGAACTGGCGAATCGTTGAGACCGGCGGTCCGCGTTTCGGCCCGAGTTTGTTGCCAGGGCATTGGCGAGACCCAGTCAGTCGGGATCACCCACTCGAGCCAAGCGCACGCCGATCGTCCCGAGATCGAGTCGGTGCACGGCGTCGTGAATCATCTCCGAGCCACGTCTCAAGGCCGGGGCGTCAGCTTCGTCCTGGTCAGGGTGCGGGTGCCGTCGATCTTCGCGGTCTGGACATCGATGACGCCGACGACCTCGTCGTCGCAATAGACGAGCGTCTTGCTATCCGGCGCGAAGGCCAGACCTCTGACAGTGCCCATCTCCCCATCGACTGTCCACAGGAGCCTGCCGGTCGCGATGTCCCACATCCTGACCTCGCTGAGGAGCCTCTGCTCATTGCCGAAATTCCTGATGCGGCCGTCACCACCAGTGGCAACCGTCTTGCCGTCCGGTGCGATTGCGACAGCATGCACCCCGCCCCTGTGGCCCTCGAGCGTGTGGATGATCTGTCCCGTTGTGTCATTCCAGAGAGTGACGAGTCCCGCTTGGTGATTGACGTCTTCGGTAGGGATGTTTCCTCCGCCGACCAGCGTCCGCCCATCCGGCGTGAACGCAACGGCAAAGATCGTGCCCTTGGTCGGATTCAGAGTCCGGATCGGCTCTCCAGTCTTCGCGTTCCAGAGCTGGACCGTTTTCCAGCCGCCGCGCGCCAGGGTCTCACCATCGGGAGCGAAGGCCAGAGAACACGCCTGTTCCCCGCGGCCCAGATGCGACCACTTGGGTTTCCCCGCCTGCACGTCGAAGACCCTGAGCTCATAGATCCGGTTAGGCGGTTCGGCATTGATTGGTCCAAACCCGGAGACAGCGAGCAGGCGTCCATCGGGCGCGAAGGCGACCGAGTCGAGCATGAAGGTGCGGGCGGCCTCGCGCATCGACTCGCTCAGGCCGGGCAAGGTCTGCTTCAACGTTCCCGTCGTTACATCCCAGAGCCTCACGAGCCCCGCGTCATTCACGCACGCCACGGTCTTGCCGTCGGCAGCGAAGGTCACGGACCGGATGGTCGACTTCTTCTCGCCCGTCAGTGCGCCGAGATGCGTGCCCTTGACCGCGTCCCACAAGTGGACGACTCCGTCGAACCCCGCCGTGGCGATTGTCTTGCCGTCGTGGGAGTAGTCGAGCGACGCGGCCTGGTCGCTGTCCATCTCCACGATTCGGAACTCCGGTGCTGCCTCCGCCCGGCCGCGCAAGGTCTGATCCGTCATGAGCTGGTTGTCGGCGGGAATCGGGATTTCCAGAATCTGGTTGTTGATCAGGATGATGTCGTTGTCGCGGACGAGATGCTGCACCTCACTCTCTTCGAGGAAAACGCGGATGAGCTTCGCCTCCAGATCGACGCGGAGGACGGCACGCTTGGCCTGAATGACCGCGTCAAACCCGTTGACCTTGCCCTTGGCCCTGTGCGTGAAGCTCGCGTCGATCAAAGTCTTGTCCTGGACCTCGCGGACCTTGATCATGAAGGGCCAGCGAGGATCATTGAACTCGTGGTCCCGCTTGAGGACCTTGTACAGAGCGTCTTCCAGGTCACGGGCAAGAAGCATCCTTTGCTCGATGGTTCGCGGTTTCTCTTGGTGTCCCTGCGTCCGTTTGTCCGTGGATACAGCCTGCGAACCGGCTCTCAGGCCCGGGCGAACCATGGGAATCGTCAGAACGGCCAAGGCGGAAGCCGTCGCCATCAGGGCCGCGGCCAGCGTGATTCGCGTCATGAATAGGGTCCTCAAAGTGGCTTGCGTCAGCATGGCGACGGAGGGAGTGACGGCCGCGGCCAAATCCGTTCCGCCGGCCAAGGCGCCCATCGCGGCCTGTACGGTGGAATTTACCAGTACCGCTGGCAAGGCAGTCGCCGACTCGGGAAGCACCAAGCTCGCCGCGAGCAGTCCGGCGGGGACGGCAAGGCCGCGATGGACCAGCCGCCGACGCAACTGCTCACGGGCCCGCGCCAGTCGGGAGAGGACCGTCCCGTGAGCACACCCAAGCCGCTGGGCCGCGGCCGCGGTGGACAGCCCTTCGAGATGGCAGAGCACAATCGGCTCCCGGTATCGTTCCGGAAGTCGGGCAATCTCCTCGTGCAGCGCCTCCAGGCGCTCGGAGTGTCCGTTCGTTGCCTTGGAACGCGCAGCCGCGAGATCGCCGGAATGTCGCTCATGAAACCGCCTCACAATCGCGGCATACCGCGCCCGCCGCGCCACCCGCACGGCGACTCCAAAGAGCCAACTGGCCAACGAGTCGCGATTACGGATCGACCCCGCGCGGCGCAGGAACACCAGAAACGTGGCCTGGACGGCGTCTTGGGCGTCGTGCGAATCGTCGAGATTTTGCCGGCAAACGTGCAGGACCATCGGGCCGTGGCGCTCGACCAACACGGTGAAGGCCGCCTCGGCCTCCGCGTGGTCGGCGGTCAAGTACCGCTCCAGAAGCTGGCGATCTGATGAGTCCCGGACCACCCCGAAACTGAAGAGCGTCCGGACCTCTCTCAACAGTACAGCGTTTCTCATCTCGCCGGCCATCGCGACGGTTCTCCTTTGATGATTCACATCATAGTGCGAAACGTCTGGCGATTATTCCCAAATTCTGAGAAATCATGGAAGAAAGAGTCAGGTCTTCTGGAAATCCTACTCAGATGAGGGCAACGCACCTCCAAGATCCGGTAATCTAGGCTCGGTGTGGCGGCTGGTGTAGAATCCGATTGAGCATCCAAAAAACCCGAGAATCGACATGCCCTCTTTTGCGAAGAATACAACGTCGACGGTGATCCCATGCCTGCGCTATCGGGATGCGAATGCCGCGATCAAATGGCTGTACGATACGTTCGGCTTCGAAAAGCAGCTCGTCGTGCCCAACAAGGATGGTTCGATCGCGCACGCTCAGCTCAGCTTCGGCAACGGGATGATCATGCTCGGGTCGGCTGTCGAATCCGAGTTCGGGCGGCTCATGAGGCAACCGGACGAGATTGGGGGCGCCGAGACGCAGAGCCCGTACCTGATCGTCTCGGACGCCGACGCGATCTATGCGCGGGCAAAGGCCGCCGGCGCGCGGATTGAGATCGACATCAAGGACGAAGATTACGGTGGACGCGGATTCTCCTGCCGCGACCTCGAAGGGCATCTCTGGAACATCGGCACATACGATCCCTGGATGGTGGGTTGAGAGGGGGTGGATGGCCCCCTTCAGTCCGCATCACCCACCAGCACGATTGGTGAAAAGCAGGACCAGGAACTCAGGTTCCTCGAGGCAGCCAATCGATGGGCTCATCACCCAGTTCCTCCGCGATTGCGGTGCACTGCTTCCGGACCGCTTTCAACACACGTGAGGCATAGACGAAGACGGCCTTGGACGAGATCCCGAGCTCGGCGGCGATGACAGTGCCCGGCCGGTCGCGGAGCAATCGCTGCTCAAAGCATGTCCAGGCTGTTGAAGAGGTCACCGACTGGACCCGTGGCAAGGCCCTTGCCAGGACCTGCTGGTGATTGATCTCGTTCAACTCGTGGTGAACCTTCAGGCTCTCGGCCTCGTTTGCGCTCTGGAATCGCTGGACCCACTCTTCCTCCGCCTGCCGGCGCGCCTTGACGCGCCGCGCCTGGTCGACCAGGGCGGAATACGTCAGCTTCCAGAGGTAGCTGCGGAACCGGCCTCGTTTGCCGTCGAGCTCGAAGGTGGGAAGTGATTGCAACAGCCGGACGAATACGTCCTGGATCACGTCATTCGCCGTGTGCTCCTCGAGCCCGAGGCTTCGCATGTAACGCCTGAGCAAGGGCTGGTAGAACTGGTAAAACTCGCGCCAGCCCTCGGCGTCCGTGCGATCGCGGACCCGGGCGATCAGCGAGATACTCGTGCGGAATTCAGACTTGTCGGAGTCGGTTCGCTCGGTCTTCGACATCTAGATGATCCAATCACCGACATGGGCGGTGCCGCGCTCGTGACTTTCGCGGATCAGGTCAGCAAAGGTGGTCTTGTCGACCACATCGGAAATTGCCTGGCGGACGCGCGCCCAAAATGAATAGAAATGACAGCCGCCGGGGAACTCGCACACCTTGGGGCGCGTCTGGCTCACGCAGTCGACCGGCGCGATCGGGCCGTCGATGTATCGCATGATCTCGCCCACGGTCAGATGCTCGGCGGACCGCGCCAGCCGGTAACCCCCCTCCGCCCCGCGCCGGCTTTGTACGAAGCCACCTCCCTTGAGCTGGTTCAAGATCACCTCCAAGAACCGGATCGGAATCTGCTCTCTCTCGGCGATATCGTGGATCTTGAGCGGCTCCGGCCCCGCATGATCGGCTAACGCATAGACAGCCCGCAACGCATAGTAACACTTCGAAGACACACTCATCGGCCCGATCCCCCCTTCTCCTTAGGGAATCGTTACTATTTCGACCGGAGAAATCAACACGGGAGGGACCCCACCCCTTTGGTGAAGCTTGGTGACGAGGACGAATCAGGCCCGCCCCACTTGGGCAGGCCGGCTCAATTCGTCTCTTCCCACTCGTCGGCGGCGGCCAGGAGCATGGCCAGGGGAAGCTCGAAGCCGGGAAGCAACGGAGTTTGATACGTTTCCGTGGCGGCGACCACCCGCATCGGCGGCTCGCCGGGCTGGTTGCGGAACACCGACATGGTCCGTTGAAAGCGGTCGATCACCCAGTACTCGAGCACGCCGATTTCGAGATACTCCCGCCGCTTTTCCTCGTAATCCCGTTTGTAGTTGCGCTTTCCCTCGGAGACAAACTCGGCGACGATCGTCGGAACGTCGAGCTTGGGCTCCGGCCGCCGGCCCAGCCCGGCCCAGATCACACGATCGGCGCGGCGGCGACTGGTCTCGGTGCGGATGAACCGCTCCGGAAGCGTTTTATCGAGCGCCGATCCCTGGGGATGATCGTCACGATAGCGCCGCAATAAGTATCCCAGGACTTCGTTAGGATCGGCCTCTTGCTCGAGCGGAGGTGGACTCACGACCAGTACTCCATGGATCAGCTCGTAACGGTACTCGTCATCCCACTCCTCCACTGCGTCGAATTCCTCGGGGGTCATCAGGACTCCGGCCGAGGCCGGGCCTAGTTGCGGCGGCGAGACAACCTGGGTAACGCTCATGGGTGGTGCTCCGTGGAATGCCAGCAAGCTAGTGGGCGATCCTCTTTCATTCGACCCAGGATGCCGGCATCATCCGCTCGTCCGTTTGGCTTCGCGCCAGTCGATCTCGAGGGGGACGGCGTCCATGTCGGCACTGATCGAAAAGATCACATCGCGGAGCCGCTTGGGCGTAAGAGCGATCAGGCCCCGCCGGGCCGCGCAGTCAAGGCACAGCTTCTCATCTTCGCGATAGAGAAAGATCTCGCAGTCGTGCAGCCGGTGATAGTAATCCTGTCCGGGAGCCATCATGTAGCAGTACTCGCGGTGGCTGCCGGCCTTCACGCCGATTCTCCAGCCGCGCTCGAAAAGAAACATGCGGCGGGGCGGTGTGAGGTCCTCATCGCTTGGAGCTCGAAGTGCGGGCTCGTGCGACGTATCTGGGGCCTGGTTCATCAGTGACGCGCCTCCTCGGTGTCTGCCAGGGTCGCGATCGGGTCGTGATGATATTGAGTGTGTCCTCGGTCGCGAGAAGCGATGGGCGACGTTCGAAAAATGGATCCCGCAGACTAGGTCGGTGCAGGGGACATCGCGCGGCCGAGTGGCTGCCAACCAATTGTACACACGACGGCCGCCCCACGCGACCCCCGGCAGATACCCGAATCATCTAACCAGCCCGCGAAGCCACCCGCCGGAAACGAACGCCACGTTCCCCGCCAGCATGACCAGGGCGAATTCCGTCAAACCCGGGCTCATCACGGCAATCCCCACATGAAGCACCGCCACGCCGGCCAGCAAAATGGGCCGCACGATCCGAACCCAGATGAGCACCGGATAAACCAGCTCCAGCGCCAGGCTGACGTGCGTCAATAAATTGACGAGCAACGGCCACGCGGCCAGCGCGGTGAAATCCAGCACCACGAACTCGCCGGTCGTCATGGTCTTCCACACGGAGGTGCCGTTCCACCACGATCGGCCCTGAAGCTTGGCCAGGCCAGCCAGGCCGTAGATGACGACAAGGTGGAGCTGGATCAGCCGCAAGGCCAGGTTGGCCGAGACCGTGGCGGGCGGGATGCCCGGCTCCTCCGGCGCGACGCGCCGGCCTGGACCAGCCGCCCGCTGGAACGCCCGACCTGACGCTGCCTCCGCCCGAGCCTGACGCCATCGTCGCCAAAACCGATCGAGAGAGACGGACTGGCCGCCGGCCCCCGTCACCGCCAGGTAAAACATCAGAGTCGAGAGGACCTGGTCAAACCCGTAGAGCGCGATCGGCACCCGCCGAACGGTCGAGACCACGATCACCCAGCTCAGCACGGACGTCGAGCGGCTGAACAGCCCGACCGTGAACAGCCCCAAGACCGCCAGGCAGACACACCAGACCGGCCGCAGCCATGGGTCGGGCACCATGAACCAGAACGACCAGGCCAGCGGCCGCTCGAGCGCCCGGATCACGTCCGGGGCTGCCCAGCCCCGCGAGCCGAAATAGTCATGCAAGTCCAGGCCGAAGACCAGCAGGCTCCAGAACGCCAGCAAGCCGGCCGCAACGCGAATCAACCCAAGCGACGTCGGGTCGGCGGAGCTGAAAAAAAAGGTGTTCCAGCCCTGCCGCGTGGCACCCGCCAGCTCGGTCAGGTAGCTCGCGACGTCGTTCAAAAGCCGTCGCACGGGTAATCTCCGATCCACTCCGGCGTGGTTAACAGCGACTCGGCGAAAAGGTCGAACCGCGGCGCGCCGGGCGCCGAGATCGCCTCGCGCACCTCGTCCAAATCGGGAATCAGATGCTGCTGCAGGTGAAGAGTCACCATCCGGCAGTCGGGTCGGGACGCGCAGAGATGGCGGGCATAAGCGCGGGCCAACCGGCTCTGGCTGCCGTCACCGGTCCGCTGCCTGGCTTCCTGCACGTTCATGAAAAGCGCATTCGCCAGGGCCAACTGCCGCTGGTGCCGCATCCGAGGACCGGCCACCTCTCGCCCCGGCAGGCGCACCGTCTCCTCAGGCCGGCGGTCGCCAAACCTGAGCGTGGCCGTAACAACCGGCGTCGGCGACGGCTCGGCGTAAAAGCGGTAGGAGTAACCGGCGTCGACCAGGTCGTAGTACGGCAAGAACAGGTCGGCGATCGTCCGTTCCAGCATTGACGAGGGAGGGACTCCGAGTGCCCCGGCGAGCACGGCCGCGAGGTGAAACATGAGCGCGAGACTCACCGCGACCCGTGCCGGGCCCGGCCACGTGCCCTGTCCCCTCGTCTTCGTGGAGGGTCCATCGCCCGACTCGCCCGCCCTTCGATCCCGCGCGGCCCCTCCAGCCGGCGGTGCCGAAGACCCGATCGCGGCCGAGGCCGTAGCACCCGTACGACCACGTGATCTGCTCGTCATGCCGGCCTCCCGGCCCCTTCACTCGAAATGGGGGAATCGGGCCGAGCCATCGACCAGGCCAGCCGTACCAGACGTGCCGTGGAATCCTCGACTGCTCAACCATACCCGCAACGATCCCTCCCGGCCAGAAACTCTCGGAATTCGCCGTCACCGCATCCCCGGTGTCAACAGTGCCCAAATTATCCAGTCGCGTTTTTCCAGCTATTTTAACTTTTCCAGTTGAATCTAGGGTATCCTTGTTAGTAGAATCTAGGGACTTTGAGTAGAGTTTAATTGATTCTCCTCGATTTCGCACCTGGGAGGGATACAATGCAGGGAACTGTTGTGATGTTGATGGCCCTCAGCGGTCTGGGCTGTCATAACAAATGCTACGACGTGGTTTACGCCCCGCCGACCTATGGTTGCTTTGGCGGCGGCTGCTACGCGAACGTGTACCCCAACTACGTCGCCCCGTCGTCTTATTCCGGCTGCTATACGAGCGGCTACAGCGGCTGTTACTCATCGTGCTACGCAGGCGGCTTCGGCGGCGGCTGTTACGGCGGCGGCTACTCGTCGTGCTATTCGAGCGGCTATGGCGGCGGCTACGGGGGCGGCCATCATGGGTGTGGGCTCCTGGCGAAGCTCTTCGGTTGCTGTGGCCACGGTAAGCACAGTTATCACGCCTACGATAGCTACGGTGGTGGCTATGGCTACGAATCGCCTTACGACCCGCCGATCTTCGGCTATGCGTTGCAGTTCAATTACGGCGTGCCGGTCGTTGGCGAGACGTCACCGAGCTCGATCCCGTCCGAGGCGGCTCCTCCGGTTCCACCGAATCCGGTCCCGTCGGAGCCGGCTGCGACTCCGCCCAAGCCGGCGGTCCCAACGCCCGATACGTCCACCCCACCCACTCCGCCCCGGCCGACTCCGGTCGTCCCGGTCCCAACTCCGCCCAAGCC
>JBIOJM010000258.1:0-14942 GCA_044450785.1 Isosphaerales bacterium
CCAATTGAGCGGCCTTTGGCATCAAGTCTACCAAGCATACCTGCAAGCGAAGACGCTTCCTGAAGTGGGAACTCAGGCAGGTTCCCAGGAGAGAAAGCACAAAAAGGTCGCGTAATCAATGGCATGGGCGCGATCACACCCTCTCGAAGAGCGGGAGACGAGCCCTCTGAAGCGGCTCTCACTCGTGCTGGTTCGACAGGATCCTCTCGATTTCTCCTTCAAATAGTTTTTGAAGCAATTGATGGGATTGCTCCTCGGTCATCCTCTTCGACGGGCGGAAGAGATTGCCGGTAATCGTTCGATCCATGATAGAATGGCCTTGGAGGTTGATCCAACAGACGGCTGGGAGCTTTCTTGGCAACGAAACAGTGATGCCGACGATTTACCGCGCGATGAAGCAGGCCGATGACGGCTCGCCCGTGGTTGGCTCGAGCTCGAAGGAACTGGGAGTTCGGGTTCCTCCGAACCCAAATGCAGATATCGACCTAGATGAGGACGGAGACGTGATTTTGAACGGAAAAGGAATGTCGGTCGCCGAGAATTGGCGAGGGCTACCTCCTCACCTTGTTCCGAAACGCCTCAAACCGATCTTTCCCGGCGCGGCCGGTTCCAACCAACTTGCCTGCTTTCGTTTCGGACAAGGCCCCTTTTCTCCAGGGCTGTTGAACTCTCGGTTATCATTGGTCTTGAAAGGACACGACATTCATGCCGGAAACGTTGTGCCCGCTCATTCGGTGCCAGAGCGCCAGTTTCAAGACGACCTTGCCGCGACTCAAGCTGATTGGACCATTGATGAGATATGAATCATGTTAGATGTTCAATTTTTCGGTAACCCGGACTTCATGGAATACGCCCGTCTGCTCTACGACCTTCACGTCGCTCTCAGAGAGGGGCGAGATGAAACATCCGATGGGGAAGCGCTACGCGAGCGGATGGACGAGCCTGGAGGTCGACTCTCTGGCGAGGAAATCGCCAGTGTGAACGGGATCTCCGCCGATTTCTATTCTTTGACGGATGAACCGCTCGCGGACGTTTCACCCATCACCGCCGAAGTGATGGCCGACCTCGAAGCAGCGCTGGAAGCCCGGAAATCGAAAGACTTCAACAAGGCGTTGGAACTGTTGCGGATTTACGCGCGACACATCCCTCCCGCGAGCTTGGCGTACTTGCGAGGCAGGGCGTGGTTGGAAGCCGGTGAGCACCCCATCGCTGCCGCATTCCTGCGACGAGCCAGCGAACTCGATCCGGACAATGCGAACTACAGATACCTGGCCTTGCATTCTCTATGGATGTCGTCCCCTTCCACCGCGATCGAAGAAGCTCAGGCGATTCTGTTGAATTCGGAGAAGAATCCTCCTCGGCTGGTTCTCAAGGCAGCCGACATCCTCTCTCATCAGACTCGAACACGGCCGCCGGACCAAACGCGCGAGGAACTGAAATCGCTAATCCCGATCCTCCAGAATTCCATCTTTCGGCTGGAGACTTCAGGTGAAGCCGAAATCGATCCCAATTTGCTGGGAGAGGCTTTCGGCCTCATTGATTATTGCAATGTACATATTATATAATCATTTCTAGACGGCCACGCCCGATGCTCCCGGACAAGCCAGCGAGTGGCGAATCGAACTCGGGATCTTGAGCGCAGCCATGCAATAGCCGATAATAAGGATGGACTCATTCGCAAGGATGCGCCTACCCGCCCTGGAGATCGCAGGGAAGCCGCCCGCCTGACGCCGAGCCAACCAGCAACGGCCGACCGACACCGACACCGCGGTGCGAGTCGAAGAGATGAAACCAATCATGCGCCACGAAACAGGCCCCAAACGATTCCAGCCGCGGTTCTCTTCCCGCCTCATGCTGATGGGCGCGCTGCTGGCTCTTGAGGTGATCGCCGGCCGGCATGCGGGCTTGGCGACGGCCGCGGAACCGGGCGCGCCCAAGGCCCGAAAGGTCGACTTCAACCGCGAGGTCCGGCCGATCCTGGCCAAGAACTGCTTCCCCTGCCACGGGCAGGACGAGGCGAAACGGGCCAAGGGGCTACGGCTCGACCGCCGCGAGGCGGCCGTCAAGCCGCTCAAAGATGGCGAGACGGCGATCGTACCCGGCGACCCCGAATCCAGCGAGCTGGTCCTGAAGATCACCGATCTAGACGACACGCTTCGTATGCCCCCCAGGAAAACGGGCAATCGCCTCACCCCGGCCGAAGTCGAAGTCTTGCGGTGCTGGATCGAGCAAGGGGCCGAGTACGCCTCGCATTGGGCCTTGATTGCCCCCCGGGCCCTGCCACTCCCCGAGGTGCGGAACAAGGCATGGCCCAAGAACGGCATCGACTTCTGGATCCAGGCCCGGTTGGAGAAAGAGGGGCTCAAACCTTCGCCCGAGGCCGACCGTCATACGCTCCTGCGCCGCGCCAGCCTCGATCTCCGCGGCCTTCCCCTCACGCCCCAAGAAGTCGATCGCTTCATCCAAGATCCGGCCCCCGACGCTTTCGAGAGGACCGTGGACCGATTCCTGGGCGACCCGGCCTACGGCGAGCGGTGGGCACGGATGTGGCTGGACCTGGCTCGTTACGCCGACTCGGCCGGCTATGGCTCGGACCCGCTGCGGCCCGACATCTGGCGGTACCGCGACTGGGTCATCGACGCCTTCAACCGCAACCTCCCTTTTGACCGGTTCACCGTCGAGCAGATCGCCGGCGACCTGCTCCCCAATCCGACCCTCGAAGCGCGAATGGCCACCGCCTTCCACCGCAACACGATGACCAACACCGAGGGGGGCACCGACGACGAAGAGTTCCGCGTGGCCGCGATCAAGGACCGGGTCGACACCACGATGCAGGTCTGGATGGGGTTGACCATGGGCTGCGCCAAGTGCCACAGCCACAAGTACGACCCGATCACACACGAGGAGTATTACAAGTTCTACGCATTCTTCAACCAAACGGCCGACAACGACCAGCCCAACGAGAGCCCGGTCATTCCCGCGCCGACCCCGGAAATCTCCCGACGAATCCAGCAGGTCGACGACCGGATCGCCGCGATGAAGAAGACACTGGAGACACCCACGGCCGTACTGGCCGCCGCCCAGGCCAGGTGGGAATCGAGCCTGGCTCCCTCCAATGCGGCCGCGCGGAAGGACGTGCCCAAGGAAGTCCTCAAGGTCCTCGACACGCCGGCCGAAAAACGGACCAAGCCCCAGGTCGAGGTGGTGGCGCGGCATTTCCGTTCGATCGCGCCGGAGTTGAAGCCGGTGCGCGACCAGATCGCCGCGCTCGAGAAGTCAAAGCCGGCGATCCCGGCCTTGCCGGTGATGGTCGAGCTGGCGGCCAGCCGCCGGCGGGTGACGCGCATCCTCCGCAAGGGGAACTTCCTCGACCCCGGCGACCCGGTCGAGCCGGGGGTGCCCCGGGCGCTTCATGCGTACCCGGCCGGTGGGCCGGCGAACCGGCTCGGGCTGGCGCGGTGGCTCGTCGATCCCAACAACCCCTTGACGGCGCGGGTGGCGGTCAACCGCTTCTGGGCCCAGATCTTCGGTGCCGGCCTTGTCGAGACCGAGGAGGACTTCGGCACGCAGGGCGAGCCGCCCAGCCATCCCGAGCTCCTGGATTGGCTGGCCGTCCAGTACAAGGAGTCGGGCTGGGACACCAAGTCGCTCTTGCGGCTGATCGTCACGTCGGCGACCTACCGGCAGTCATCGAGGACCACGCCCGAGCTTCTGGACAAGGACGCGCGGAACCGCTTGCTGGCGCACGCGCCCCGGGTCCGGCTCGAGGCCGAGATGGTCCGCGACCAGGCCCTGGCCCTGAGCGGACTCTTGAGCCTCAAGGTCGGCGGGCCGAGCGTCTTCCCTCCCCAGCCCGCGGGGCTGTGGCAGGCGGCGTTCAACGGCCAGCGCACCTGGTCGACCAGCGGCGGCGAGGACCGCTACCGCCGCGCTCTCTACACATTCTGGCGGCGGACCGTCCCGTATCCCTCGATGGCCACCTTCGATGCCCCCAGCCGCGAGATCTGTGCGATCAAGCGGGTCCGGACCAATACCCCGCTCCAGTCGTTCGTGACCTTGAACGACCCGGTCTATGTCGAGGCCGCCCAGGCCCTGGCGCGCCGGATCGTGCGTGAGGGGGGCGCGAATGTCGAAGCCCGCGCCCGATACGGCCTGCAGCTCTGCCTGTGCCGGCCTCCGCGGCCCGAGCAGGTCGAGCCGCTCGTCACCCTCCATACCGCTGAATATGAAAAGTACCGCAAGAACCAACTAGCCGCCATGGCCCTGGCCGCCGACCCGCTCGGGCCTTTGCCGCCGGGCATGGACCCGGCCGATCTGGCCGCCTGGACCACGGTCGCCAACGTGCTCTTGAACCTCGACGGCTTGTTGACCAAAGGCTGATTCCCATGGACCTGGAACTGCCCCTCGAACTGCAGCAGGCACGGGCGCAGACCCGCCGCCAATTCCTCAAGACCTCGCAGACCGGGCTGGGCGCCATCGCCCTGGCGCTACTCTTGGACCGCGAGGGAGCCGGCATCGGCTCAGGCGCAGGGTCCGCGGCCCGGGGCCAGGGCCCGAGCCGGAGCCTGCCCCCCTCCGCCGACAACCCCATGGCACTCCGGCCACCGCATTTCGCGCCCAAGGCGAAGAGCGTCATCTACCTGCACATGTCGGGCGGACCGCCCCAGCAGGACCTGTTCGACTTCAAACCCGAGCTGGTCAAGCACAACATGCAGCCTTGTCCCGATGTGCTGCTCAAGAACCAGAAGTTCGCGTTCATCAAGGGGCACCCCAAGCTGCTCGGCTCCCCCCACCGGTTTCAGAAATGCGGCCAGAGCGGCGCTGAGCTGAGCGATCTCTGGACGCGGTTCCGCGGTGTTGTCGACGACGTCGCCATCATCAGGTCGATGTACACCGACCAGTTCAATCATGCTCCGGCGGAGCTCTTCCTCTACACAGGTTCGCCCCGCAACGGCGGCGCTGCCATGGGCTCGTGGATCACCTACGGCCTGGGCTCGGAGAACCAGGACCTGCCCGGCTTCGTCGTCTTGATCAGCGGTGGGACCGACCCGACCGGCGGGAAAGCCCTCTGGAGTACGGGCTTCCTGCCCAGCGTGTATCAAGGGGTGCAGTGCCGGACGGTGGGCGATCCGATCCTCTACGTCAGCGATCCCAAGGGGATGGACCGCGCCGACCGCCGCCGCACGTTGGACGCGCTGCGGCAGCTCAACGAGTACGAGCTTGCCGAGTTCGGCGATCCCGAGACCCTGACGAGGATCAGCCAGTACGAGCTGGCCTTTCGCATGCAGATGTCCGTTCCCGAAGTGATGGACATCCGCCAGGAGCCGGAACCGATCTTGGAAGAGTATGGGGCCAGGCCGGGGGCAGCCTCATTCGCCAACAATTGCCTGCTGGCCCGCCGGCTGGTCGAGCGGGGCGTGCGCTATGTCCAGCTCTTCGATTGGGGCTGGGACTGCCACGGTACCGGCACCGGCGACGACATCGTCAAACACCTCCCGGAGAAGTGCAAGGAGGTCGACCGGCCGATCGCGGCCTTGCTCGCGGACCTCAAACGCCGCGGGCTGCTGGAGGAGACCCTGGTCGTCTGGGGAGGCGAGTTCGGCCGCACCTCCATGAACGAGGCCCGGGACGGCTCGAAGTTCCTGGGCCGCGACCATCACCCCCACTGCTTCACCATCTGGATGGCCGGCGGTGGCATCAAGCCGGGCATCACCATGGGCGCCACCGACGATCTGGGCTACTCCATCACCGAGAGCCCGATGAGCATCCGCGACCTCCAGGCCACCATCCTCCACCTGCTGGGCCTCGACGCCTGGAAGCTCACCTTCGCCTACCAGGGCCTGAACGGGAAGCTCATCGGCCCCGAAGGCGCGGCCAAGATCCGCAAGGAGCTGCTGGCGTGAGTAAGGACTCACGATCCGTCCCACTTCAACCATTCAGCCGGATCAGCGTCGGACGGCATCCGCCAGTCGCCGCGGGGCGACAGGCTGACGGTGCCGACCTTGGGACCGTCCGGTACGCACGACCGCTTGTACTGCTGCTGGAAGAAACGGGTGTAGAACGTGCGCATCGTCCGCTCGATCAACTCGCGCGAATACGGCTGAGTGAAGGTGGCGAATCGACTGATAAACAAAATCTTCGCGGGCGAATAGCCGCAGCGCAGCGCGTGATACAGGATGAAGTCGTGCAGCTCGTAAGGGCCCAGGGTGGCCTCGGTCGACTGCTCGATCTCACCTGCCGTCGAGGCCGGCAGCAGCTCCGGTGAAATCGTCGTCTCGACGATCGAGAGCAACGTCCGCCGCACCGGCCCTTCCGGAAGCTGGTTCGTCGCCACGTGGCGGACCAGGAATTTCACCAGCGTCTTGGGAATCGAACAATTCGGGTTGTACATGCTCATGTGGTCGCCATTGTAGGTAGACCATCCCAGCGCCAGCTCCGACAGGTCGGCGGTGCCGACGACGAACCCTTTCGACATGAGCAGAAACGTCCGCAGGCGGGCCTGCACGTTCTCGAAAGTGAGGTCGTGGCAGGCCTCCCTTGGTACGCGCGCCAGCGCGGCGCGGAACGATTCGACGTTCAGGTTGGCGCAGTCGAGACCGAACGGGGCGTGGCCGATCTCCTGAAAAGCCTGAAGCGCCAGCGCGCTGATGTCGATCGTCAGGGCGGAGACCCCAAGGTGTTCCATGAGGGCGACCGCGTTGGTCCGGGTCCGCTCCGTCGTGCCGAAGCCGGGCATCGTCAGGCCGTGGACCAGCCGGCGGTCCAGGCCGAGCATGTCGCAGGTCGTGACCGCGACCAGAAGCGAGAGCGTGGAATCCAGGCCGCCGGAGATGCCGATATTGAGCGCCGTGGCGGGAGGGAGCTGTTCGATCCGTTTGGCCAGCCCCGCGCACTGGATGCCGAAGATCTCCATACAGCGGCGGTGCAGCTCCGGCCCATGCGGCGGCACGAACGGCGTGCCCGGCACCTCGCGCTTCAGGCCATCCATCGTCTCGGCCAGCGCGAACGGAATACGACGGAAGGGCTTCACGAGCGACCAGGCGTCGTCGAAGCTGGTTGTGACCCGGCGATCGGCATACAGCTTGGCGACGTCGACGTCCTGGGTAATCGCGTAAGAGTCGCGGCGGACCGGAAGGCCATCGCCGACCCGGGGCGATTCGGCCAGCAACCGGCCGTTCTCGGCGATCAGGCAGTGGCCGCCGAAGACGACGTCGGTCGTCGATTCGGACGGCCCGCAGCCCGCCATCGCATAGGCGGCGATCAATCGACCCGACTGACCCACCACCAGATCGGTGCGATACCCGCTCTTGCCGATCGTCTCGTTACTGGCCGAAAGGTTGAGCAGGATGGTCGCCCCGGCCATGGCCTGATGAGCGCTCGGCGGCACGGGCACCCAGAGGTCCTCACAGATCTCGACACCCACCACGACGCTGCCACAGCCGCAACCACCAGCAAGGGCCCTTGCCTCGAAGAGAAGGTCGATCCCAAACGGCACCCGGAGATCTCCCAGGTCGATCTCCTCCGGCACGTTGTCGACGGCCGGGCTGAACCAGCGGCTCTCGTAGAATTCCTTGTAATTGGGGATGTAGCTCTTGGGGACGATCCCCCGAATCACGCCGCCGCTGATCACGACGGCGCAATTGAACAGGCTGTTATCAACCGGGATCGGTGCGCCGACGACCACCAGTTGTGCACGGCCCGCGGTCGCCAGGGCGATCCGCCGCGTGGCCTCCACGCCTGCTTCCAAGAGCGCCGACTGCCCGAACAGGTCGGCGCAGGTATACCCGGTGACGCAGAGCTCCGGGAACAGCACGAGGTCACTGTCGGCCACCTGGTCCAGGATGCGCACAATCTCGGCGGCGTTGGCCGGCGGATTGGCCACCGCGGTACGCGGCGAGGCGCAGGTGAGACGTACAAAACCAAATTGATTCATGTGGGGTCAGCTCGACCGGTCTTCCGCCGGCGCGGTCCGCGCCCGTCGCTAGGGCGGCAGGGACCCGGTGGTCGGCTCCGGCGACCGCCGCCCTCGTGGATTGTCACAGGGGCGGATTGACCGGGTGTCATCTTCGAGAGTAGAACAATGGACAACGTGCACCATTGGTTCTGAAACGCGACCGAAGGGTCAAAATCACACATTCTGAGTGGGCCGGAGGAAACGATCGCTCAGGTGTAGGTCAGGCTTTCCAGCCTGACGTCAGGCTCGTAAGCCTGACCTACCGTCTGCTTTCTTCTGCGGTTCCACTTGGTTCGCCGAGACTGGGTGCGGTCCGTTCTGGATCGCGATCGTCCCATTCTTGATTCTTCACTCCATACCCCATCGGGAAACACCATGTCCAGGTCGACTCGTCGGATCGGAGCTTGGTTCATCCTGGCAGTCAGTCTGCAAAGTGCGACCGCCTGGGCACAGAATCCCGGTTCCGCCGGCCGGCCGGCCAGGACGCGGCGGCCGTTCGCCAAGAGTGGCACCCCCCCGCGGACGGAACGGATCCGCTTCTTCGACGTCAAGCATATCAAGGCCGAGCTCGTGATCGACACAAAAAAACGCGAGGTGCGCGGCAAAGTGACCCACACGCTCAGCCCTCTGCATCCTTACCTCACTCAGCTCGAGCTCGATTGCGGCCCCGAGCTCAAGGTCACGAAGGTGACGCTCGGAGCCAGGCCGACCCCCTGCGGGTTCACCGCCAAGGGTGAGAAGCTCACGGTCAAGCTTGATCGAGCCTATGGGCCCGGCGACACCATCGACCTGGCGATCCAATACCACGGCTCACCCGAGCGGGGTCTCTACTTCGTGCTGCCCGAGGCGCCCTATCCAGAGAAGAGGCTCTCGTTCTGGACCCAGGGCGAAGCCGAGGACACGCACTGCTGGGTCCCTTGCTACGATTACCCGAACGAACGTGCCACCAGCGAGATGATCATCACCGTCGAGAAGCCCCTGTTCGTCCTGTCCAACGGGGTCCTGGCCGAGACCAAGGAGAATGGCGGCGATACGAAAACCTACCACTGGAAGATGGACGTGCCCCACGTGAGCTACCTGATCTCGCTGGCCGGGTCGGATTTCGCGGTCTATCACGACCGGGTGGGGGACCTGCCGCTGGACTATTATGTGGCCAGGCACGTCGACGAGGCGACGGCGCGGCGATTCATGGGGAAAACGCCGCGGATGATCCGTTTTTTCGGCGAGAAGACCGGCCAGCCGTACCCGTACGTCAAGTACGCACAGGTCTGCGTGCCCGACTTCATCGCCGGGGGGATGGAGAACATCTCCGCCACCACGATGACCGAATCCGCGCTGCATGACGAAATCGCCGCACTGGAGGGTGACGCCGACGGACTGGTCGCCCACGAGCTCGCTCACCAGTGGTTCGGCGACCTCTTGACCTGCAAGGATTGGTCACACATCTGGCTCAACGAAGGGTTTGCGTCCTATTTCGACCCGCTCTTCGCCGAGCACGACCGCGGCCAGGATGTCTTTCGTCTCGACATGCGCGGATCGCAGAGAGGCTATCTGGGCGGCGACCAGAGCTACCGCCGGCCGCTGGTCGAGCTTCGTTATGAATCATCGATGGACATGTTCGACGGGGTGACCTACGCGAAAGGGGCGTGCGTGCTGCACGCCCTGCGGGGCCTGCTCGGTGACGAGGCCTGGTGGAAGGGCATCCGCCAATACGTCGCCACGCACAAGTTCCAGGTCGTCGAGACCGACGATTTCCGGAAGGCGATGGAAGCCGCCTCGGCAAAGGATCTCGGTTGGTTCTTCGACCAGTGGGCTTACAAGGCGGGACACCCCGAGCTCAAGGTCCGCTGGCACTTCGAGAACGCCGACAAAACCATCCGAGTGCAGGTCCAGCAGACGCAGGCGCTCGACGATCAGACACCTCTGTTCCGACTGCCGACGACGCTCGAAATTACCGAGGACGTCGGCAAGACGCGCGTCGTCCCGATTGTGATCGACGGTCCCTCGCACGAGTTCGTGATCCCCGCCGCGGCCAAGCCCAAGATGGTCCAGATCGACCCACTCGGCTGGCTGATCAAGGAGCTCGATTTCGAGAAGTCGGACGAGGAAAACCTGTTCCAGCTCGAGCATGCCGCGTGCGTGCTGGGCCGGTTCGACGCCGCGGAGGCACTGGTCAAGAAGGCCAAGGATAAGCCCGAGGCCGCCCAGGCCCTGGCCAGGGCATGGACCCGCGAAAAGGCAGTCCCTGCAAGGCACGGGATGTTCGAGCTCTTGTGCAACGGCGACGAGACCTTCCGCGCCGCCTTGATCGAGGGTGCCAAGGACTCCGAGGCCAGAGTCCGCTCCGCCGCGATCGGCGGACTCGCCAGGCTCAAGCAAGATGACGCGTCCGAGGCCCTGCTCCGCGCGGCCTGGAGAAATCCCAAGGAAGCCTACGGCGCACGCAAGGCTGCGTTGCGGGGCCTGGTCGCCTGGAAGGTCAAGGATGCCGACAGCCTGCTGTCCGACGCCCTCAAGATCACCGCCGATCATCACTCGATCGCCGCCACGGCGCTCGAGATCATGCTGGAGGCGCCCGGAGGCAAGGCCCGCGAGCTGGCCGCGCTCCATAGTCAGTACGGTCAGCCCGAGTCGTTGCGATCCGCGGCCATCGGCGCCTTCCCTCGTCTGGCCAAGGACGACCCGGCTCTCCAGGACATCCTCGTGGAGCTGGTCGACGACGCGGACCGATCCGTGCGGTTTCGGGCCTGGATGGCGGTGCGCGAGCTCGGTGTGAAAAAAGCCCTGCCACGGCTGCAAGCCCGGCTCGCTCGCGAGAGCGTCGGCTTCAGCAGCTTTACGCGCCGCATCCTTGAAGAGGCAATCAACGCGTTGAAGGAACCAGGACGCCAACCCGGTGGCGATAGCGCCGCCATCCCTGGAGAAACCAAGAGCATCGCCGAGCTGGAGGGCCAGGCCGCCGACCTCGAGCTCAAGACCAAGGAGATCCGAAGCCGGATCGCGGCCCTGAAACTCAAGACCGAGCAAACCGGACAGGCCCCGAAGAACACGGCTGGAACCGCCGCGCCCGGCGGGTCGCATTGATCGCGGGCCCCTACTTGAAAATCTCTCGTATCCTTTCTGCCACGACCCGGTGCTCCTGATCACGCAAGGTCCAGACCGCCACCCGTAGCCCGCGCTCGCCTTCGGCCAGGACGGCGATCGGTGGATCGCCCTCCCGCAGCTTTCGCGCGACCTCCTCGGCCGGCGGTGCGGCGTGCCACCGGCTCCATTCGAGGAGAAGGTGGGGCGCATGATTGGCGATCTCGGGGACGTCGCGTCGCGCGTTCATGCCGGGGATCCCGGCGAGCAGGTCGATCATCTCCGCAACCCGCGCTTCCCAGACGCGCCATTCCGCATCGTGGTCCAGCTTGACGAACCGCTCGACGGCCGCGAGCAGGCCCACGATCTCCTCCTTGCCGACCTTCATTCCACGGCCGATCCCCATGTGGGGGCTGATCGCTCGCCCGCCCGCGGCGATCAGGTCAGGACGGCCCAGCAGCAGCCCCGACCCTTGCGGACCTCGCAATCCCTTGCCCCCGGAGAAGGCAACCAGGTCGAAACCCTGGCGTAAGTACTCGGAAAACCGGGCGGCCGGCGGCACGTCCGCGGCCGCGTCGTTGAATAACGGGATCCCGCGCTCCTTGCCGACGCGGATCCACTCCTCCCGCTTGATACGGCCCAGCGGCTCGTGCCGGTTCAGAAAGAACATCATCGCGGTGCCCCGGTTGATCGCTCCGTCCAGGTCGGCGCGCGTCTCAACCCACACGAGCCTGGCGCCGGTCAAGAGGATTTGAGGCTCGTAGCCGCACTTGTGACCCTGCTGAATGACCACCTCATTCTTCAGGCCGGCGGTCTGCGGTAGTTGCTCGATCGCCGGCAGGTTGTGCCGGGTCATGCAGGCCACCGTGGCGACCGTGATCGCCGAGGCCGCGCCGGCGGTGACCATCGCGGCCGGTGCCCCCACCAAGGCGGCGATCCGCGCGCCGACTTTTTCTTGCAACTCGGGGATCGAGACGAACCACAGGGCGGCCTCGGCCATTGCCTGCACCACCTCGGGCGGCATGACGGAGCCCCCCAGGTTGGTGTAGGTTCCCTGAGCGTTGATCAGGGTCTTGATGCCAAGTCGAGCGTAGATATTCTTATCCTTGGTCATGAGGAGGCATCCTTCCGGAATCGAGTCTCACGATCGCTGGGCCCCGCTGATGCCCAGCGATTGTGCATGGGGTGTCAGTGCGTCGATGACAAGTTGAATGTGTTCGTCGAGTTGGGCGCCGAGCCGCTCCGCACCCTGGTAGACGTCGTCCCGCTTGATCTTGGCCGCGAAGCTCTTGTCCTTGAGCTTCTTCTTGACGCTGGCGGGGGCGAGTGAGTGAATGCCGTCGGGGCGGACCAAACAGCAGGCCATCACGAAGCCGGCCAGCTCGTCGCAGGCCAGAAGAGCTTTGTCCAGCGTCGTCAGCAGGGCGACGTCCGATGGATTGAAATGGGCCACGACGGCCTGCGCGACTTCGGGCTCGCCTTGCTCACGAAGCCAGGCGACGATCAACTGAGGGTGCTGCTCCGGCCACCGGTCGTAATCGGCGTCGTGCAGCAGTCCGGTGATCGCCCACCGCTCCTCGTCAAGCGCTCCGGCGCCGTAACGATGCGCTGCCCGGCGCATCGCCGCTTCGACGGCATGGGCGTGGTTCCGCAGCGCGGGGTTCTCCGTCCACTCGTGAAGCTTCGCCACTGCCTGCTCGTAGGTGATCGCCATGGAGGCCTCCTCGGATCGCGCCACGTCAGATGATTCCGGCTTTCTATTCTACCGGGACATTTTCCCTGGCGATAACCACCGAGGAGTGGCATTTTTCTCTTGTGTCAGCCGAAGAGGTGGGGTTAGTGTGTCCCGGGTCCAGCCGCCGTGGAGTCCTCTTGGTGACAGGAAACCAGACGATGCGCACCTTATCCACTTTCGCCTTGCTCACGTCCTGGGCTTTTTCCGCGGTTGCCGACGGTAACGTCGGCCCGACCCGCGACGCCTTCGTGCCCACGCAAGATCCCCTCGGCGAGCCGGTCACGAACGTCGTCTACCTGGCGCAGAACTGGTCTCCTGGCCAGAGCATTCAGTTCTACTTCACGGAGCAGGGGTCGCGGATCCTTCCCTACGACTGGTTCCTCGCGCTCGAGCAGGCTGATACAGCGACACCGTTTCGCGACAACCAGCACATCCTCAAGTATCGTTACCTTCCTCAGAATCCCGGCTCGATGAACCCCGACGGGTTGCCGGTGGGGTTCGTCGCCGGCGGCGAGCTTGGCCGGAGATGGCTGGGGATGACGTGCGCGGCCTGCCACACCGCCGAGATCCACCTGGGCACCACGGGGTACCGGATCGACGGCGCCCCCACGCTAGGCGACGTTCAGGGTCTCCTCACGGCCCTGACCGCTGCCCTCCAGCAGACGCAGATCGATCCGGCGAAATTCGGAAGATTTGCCAGAGCGGTCCTGGGTGCGAACAACACTCCGGCGAATCAAGCCGAGCTGCAGATCCAGCTCGCGACCGTCATCAAGGCCCGCATCGGCTACAACCTGCGGAACTTCGCCGGCTATGACCCCGGCCAGATACCACCTCCGCCCCCCACGCACTTTGCGCGGCTCGACGCAGTCGGCGCCATCGCGAATGAGGTCTATTACCACGCCGTCAACGCCGCGAACCTCACTTCGCCGATCGAGGGCGCGGTACTCGCCGATGCCCCGGTCAGTTATCCGTTCCTTTGGGACACCGCTCAGCACGACTTCGTGCAGTGGCTGGGTATCGCCAAGAACGGCGGCGCGCTCGACATCCTCACCCTCTCGCGCAATGTCGGCGAGGTCCTGGGTGTCTTCGCCGATTTCGCCATACCCGAGAATCCGTCCATCCTGAGTCTCGGCTATTCCTCAACGGTCAAGATCCAGGAGCTCGGCGACCTGGAGAATCTCGTGAAGACGCTCTGGTCGCCCCTCTGGCCGGACGACTTTCCCAAGATCGACCGGAACGCGGCGGCCAAGGGCGCGCAGCTCTACCAGGCTAACTGCGTTTCGTGTCACGTCCTGATCGACCGGACGAATCCAAACCGCACGATCACCGCGATCATGAACGACAGCGGGACCGATCCGAGGGCCTCCAGCAACTTCTTCAATCGCACGGGCTCATCCGGGAAGCTGAGCGGGGTCAACGTGAACTTCGTGCCCTTCACGGCGAAGATTCCACCGGTGGCCGATGCCGACTCGATGCTCACCAACGTGGTGATCGGGGTGATTCTCGGGCGATTCCGGCCAGCTCCTCCCGACGAGCTGGCCCATGCCAACTTCCGTGGCGCTCGTACCACGGGCGTGGCGCTCGCGCGCGTCCAGCAAAGCTTTCGTTACAAGGCGCGCCCGCTCAATGGGATCTGGGCAACCGCTCCTTATCTCCACAACGGTTCGGTGCCGAACCTCGATGCGCTGCTCCAGCCGGCCGCGAAACGCCCATCGACGTTCAGCATCGGGGTCCGCACCTTCGACCCGGCGCGCGTCGGGTACCTGACCGATGTCCCCAGCTTTCCCAAATTCAGCGTCAACAACCCGGACGGCTCGCCGATCACCGGCAACTCGAACGCCGGCCATGAGTTCGGCGCCAGCTTGAGCGATGTCGAGCGCGGGCAGCTCATCGAGTATCTCAAGACACTCTGACCGCCCCCGGAAACAGGGACGCAGCTAGTTGTTCCTCCTGATAATCCAACCCGCCGGAGCCGCTCTCGCTGTTCTTGGCATAAGATGGGACGATACAAGGACGCCCACGCCGTTGGCAACTTTCGTTCCGCACATCCGTCCTTGATTATCCCCGAATTTAATTCGGTGCCAAGTCAGGGGGGGGTAGCCGTGATGCCGCTGTGGCCCCTGCGCCCGCGCGCCGGCCGACTGGACCATGGAGGCGAACGGCGGTTGCCCG
>JBIOJM010000259.1:0-14855 GCA_044450785.1 Isosphaerales bacterium
CCCCCGAAGCGGGGGCGAGGGGAGATTATTACCTGCCTCTCGCACAACGATCCATGAGCGGCCGGATTGCATCCTGAGTCTAGGAGATAGGTTAGAGTTTGAAGGCAAAGTGAGTAGCTGTCAAGCGTGTTGCGCGCGAAGCTAGGGTTTCGCGTCAGGCCGGCAATGGCACGAAGATGAAATGCAGACCGCGGCGGAACGCAGCCCGCGCGGTGTAGCGCGGAACCAAGCTGCGTTCTCAGTCGCGGTCTCGATTCGGCAAAGAAAGCGGCCGGCCGGATTACCTGGCTCCGCCATTCGCAAAATCTGGGCGGAAAACAATGTTGTCTTTCACATCACCCTTCAGCTCGCCAAGGGGGTCCTTGGGGCCGTCCGAAGCGCAGCCAACGCTGAAGAACACGACGCAGAGTAGCAGCCACAGACGCTTCATGATCCCAACTCCTTGGGCGCAGATTGAGCGGTTTCCATACCGCCCTCTTTACCTTAATCGGCAACGACGACGCTTCCCCTTGAATAAGGGTGCATGCGTTCACGTGGCACCGGTCAGAATGGCAGACGACCAGGTCAGTTTGGATAGACTAAGAGAGCGCGCACGCTGGGGCTCTAATGATAGAAAATGCAAGACCGCACCAGGACGCCGTCGAGGTCAATTTATGAACATTTATGAGTTCAACGTCACTACGATCGATGGCCAACAGCAAACGCTCGACGGGTACCGCGGTCGCGTGTTGCTGATTGTCAATGTCGCCAGCAAATGCGGTTTCACGCCTCAGTACGCCGGCTTTGAGAATCTCTACCGGCACTATCGAGACGACGGGCTGACGATCCTTGGCTTTCCATGCGACCAGTTTGGCCATCAGGAGCCAGGCGCTGAGGAGGAGATCAAGAAGTTTTGCTCGCTCACCTACAACGTCAGCTTTCCCATGTTCGCCAAGATCGAGGTGAATGGCGTCAATGCTCATCCACTTTACAAGTTTTTAAAATCAGCGAAGAAGGGCCTGCTCGGCAGCGAGCGGATCAACTGGAACTTCACCAAGTTTCTGGTGGATGCTGATGGGATTGTGGTCAGGCGCTTCGCGCCGATCACCAGGCCGAAACGACTCGAAAAGGCCATCGCGGGACTGCTGCATCAGCATGTGGGTTGATTAAGCATGAGTGATTTCTACGACAGAATGGCAAGTCTCTACCATCTGATCTTTCAGGATTGGGACGACAGTATCGAGCGGCAGGCGGGGCAACTCACCAGCATCATCGAGGAACGCTGGGGAACGGGATGCCGATCCATCCTCGATGTTTCGTGCGGGATCGGAACCCAAGCCATTGGCCTGGCCAAGCGTGGCGTCGCCGTCACCGCTTCCGATGCATCTGAGGGCGCAATCGCCAGAGCCAAGGTCGAGGCGCAACGCCGAGGCGTCATGATCGACTTCTCGATCTGCGACATGCGGGAGGCCTACACCCACCACCGGCGGCAGTTCGACGTGGTGATCTCCTGCGATAATTCCATCACTCACCTTCTGAACGACGACGACCTGTTGCTCGCCCTGCAGCAGATCTATGAGTGCACCCGCCCCGGTGGAGGCTGCCTGCTGACGGTTCGGGACTACGACCGCGAGGAGCGAGGGACAGGATTGATCAAGCCCTACTGCGTTCGGGAAGAGGCCGGGAAGCGCTACGTCATCTTTCAAGTCTGGGACTTCGCGGGCCAGATTTACGATATGGCGATGTATTTCGTGGTTGACGACCGAGCCGCCGAGCCGCTTGTAACTCATGTGATGCGCACGAAGTACAATGCGGTTGGCACCGACCACTTGCTGACTCTGATGGGTAGAGCCGGTTTTACAAATACCGAGCGTCTTGACGGGCGTTTCTACCAGCCCGTTTTGGTGGGCAGTCGAAAACCATGAAGCACTCCGCAAGCGCGCAACATTTCCGAACCCGAACACTTCGTTCCTGATTGCCTCGCTGCCGTGCGCGGCTCACGGCATTGATCGCCCTTCTGTCGCCGACAGCATTATTATTTGGGCGGCGCGAGTTGTCTCTCAAGTTGAAGGTACTGTTCGCGGCTGGTCCGCCAGGTGTTTCCTTCCAGCATTTGGACGGCGTCGTGCTCGTCAAGGGCGAGGCCCGTCACGGCAGCGAGCCACGGGTCGATCGATGCGGGATTGGCTTCCAGCGGCGGTTGGACCGACCATAGCCGAGCCGTGTTGTCCTCGCTACCGGTCAACACCGTCCGTCCGTCGGGGCTGAAGGCCACCGCCCATACGGGTCCTTGCGCCAGTGGCGGTCCCAGGGGTTGGCCCGTCGCTACCGACCACAGTCGCGCCGTCTTGTCCCCACTTCCCGTCAGCACCCTCTGGCTATCGGCGCTGAAGGCCACCGCCAGGACCGAGGCTTGATGGAAGAGGGGTGGCCCGATTGGCTCACCTGTCGCCGCCGACCACAGTCGTGCGGTGTTGTCATCACTCCCCGTCAACAACATTCGACCGTCGGGACTGTAGGCCACGGAGCGGACAGATCCTTGATGCTGCAAGGGCGGCCCCACGGGCTGGCCGGTCATCGCGGACAGGAGCTGCGCCGCGTTATGCCTGCCCAGGGTCAGCACCGTCTGGCCGTCGGGACTGTAGGCCACAGCATGGTTGCCGTGGTGATGCAGCAAGGGCGGCCCCTGGGGCTGACCAGTCGCCACCGACCACATCCGTGTGCTGCCGCCCTCGCCGTCCGTCAGCACCGTTCGGCCGTCGCCGGTAAAGGCCACGGACCACACCTTGGCTCCGTGCTGCAAGGGCGGTCCCAGGGGCTGGCCGGTCGTCGAAGACCATAACCGCGCTGTCTTGTCCAAGCTTCCCGTCAGCGCGGTCCCGCCGTCGGGACTGAAGGCAACCGACCAGACCGCTCCTCGATGTTGCAACGGTGGACCCAGGGGCAGGCGAGTCGCGGCGGACCAGAGCTGCGCCTTGTTGTCAGCGCTTCCTGTCAGCATTGACCGGCCGTCGGGACTAAAAGCCACGGCCACTACCCAGTTCTGGTGCGGCAAAGATTCCTGGGGCAAGCCGGTCCCCACCAACCACAGCCGCGCCGTGCTGTCATTGCTCCCCGTCAGCACTCTCCTCCCGTCAGGACTGTACCCGACGGCACGAATCTGTTTCCGGTGCAGCAAAGGCGGCCCTAGCGGCTGCGTGGTCGCGACTGACCACAGTCGCGCCGTGTCGTCCTCGCTTCCCGTCAGTACGGTCTGCCCATCGGGACTGTAGGCCACGGCCCGAATCCAGGTTTGATGCTGCAAGGGTGAACCCAAAGGCTGACCGGTCGCCACGGACCACAGCCGGGCGGTCTTGTCATCGCTTCCCGTCAAAACTCTCTGGCTGTCAGGACTGAAGGTCACGGCATGGACCTCGTCCTGATGCTGCAAGGGCGGCCCCAGGGGCTGGCCGGTCGCCACGGACCACAGCCGCGCCGTGTGGTCCTGGCTTCCTGTCAAGAGCAAGCGGCCATCGGGACTGAAGGCCACAGCATAGACTGCGCCCTGATGGCGCATCGATTGGCCCAGCGGCTGGCCAGTTGCCACGGACCATAACCGCACCTTCTTGTCGTCGCTTCCCGTGAGTGCGGTCCGACTGTCGGGGCTGAAGGCCACGGACCGGACGACACCTTGGTGCTGCAATGCCGGCCCCAGCGGTTGGCCGCTTGCTGCCGACCATAGCCGCGCCGTCTTATCGTCGCTGCCGGTGAGCACCGTCTTGCCGTCTGGACTGAACACCACCACATGGATCGCCCCTTGATGCTTTAAGTGTTCTCCCAGGGGCTGGCCGGTCGTTGCCGACCACAGCCGCGCCGTCTTATCCTCGCTTGCCGTGAGCACCGTCCGACCATCGGGGCTAAACGCCACGGCCAGGACCGCCCCTTGATGCTGCAACGGTGAACCTAGGGGCTCGCCAGATGCCACCGACCACAATCGCGCCGTCTTGTCTCTACTGCCTGTGAGCGCCGTCTGTCCGTTGGGGCTGAAGGCGACGGCTGTGACCTCACCTTGATGCGCAAGAGAGGCCTCCAGGAAGTGCAGGTTGGTCGCCCAATTGCTCAAGTTCGCCCGGATGGTTTCCTGAAGGTGGCTATCCTCTTCCGGCACCTCTTGCAAACTGCGGGCCAGCCATAGCATGCCGCGGGCTTCCTGGTGCTGTTCGCATAGGCCCAAAGCACGTTCCAGCATTTGCACGGCGGCTTGTCGTTTTGCGTCCTTCAAGGCAGTTTCAGCGCGGTCCTTCTGAGCGCTCGCTTGCTGCAATGCCGCCTCGGTTTGGTCCTTCTCATGGCGCAGTTGCTCGGCGGCCTCGCTCTGGTACACCACAAAGCAAAGGAGGACTGTTATGGTGGCCAACAGTGCCAGGATCGCCAGACCCGAGGCCCCAGCCAGGGCCGGGTTCCGCTTGCACCAGCGCAACAGCCGTTCCACTGGCCCTACCGGCCGGGCCAGGACCGGCCTGCCCTCGCCGAAGCGCCGCAAGTCTTCCGCCAATACGCCCGCTGTCTGGTAGCGATGAGCCGGGTCGCGGGCCATCGCCTTGAGCACGACTGTTTCCAGGTCGCGTGGAATCTGCGGCTCCAGCCGTCGTGGCGGCGTCGGTTCCGCGTGCAACACCAGATGGATAAGTCTGCTTTGGTCGGTCTCGGCAAACGCCGGCCGTTGCGCCACCAGCTCGTAGAGCGTCAGCCCCAGGCTATAAATGTCTCCACGGATGTCCGACTGGCCCGCAAAGCGCTCGGGGGCCATGTAGCGCACCGTGCCGACGATTTCGCCGGCTTGCGTCACCTCTTCGTTGCCGGCCGAGGCCTTGGCTAGCCCGAAATCGGCCACCCAAACATTGCCCGATGAATCCAGCAGCAGATTCGCAGGCTTGATGTCGCGGTGCAAGATCCCTTGCGTTGCAGCGTAATGCAGGGCCTCGGCGACCTGAGCCCCAATGCTCGCCACGGCCTGCCAATAATGGCGACCCGGTTCGGACAGAAACGACGACGAGCCAGCGGGAGATGTCCGCGCGGCACTATTTGCTTGCCGATCCAGTCGCGGTCCCGATGCGGTCTGGTCGGCGGCGCCCGTGCGTGTCGAGCCATCTGTTCGCGGGCGGACGGTGGGTCTGCCCGTTAGGAGCAATCGGGCCAGGCTGACCGCCGAGTCGTCCCCGTCGTTGGTCGGGGGCTGTGCCTGTAGCGCCGTGGCTGCCTCGTCCGCTGCTGCGCCGTCAAGCCCACGCAACCGCCGGATCTGGGTCAGCACCTGGTCCAGTCCCGGTCCCCGGATGAACTGCATCACGTAGTAGAGTAGTCCGTCGCATTCGCCCACGCCGAAAACCGGCACGATATTCGTGTGATGTAGCCGCGCTGCCGCCCGCGCCTCCCGCTGAAAGCGCATCCGCTGGTGGGCATTTAGAAGCGAGCCCGCCGGCAGGACCTTGAGGGCAACGCGCCGGCCCAACGACTCCTGCTCGGCTTCGTAGACGATGCCCATGCCGCCGCGGCCCACCTCGCGCAAGATGCGAAAGTCGCCCAGCCGTTCCGGCGTGTCGGTTTTGGCAGGCGCTGGCTCATAACCACCGGTGACCGCCACATCGGCGGGCCGGGATTCTTCCGGTGCCACCAAGCCAGGCAACAGCTCGCGGATGCGGTCAGCCAGCGCGGGGTATTGCTGGATGTAGTCGCTCAGCGCGGGCTGCTCGCCCCGGCTCAGGCGCTGCCGCCATTCCGCTGCCAGCCGGCCGAGTAATTCAGGTTCAGTGGCCTGGGAATCCAAAGTGTGATGCTCCCCTGAGATTTGGCTCTTCTCGTCCGGCTGTAGCCTAACATTTCCGGCACGCTCTGCAAGATCCTAGTCCGCCGCCCCTGAGTGGCCGGGCAGTATGCGGCGGCACCACAGAGCCGTACTTTCGGCCGCAACCAAGCTCCGGGAGTGCTCTCCTGGAACGCGAACAGAACGCCAACAAAAGGTGTCCACAGTGATACCGAGAAGTGCCGAAATGGGTGTCGTTCAATCTGCACGGGAAGCGTGCGCTAGTGCACGAGATGGCGCCAAGGACTCCCTGACGTTAGTAGAAACCGACGGGCAAGTAACCGCCAGAAAGCCTCGAATAAACGCTACTTCTAGCGTCAAATCGCGAAGCGGAGAGGACAGGATGGCGATTGAACTTTTTATCGCGGGGGTGACGGAATGGGACGCTAGAATGCGGCGGTATTTGCCTGAGAAATCGAAGGAAGAGTGACCTGTCTGATTCGTGTAACCGTCCAGAAAGCTCCCCGAGGCGGTCTCAACTAGAACTAGGACTCATTGAACGAGGAATCCTTCGACTCAAGAGGTTACGACGAGCGGCGGTTAATGAGATCATTCCCTGGAACCGTTCCAGTAGCCCTGAAGCGCAGGTGCCGCCCCCGCCGAGTGAGTCCCGCGATCCGCTCAAACTCGCCCAATACTACCAGTCACTACTCCTCCCTGGACAGTTCGAGAACCGCGCTGCTCTTGCCCGCTACCTCGGTGTTAGCCGTGACGCAGGTGCTGCGGCGACTGAGCGTGATTTCCGCCATTGGCGATTCTGATTAGTCGCCTTGACGAATGCTCAAGGATTACATGAAAATCGGAGGCTCGCTGCCTAGTCCGTCCACATCCGGTACAATAGCACCGCGTTATCCGCCATTCAGATGCCTCGGGCACCTCGCGCATAACGTCCGCCACAGAACCTTAACCGCGAGGACATCATGCCTGCGCCCGGTTTTTTTCGCTTTCTGTTTGCAGCCGCCGCGTTGTCGGGCGTCCTGGTGAAACCCGCCTCTGCTGAGCAACCGGCTCCCGCTGTCAAGATTTGGCACAGGACCGTGAAGGTCGGCGACCTCGACATCTTCTACCGTGAGGCCGGTCCGAAGGACGCGCCCGCCATTCTCCTGCTGCATGGGTTCCCGACCAGTTCGCAGATGTTCCGCAACCTCATCCCGGCGCTTGCGGACAAGTACCGCGTCGTCGCGCCCGATTATCCGGGCTATGGCCATAGTTCGATGCCGACGCACGACAAGTTCGCCTACACCTTCGACAACCTGGCGAGGGTCATTGACGAGTTCACCGAGAAAGTGGGGTTGGAGAAATATGCTCTGTATGTCCAGGACTACGGCGCGCCTGTCGGCTACCGCCTGGCGAGTGCCCACCCTGAACGGATCACGGCCATCGTGGTGCAGAACGGGAACGCCTACGACGAGGGACTCGACAACGACTTCTGGAAGCCGATCAAGGCCTACTGGAAGGAACCCAAGAGCAAGGAGAAACGCGACGCAATCCGCAACCTGCTCACGTACGAGGCAACCAAGTGGCAGTATACAACGGGGGTGAAGAACCCCGAGTTGGTCAGCCCAGACGGCGCGGCCCACGACCAGTTCCTACTCGACCGCAAAGGCAATGACGAGATTCAGCTCGACTTGTTTCTCAGCTACGGGTCGAATCCGCCCCTATATCCGAGGTGGCAAGAGTACTTCCGCAAACACCAGCCGCCGATGCTGATCGCGTGGGGGAAGAACGACAAGATCTTCCCGGCCGAGGGGGCCGAGCCGTACAAGCGAGATCTGAAGACCCTGGAGTTCCACCTGCTCGACGCCGGGCACTTCGCCCTCGAATCGAATGGCGACGAGATTGCCACGCTGATGCGGGATTTCCTGGGCAAGCAATCGGGGAACAAGTAAGCGGAGGGGCAATGGCGCGCCACTACCCGAGCGACGTTGCCTTCACTCCGGCGGTGAAGGCGGTCCAGAGCCGGAAGGGCTCCCGGGCGAGCTACGCCCGGATGGAGCGGGGCGAGGGGTGGCAGACGACGGTCACCGAGGAGTTGGCCGAGTACCTCGCAGACCTGGACATGTTCTATCTGGGCACTGCGAACGCCGACGGTCAGCCGTACATCCAGTACCGCGGCGGCCCGCCCGGGTTTCTGAAGGTGATCGACGAGCACACCCTTGAGTTCGCCGACTTCGGCGGCAACCGCCAATACGTCACGTTGGGCAACCTGTCCGAAAACCCGAAGGCGTTCTTATTCCTCATGGATTACGCCAACCAGCGGCGGGTGAAGGTATGGGGCACCGCCCGAGTAGTCGAGGGGGACGCGGAGTTGGAGGACCGTCTCCGCGACCCGGAGTACGCGGGCAAGGTGGAGCGCGCCATCCTGTTCACGGTCGAGGCGTGGGACGTGAACTGTCAACAACACATCCACCGGCGTTATTCCCGGCGACAGATCGCCCCTGCGATCGAGAAACTCCAGGCGCGGATCGCCGAACTGGAAGCGGAACTCAATCGCCTGAAGGCCAATCCCGTCACTACGTAGCGAGGACACCTCAATGGACTTCGACCGCACCGACACCGCGCTGGTCGTCATCGACCCGCAGAACGACGTGCTGAGTGAAACCGGCATTTCCTGGGAGCTGGTTGGTGCGAGCGTTCGGGAGAACAACACTGTCGAGAACCTCGACCTGCTGTTCAGGGCCGTGATAGACCGCGAGTACCAAGTGTTCATCTCGCCCCACTACCTGTACCCCCACGACCAGGTGTGGCGGTTTGGCGGCGCGGTCGAGAAGTCGATGCTGACCGAGAAGGAATTCTTTCGGCCCGACCCGCTCGACGTGGCTGGCTTTGCTGGGTCCGGGGCCGACTGGCTCGCGCGGTACAAGCCGTACATCGAGAACGGCAAGACGGTGGTGGTCAGCCCACACAAGGTGTGGGGACCGCAGACCAACGACCTCGTCCTCCAACTCCGCAAGCGCGGGGTCGGTCGGGTGATCCTGGCGGGGATGCTCGCCAACTTGTGCGTTGAGAGCCACCTGCGGGAGTTGATCGAGCAGGGGTTCGAGGTGGCCGTGGTGAAGGATGCGACGGCCGGCCCGCGGCATCCCGTGATCGGCGACGGGTACGCGGCCGCGATCATCAACTACGGATTCATCGCCAACGCCGTTGTCACTACTGAGGATGCGGTAAAGGCCATGAAGTAGGTGTCGGGGTCGGTCACAATTCAGACCGTCGGGAGGACCGATTATGGCTCCGAAACTGGCGGACAAAATCGCCCTGGTCACCGGCGGCAGCAGCGGGCTCGGGCTCGCGACCGCGAAGCAATTCGTCTCCGAAGGTGCAAAGGTCGTCGTCACGGGCCGTCGCGCGGCTGAACTCGACGCGGCTGTCAAGGAACTCGGCGGGAACGCGATCGGCGTTCGAGGGGACGTGTCGGTCCTTTCCGACCTCGACCGGCTTTACGGGACGATCCGCGAGACATACGGCCGACTCGATGTCCTCTTCGCCAACGCTGGCGGCGGGGCGTTCGTGCCCCTCGGAGAGATCACCGAGGAGCACTTCGACAGGTACTTCGGCATCAACGTCAAGGGCACTCTGTTCACCGTGCAGAAGGCGCTGCCACTCATGACTGCGGGCGGCTCGATCGTCCTGAACGGCTCGATGGTCTCGCTCAAGGGCGTGCCGGGCTTCACCGTGTACGCGGCGACCAAAGCGGCGCTACGGTCATTCGCCCGGACGTGGGCGGTGGACCTCCGGGGGAGGAACATTCGTGTGAACGTGGTCAGCCCCGGCACGGTCGTCACGCCGGGATACAAAACCGAACTCGGGATGACCGACGGGCAGATCGAATCGTTCGTGTCGCAGGCCGCTTCGACGACCCCGCTCGGCCGTGCCGGCACGCCCGACGAGATCGCAAAGGCCGTGGTGTTCCTCGCGTCGGATGACAGCAGTTACGTAACCGGGGCCGAACTGTTCGTGGACGGCGGGGCCGCCCAAATCTAGCGCGGCGGTGCGTTCGGTTCCCGGTATCGAACCCAAAACCTCCAGTAACAGGAGCCGAAACCATGAGCACCGTCACGACTAAGGATGACGTTCGCATCTTCTACAAGGACTGGGGACCCAAAACCGCGCAGCCGATCATGTTCCATCACGGCTGGCCACTGAGTTCCGACGACTGGGACGCCCAGATGCTGTTCTTCCTCGGGAAGGGCTATCGCGTCGTCGCCCACGACCGACGCGGCCATGGCCGTTCAAGCCAAGCCAGCGAGGGTCACGACATGGACCACTACGGCACCGACGCCGCCGAGGTTGTCGAGCAGCTCGACCTGCGCGACGCGATCCACGTCGGCCACTCGACCGGCGGCGGCGAGGCCGCCCGGTACGTCGCCCGCCACGGCAAGGGGCGAGTCGCGAAACTGGTGCTCGTCGGGGCCGTGCCGCCGATCATGGTGAAGACGCCGGCCAACCCGGGCGGCCTGCCCATCGACGTGTTCGACAACTTCCGGCAGCAACTCGCCGCCAATCGCACCGAGTTCTATCGCACCGTCGCGTGCGGCCCGTTCTACGGGTATAACCGGCCGGGCGTGAAGGCATCCGAGGCCGTGATCGCGAACTGGTGGCGGCAAGGCATGACGGGCGGTGCGAAGGCACACTACGACGGCATCAAGGCCTTTTCGGAGACGGACTTCACCGAGGATCTGAAGAGCATCGACGTGCCGACACTTGTGATGCACGGCGACGACGACCAAATCGTGCCGATCGCCGACTCCGCGCTGCTGTCGGTGAAGCTCCTCAAGAACGGCGCCCTGAAGGTCTACGAGATGTTCCCCCACGGCATGTGTACCACGCACGCCGACGTGATCAACGCGGACCTGCTCGCGTTCCTCAAGGCGTAGCCTTCGACTTCCGTTCCGGTTCCCCTAATGAGGGTATTCCGTGTCGAAACCGGTTGCTTACGACCTCGTCATCCTCGGCAGCGGGGAAGCGGGCAAATACCTCGCCTGGGCGCTCGCGTCCCAGGGGAAGCGGGTAGCGGTCGTCGAGCGCCGGTACGTTGGCGGGTCGTGCCCGAACATCGCCTGCCTGCCGAGCAAAAACGTCATCCACTCCGCCAAGGTCGCCTCGTACCTGCGCCGGGGCCCTGAGTTCGGCGTGGCGGCCGCCGCCGGGCCGGTCGACATGGCCGCCGTCCGCGACCGCAAGCGGAAGATGGTGGACGGCCTGATCGAGGTGCATCTCCACAAGTACCGGGCCAGCGGGGCCGAGCTCGTCATGGGCGACGGCACCTTCGTCGGCCCGAGGACCATTGAGGTCGCACTCCACGGCGGCGGGACGCGGGCCCTGCGGGGCGAGAACGTCGTCGTCTGCACCGGCTCCCGCGCGCGGATCGACGACACGCCCGGCCTCAACGAGGCCCGCCCGCTCACCCACGTCGAGGCCCTCGAACTGGACCGCGTCCCCCCGCATCTCGTCGTCCTCGGGGGCGGGTACGTCGGGCTTGAGATGGCGCAGGCGTTCCGCCGCCTGGGCAGCCGCGTGACCGTGGTGGAGCGGAACGGAACACTAATCCACCGGGAAGATCCGGACGTCACGGCGGCGGTCGGCGACCTCTTTCGCGACGAGGGGATCGAGGTTTCCACCGGCACGACGCTCACCCGCGTCGAGGGCGCGTCGGGCGAGACCGTGCGACTCCACGGAACGCGCGGCGGGGCTGCCGTCGTGATCGAGGGGACGCACCTGCTCGCGGCCGGGGGACGAACCCCGAACACCGACGGCATCGGGCTGGAGAGGGCCGGGATCGCGCTCGACACCCGGGGGCACGTGAAGGTCAACGAGCGGCTCCAGACGACCGCGGCAGGCGTGTGGGCCGTCGGGGATTGCGCGGGCAGCCCGTACTTCACGCACGTCGCCTACGACGACTACCGGGTGGTCCGCGACAACCTGGCCGGCGGGAACCGCGTCACCACCGGGCGGCAGGTGCCGTTCTGCCTGTTCACCGACCCCGAGTTGGCCCGCGTTGGGCTGAGCGAGCGGGAGGCGCGGGAGAAAGGCATCCCATACCAGCTAACGAAGGTCCCGATGGAGAACGTGCTGCGGACCCGAACCCTGTCCGAGACGCGCGGGTTCCTCAAGGCGCTGGTCGCGGCGGACGACCGCATCCTCGGGTTCACGGCATTCGGGGTGGAAGCGGGGGAGGTGATGGCGGTCGTCCAGGTGGCGATGACGGCCGGGATGCCGTACACGGGACTCCGGGACGCAGTCCTGACACACCCGACCATCGCCGAGGGGTTGACCGTCCTCTTTTCCGCCGTGCCGGACAAGTAGCGACGGCATTCGGGCGGCGAGGTGAGCCGCACGAATCATAGCGAAAGGTGCAGAGGGCCAAGCGGCTACGCACAAATCCCTTGGATTGAGTTGAGACCAGAAACTCCCGGAGACAGACTCAAACCAAATCAGCCGGACAAAAGTAGCGACGGGGTTTGAACCGTGTAAGCACCATTCTGATAAATAGTTGCGTAAACCGATAGCCTGCCTGGTACAAATTAAACAAACTCGTTTGAACCAGAAAATGGCTTCAAATGAGCGGAATTCGCCAAACTCAGAAAACAAGCGGAGAGGGAGGGATTCGAACCCTCGGTAGGATTGCTCCCACACCGGTTTTCGAGACCGGCCCATTCGGCCGCTCTGGCACCTCTCCGTGAATCTTTACGCTATGAGTTGCTTCACCTTACGGCATGCAATTCTGACAATCTCATAGCGATTATCCCTTTTTGTTACCGGGCCAAGGGGTTGCCTTCAGGAACGTCGGGAGGCTCTTTAGCTGACATTTAGTGAGTGTAGTGGGCGCCCAGCAGGATCGCAAGAGCCGGGAATGGACGGTTGCAACCTGATGATCCGGTCCTCGCCAAAGCGGAAGGTGAACCAGGGGTCGTGATAAAGAGGCTGCATCCTACTCTCTTTCCGCCCACACGCGCACATCCCCATCCCCATCAATCTCGATGCGAATGACATTCGGGCAGCAGCAGACCGGACAATCCTCGACGTACTCTTGGCGTGATCCTGCCGACACGTCGATGGGGACCACAATCTCCTCACCACAGGAATCGCAATGGTAGCTGGCCTCATCCTTCATCGTCTTCCTCACCGGTGATCTCAGCCCCCGACCCGCTTGACTCGGTAGCCCATGCCTTCGAGCACCGCAGCGAGCCGGTCACGCTGGTCGCCTTGAATCTCGATCCGTCCATCCTTGACCGTCCCGCCCGTCCCACACCGCTCCTTGAGCTTGGCGGCGAGTTCGAGCAGGCCCGCTGCATCGAGAGGTAGGTCGGAAACGGTCGTCACTCCTTTCCCGCGCCTACCTTTTGTCTCTCGGCCAAGCTTGACTACGGGGGCGCTGGTCTGGCTGTCTTCCTTCTTAGACGTGGGGGCGACCGTTTCCGCGGTGATCTCTGGCGTGGGCTCATCCCGGCGCCTGCCTCCCCCAATCAGTCGAGCCGTCAGGCCCATGACCTCACGCTCGATCAGGCCCAGCACTTCGGGAGCATCGTCAATATGCCAGAATTCGACCTTCTCGATCCATGCCGGGAATCGATCTTGCAGTAAGGGCAAGTGTTCGGCCTGCTTCAGAGCGACGATCCAATCCGCCAGTTCGAAGTCGTCCACCGTTACCTGAACCGGGAAGCGGGCAGAGTCAGCGACCGCGCGAAGCCCACGAGCTTCCAACGCTTTGATCGCAGCCACCGCCATCGGGCCGACATTGTCGACGCCTCGTTCCAGAGCAAGTCCCCTGGAAGTTGACTTCCAGGGAAGTCCCATCTTCCCGGCAACCGAGTTGAAAAGGATCTCGGCAAACCGGCTGCGGTAGTAGTTGCCGGTGCAGAGAAATAGGACGCTCTTTTCATGTCGTTGCCTCATCGCTCAACAATTCCCTCGGTCTGTTCTTTCTTTTGGTAGCCATTGCAGCGAGCCACGGGCTGCGGTGGATACTTGGCATAATCGGCGTTGCTTTGGGACAACTCGCAAAGTAGGAATCGTGATCCCTTCGGCGTAACGACCTCGCGCATCAAAGCGCATGTCTCGCACAGCGAATGAATCATGGCGTTTCGCCTTTCGACTGATCGGGACGGGCCAGAGTAGCGGCCGGAACCTGGCATCGTTCTCACCCGGCCAGCCGAATCAACAACATCTTCTGCCGCTTGGGAAAGGCCTTGATTGCTGCCTCGCGCTTCAAGGCCAGGCTTCGGCTGGCATGGGCCTCCTGGTAGACCACTTGAGCCGGCAGACGACAGCGCGTATATCGAGAGGCGGTCCCGGCGTTGTGCTGCTGGCAGCGACGGCTCACGTCCTTGGCAATACCAGTGTAGAGTGAGGCATCGGCACACTGAAGTACGTAGACGAACCATCGGCCGTGAGGTTCCTTCACCCCCGTAATGCTAATCTTCTTTCCCATCCAGATAGAATACTTGCTCCATGCCGAGCGGGCTGGCCCGCAGGGAGATTTCCGAAGGCCTTCGGGTTCATTGCCCAGTACAGATAACGGCATCTGGCCCAATAATCCACCAGGATCGGCTCGGTGGTCTGGCTCACAACTTTCTTTCAGTTGAATTCATGTAGGAGCATCGCCAATCTCCCTCCAGGCGCTCATTTTGCGCTCCTCCTCACAGTGCCGCCCCATTGAGCAGACCCGGCCGTAGAATGACGATGAAAGCAAGGACGGGAAAGCCAGGAGAATCCCATGGCGGACGACACCAAACTAATCCGAGCTACAGTCGAACAGCGGTTCGCCAAGATCGCCCGCTCTCCCGACCAGGAGAAGAGTTTCCCGGTCGGCCCCGCCAGTGCCAAGGCACTCGGTTACAGCCCGCAGGAGATCGACAACTTGCCGACTTCTGTGGCGGAATCGTTTTGTGGTGTCGGCAACCCGCTCGGCCTCGGCGATCTCGGCCCCGGTCAAACAGTTCTGGACCTGGGGAGTGGCTCCGGCCTGGACTGCATGATCGCTTCTCGGAGGGTAGGGCCAACCGGCAAGGTCATCGGCGCGGATCTGTGCAGGGAG
>JBIOJM010000260.1:0-14795 GCA_044450785.1 Isosphaerales bacterium
CCCGAAGGTTTTGTCGCGTGCGACCGAGCGATAGCGAGCCTGGAGGGGAACCGCCCCGATTGGGATCGCACAATGTGCATGCGTACCGGAGACAAAAAATCCGGCCGTCGAACCAAAACCGGCCTACGCGCGTCTGATCTCCAGGTCGTAGGATAAAGGATCTGAGAAATGTTCGGAGCATAAAGTGTTTGATAATCAGGATCTAACTCGAGCATGAGGTACCTTCCATGAGACTTGGTCGCGCGCGGATTACAATCCGGAGTCTCTTGCGCGTGGCGGCGACCGCCACCATGCTGGCACCGCCCTTCTGGATTGCCGCGCTGGCGCAGTCTCAATTGTCGAAGCCCACGCTGACTCCGGTCCGCCTCGTTGATGCCCGAGGCCGGCCGGTCGCCGGCGCGGGTGTGGCTGACTTCTTCTGGAGGGACAACGACCGAGAGTCCGCTTTCACACCCACGGAATCCACTGCACTGAAGACTACGGATGATCGTGGCGAAGCCTTGCTCAAGCTCGAGATCCCGGGACACCTCGATGGGGGGGCCATCTTTGCGATCCGACAGGGGAGGGGGCGTCCCCTCGTCGGACTTCGCAAGGTCACGCGCGAGGAGATCGGCAAGCCGATCACCATCGGGATGTATCCGGCCTGCCGCGTGCTCTTCCGGATCGACAGCGCGGGGCTTCCGGCCCTGGAAAAAAAATTCAATGCCGAACTGACTGGTCCGGGCTGGTGGCGCGCGGCCTACCTGAGGCTGGGCGATGACTTCCGGGCTCCGCGCCCCCTGTTCACTTGCTCGACGAATGGCGCGCTCGAGTTCCTCCTGCCACCCGGGCGGTTCACAATTTTTGCCTATGGCAACGACGTGAAGCCGCTGGAACTCCCCGTCGAGATCAAGCCAGACGACCGCGAGCTGCTCCTTGGCACGATCGATCTGGCCCCCTCCGAGGGTGCCGAACAGGGATTGTTTCCCGACCATCGTCGGGTGAAGATGAACAAGGATAATGACGATCATACGTCTATGTTACGCCGCATTCATCACATCTCGTTGCATGGCAGCGCCCAGGGTGCTCAGGACATTGCCTTCTCACCCGATGGCAAGATCCTGGCGACGGCGCACGGGTATAACGCGGACCCCGGCGAGGTGAAGCTGTGGGACTGGGCGACAGGCGCGCAGGTCGCGACGTTGACCGTTAGCGGCAACCGCGTACTGCAGGTGGCGTTCTCGCCGGACGGTAAGGTCCTGGCAGGACTGAGCTCCGCGCCGAGGGAGCCCGGGTCATCGTGGGGGATCGTCCTCTGGGACATCGCGTCGCGCCGCAAAATGCGGACACTCGGCGGCCATACGGGAGCGATCCTGGGCTTGGCTTCCTCGCCCGACGGCAAGTCCCTGGCGTCCAGCGGCGCGGACAAGACGACGCGGTTCTGGGATGTCGCGAGCGGGCGCGAGAACGGCCGAATCGGGGGCAACGGCGTGTGGGGCCAGTCGCTTGTGTTTGCACCCGATGGCCGGACCTTGGCGGTCGGATCCGGGCAGACCATCAAGTTGTGGGACGTCGCCGGTGATCGCCTGCGCGCCACACTGGAGGCCGAGACCGAGCGGTTCACGGTCGAGTCGGTCGCCTATTCGCCGGATGGCCGAACGTTGGCCGCAGCCGGCTCGACGTACGAGCCCATGAGAAAATCTCAGGAAGGGCAGGTGCGGTTGTACGACGTCGCGCACGAGCCGATCAGGCGACGTGCCGTTCTGACGTTTGATAGCAAGGAACCCGGGATACCGAACCCAGCGCCTCCCCTCTACAGCGACGTCGCATTCACACCGGACGGCCGCCGCGTGATCGCCGTCGCGATCCCGAATGTCAGGACATGGGACGTTGCGACCGGGATCGAGCAAGACGCCTTCCAGCGTGGTGGCCCGAGCGGTCCCTCCGATCGGCTCGCTGTCTCGCGGGACGGCCGATGGCTAGCGATCACCGGCCCGCATGGGGTCGACGTTGTGGACATCCCGCCGTCCTAAGCCCCGCGTGGCAATCGAGGCCAGGCCTTTTTTCTTGCTCTCCACCTTGAACCGTCGTGGAATACGTGCGTCCCGAGAAGAAGCTTTTCCCTTAACCGCACCCGTTCAACTCTTGCGCGCCTCGTGAACAATGTGCGGCAGCTCTGGGAGAATGATCCGGCGCATCGCCAGCTCGACCGCCGCGCGTGAGCCCGGCATCACCAGGATCACCAATCTGTCGATCAAGCCGCCCACGGCCCGGCTCAAGACACACGCCGGCCCGATCTCGGCAAAGCTGAGCATTCGAAAAAGCTCGCCATAGCCAGGGAGGGGCTTGGTCAGGAGCGCGGAGACGGTTTCATAGGTTCGATCGCGCGAGCTGATGCCGGTTCCCCCGGTGACCAGAACCGCGTGCAGGTCGTCGCGCACACGCAGTGCCTCTAACAAAGAGCTCAGCCGCGCCGGCTCGTCAGGCACGATCGCCCGCTCGATCAGTCGATGCCCAGCTTCCTCGGCCAGGGCCACAATCAAGGCCCCGGAAGAGTCCGTCTCGATCGTTCGCGTGTCCGAAACCGTTACCACCGCCAAGTTCAACGACCCGCCAGCGGCAGCGCGATGCTCCAGAACTGCTCGACTCATGTCGTGATCTCTCCAACCTCTCAGATTAGTGCATGTTCCCCATTCTCACAAACGCAATGTCATATTCGGCCGTGGATTGCGGGGGGGAGAACCGATCCTATACAATAGACTCTCCAGTCACGATACGTGGGGGACCGGGGCAACCGGAGGGCGTAGTTATGGTCACGGCCGGTGCGCGACGGGGCCTTGTGGCGAAGACAAAGGCAGGCTGGGTTCTGGTTCTGGCTTGCGGGTCGTTTGCCCTCGGGTCAGACCCGTGGGTTGCGCGGGCCGATGTGATCATGCTCCGCGGGGGCGGACAGGTTCAGGGCAAGGTCGTGCCGGACCCCAAGGACAAAGACAAAGTGCAAGTGTGGCTGCTTCAGGGGCGAAAGCCGCTCTCGCTTCAGAAGACAAGAATCCTCGAGGTGATTCCCAAGGCCAGTCCGCTCGATGAGTACATGGTCAAGCAGAAGAAGACCGCGGAGACCGCCCAGGCCCAGTACGACTTCGGAACCTGGTGCGAACAAAACAAGCTGACCGATCTGGCACGGCTCCATTATGAGGCCGCACTGGCGATTGACAAATCTTTTGAGCCGGCACACCGGAAGCTCGGGCACATCTACCACGATGGCTCCTGGCTCACCCGCGACGAGTTGAGTGCCAGGCAGGGTCTCGTCAAGTACAAGGGGCGCTGGGTTTCCGCCGAGGAGAAGGCCAAGCGAGACGTCGAGGACCAGGCGCTCGCGGAACAGGCCGCATGGGTGCGCAGGATCAAGATCTTGCGGCAGGCGATCGTGAACGGTCCCACCGACCGGCGGCGCGAGGCCGAGGCCCAGTTGATGGCCATCCGCGAGGCCGAAGCGGTCGTGCCCTTACTCCGGGTCCTGGGCAATGACGAACCGGCCCAACGAATCCTGCTGGCCCAGGTGCTGTCCGCGATTCCCGCTCGAGAGGCGACCGCGGCCCTGGTCAAGCAGATCCTGGCCGAGCCTCTCTCCTCGGTTCGGGCCGTCGTTTACGATAAGCTCAAGGACCGCGACGATCCAAGCGCGGTCCCGCGGTTGGTCAAAGCCTTGTCTTCGTCGGACATCATGGTGATCAACCGCGCCGCCTGGACGCTGGGCAACCTGGGCGCCGTCGAGGCCGTTCCCAGGCTGATCCCGGTGCTGGTGAGCACCGAGGATCAGATCGTCATGGTCCAGCCGGGCACTGGCAACGCGGGCGCGGTCGGTGGTTCCGGTTCGGTACCGCTCCGTATGAACAATAGCAACATTGCTCTGCTGACCCCGCCGGTCGCGAGCCAAGGGGTGGTCGCGTACGGGTCGATGTCCGCTCCCTACTATGCTCTTCCGCGGGCTGTGGTCCTGGATCCAGGCGCCCAGATCCGGCAGCCGGAACCTCGGGTCGCGACCTTCAGTTATCGGAATGTCGAGGTCCTTACCGCCTTGCAGAAGATGACGCGCCAGGATTTTGGTTACGACATGCAGGCCTGGCGAGACTGGGTCAGCCGCAAGTACAATCCCAACCCCAGACCGGCACGTCGCGTCCCGCAGCCATGACCCGACTCCGGCCGGCCCGCGCACCCGGCACGACCCCAACCCAACCCAACCCGGCACGGCTCCGGCTCCTCCTCACGTCGAGGTCACGACCGTGGTCGACGACTGGAACGCCGATCTGGAACGTCGAGCTTTGGTCCGAGCTCTTCGCCAGCGGCTCGAATCGCTGGTTCGAGCCGGCCTTGACGGCATCCCCGCGCCGCCGCGCCGGGCTGTATCGAACGATCAGCCGGTTCGTCACGGCGAACCGCCCATGCGACAGCTCGAGGCGGTGGCCGAACAGCCGCCACCGCGCAGTGTTCTGAGCGACGAACGACAGCCACGATCCCTCTTGCCGCAGTCGGTTTCACCGCCGAGGGCCTTTCCTCCGGCGCAGCCGGCATTTACCCTCTCTCCGCGGGAACGGTTGGCCGGCGCGTCTCCAATCCCCGCGGTAGCCTCGTTATTCGGCGCGGCCGACTTTGAGATCGCCCCGGTGCCGGCCTGCGACCGGCCGGCAATGCTCGATGCCCTGGCGGCCGACGTGGCCGTCTGCCGGAAGTGCCCGCACCTGGCGGACACCCGCACGCAGACCGTTTTCGGCACCGGCTCGCCCGAGACTCGCCTGATGTTCGTCGGCGAGGCCCCCGGTGCCGACGAGGATCGCCTGGGTGAACCGTTCGTCGGTCGAGCCGGCCAACTGCTGACCGACATGATCACCAAGGGGATGGGCCTGTCGCGCGATCAAGTCTACATCGCCAACATCCTCAAGTGCCGTCCCCCCGAAAACCGCACCCCCACGGTCGAGGAGTCGGCCAACTGCCTCGGTTATCTGGAACAGCAGATCGCCATCATCCGGCCCGCGTTCCTCTGCCTCCTCGGCCGGGTCGCCGTGCAGGCACTCTTGAATACCACCCTCTCCATGAGCAAGCTCCGCGGCAAGTGGCATCGCTACCGCGGTATCCCCACCATGGTCACTTACCACCCGGCCTATCTGCTGCGAAAACCGGAGTTCAAGAGGGAGACGTGGGAAGACCTTCAGATGCTCATGAGAGAGATGGGTTTGCAAGCCCCGCGCCGGTCGGGTCGAGACAGCGGGGAGTAGTAGACAGCAGGCAGTGAGAAGGAGCCATGAAGGAATGGCTTCTTGTCCGTTGATTGACAGCCAGGGTTCTTGACTGCCTACTGCCTACTGCCTACTGTGCTCTTGGCTGACGCGGCGGCCCGGGCGGCCTCGGCGACCTTGGCGGCGGTCAGCCCGTACTTCTCGAGCAGCACATCAGGTGCTCCGCTTTCAGCGAAGTCGTCGCCAAGATTGACGAATCGGATGGGGACGGGGTGTGCCAGGGCGACGGTCATGGCGACGACGCTGCCCAGGCCGCCGTGTGCCAGGTGTTCCTCGGCGACGACCAGCGCGCCGGTCTCGCGCGTGGCGGCCTCAAGCGCCGCGCGATCGATCGGCTTGACAGTGTGCATATCGAGCACGCGGGCGGAGAGACCTTCTCCGGCCAGTGTCTCGGCGGCGTCGAGGGCCAGGGCGACCATCAGCCCGTTGGCCACGATGGTCACGTCGGAGCCGTCTCGGAGTCGATTCGCCTTGCCAATCTCGAAGGTTGGCGCTCCGCTGGTATAAATGCGCGGCACTTCGGGCCGCCCCACGCGGAGATAGACCGGCCCCCGGTGCTCGAGCATCGCCGCGGTCGCGGACCTGGTCGACTCCTCGTCGGCCGGCACGATCACCACGAAGCCAGGCAGCGCGCACGCCAGCGCGATGTCCTCGATCCCCATCTGGGATGCGCCATCCTCGCCGATCGAAATGCCCGCGTGGCTTCCCACCACCTTGACGTTCAGACCAGGATAGGCCACCGACATCCGGAGCTGATCGTAGGCATTGCAGGTGATGAACGCCGCGAAGCTGGCGATCACGCTGGTCTTGCCCGAGGCGGCCAGTCCCGCGGCGACCCCCACCAGGTTGCTCTCCGCAATCCCGATGTTGAAGAACCGGTCGGGGTACTTCTTGCCGAACCACTCGGTCCGGGTCGAGTTGCTCACGTCGGCGTCGACCACGATGACGCTGGGATAGTCGGCGCCCAGCGCTTCGAGCGCCCGTCCGAACGCGTCTCGGGTCGCCTTGCCCAGTTCTCGTTTCGTCTGCAGCGCGGAGGAAGCTCCCGCCATGAGTGATCACCTTTCGCGACCGGCGTCAATCAGGAATCCGTATGGTGACCCAGCATCCAGCACGCGTGATTTTCAGACCTGGGCGGGATGCCCGCACCACAACGAGGATCGAAAACGGCTCGAATTCTTTTTGTCTCAGCTCCTTACTCACATCCCGTTGCGACCTCGGCCAGGGCTTCGTCGAGGTACTTGGCGGGCACGGGCTTGCCGTGGAAGTTCGTGTCGCCCAGTTTACGGAGCAAATCAAGAATGCCCTGACCCTTGTGGGTGAGCGCGACGACGCAACTGGGCTGGCCCTCGACGGCGCGAGCTCGCTCGAGCGCCTTGAGGACCTCACGGAGATCGTTGCCGTTGATGACCTGCGTGTTCCAGCCGAAGGCGGTGAACTTTCCGTCGATCGGGTCGAGGTTGAGGACGTCTTCGGCCGCACCCGTCTGCTGGAAGTGATTGCGATCGACGAAGAGGGTGAGGTTGTCAAGCTGGAACTTGGCGGCCGAGGCGGCCGCTTCCCAGTTCTGCCCTTCGCCAAGCTCGCCATCACCGGTCAGGACGTAGGTGTGATAGCTTCTCTTGTCGATCCGGGCGGCCAGCGCATGGCCGATGCCGATCGATAGCCCCTGGCCGAGCGAGCCCGTCGATGCCTCGACGCCGGGCAGACGCTTCATGTTGGGGTGTCCCTCGAGCGGGCTGCCAATCTTCCGCAGAGTCATGATCTCGTCGTGCGGGAAGTAGTCTGCTTGAGCGAGTGCTGCGTAGAGGACAGGCGCCGCATGCCCCTTGGAGAGGATGAAGCGGTCACGGTCCGGCCAGTGGGGGTTCTTGGGGTCGTGGCGCAGGAACCCGCCGAAATAGAGGGCCGTCACGATCTCGGTCGCCGACAGCGAGCTGCTGGGATGGCCTGAACCGGCCTCCGTCGTCATCTTCAAGATGTCCTGGCGGATTGACTTGGCGCGGGCCAGTAGGGCGTCCAGGTTATTGGGCACGGGCGCAGCCTCCTCGCTCGGCAAAACCCGGGCTGCTCGCCAGCGCGCCGGCTCGGTTTCGAGCGCGGGGCAGGGCCATCCCGGGCATCAAGTCTACGGAACTCGGGCATTCGTCTTGATTTTTCATGCACATCGAGTTCCAAACTTAACGATTTCGGGTCGATCCGGGCAAGAGGGTCGTCCGACTCGTTGGTGCGGAAAAGGGGATAAGGCCAATTACGCGGGCACAAGGAACTCGGTTCGCGAGGCGATCGAACGAACCTGATTATTGGACTTATCCCCTTTTCGGACCCAGACCGATCACTGCGGCTGTCGCTCGACTTGGCCCCGGCCCAGCGCCCTGAGCATCTCGCTGAACAGCGGGAGGGCCTCGATGTCGGGAAGTGGGTTCGCCGGCGTCCCCTTCACGCGGGCGATCAAGAATGGCGTACTGGCCTCGCGAGTGAAATCGCTCAGCAGGGGGAAGTGGAATCGATCTCGGCCCCACAGGACGTTGAGTCGAAGGTCAAGGTTACCCTGAGGGTCCATTGTCCCCTTGCCCAGCAGGGTGAAGGCGTTGCCCGTGAATTTGATCGGGTCGAACGTCGTCGCACCGTGTGCGATTCTGAATACGACGTCGGCCGAGTCGAACGCTGTCTTGCCCGGAGTGCGCGGCCGGTCGGGCGTGGCGATGTTCAAGTTGGCGAAGCGGTTGACCACGTTGGCCAACCGCAGCACGGGGGGGAGCTCGCCCAAATCCCCCTGGGTGATGTGGGCATCGCCGCGACCATCGAGATTCCGGACGTCGCTGCCCTGGCCGTTGAGCTCGATCTGGGCGTTGATACTGCCGCTGTAGGACTGCCGGCCCGGGATCGTGTGGGCGTATTCCTGGAGCTTGGCTCCCTGGATCGACAGGGCCGCGTGGTAGCGCGGCGCCGCGTCGAGTCGGATCCAGCACTCATCGCGGGCCAGAATCTCACCCTTCAGGAAGACGCCGCTGATGCTGTCGAGCTGCGCCACCCCATTCTTGATGTGGAACGGCGAGACGACCTGCGTGATCTGCTGGCCCAGCAAGCTGACGCTGTCGAGCTTCAAGATCCCTTGAACCTCGAGCACCTTGCCGTTGGACCAACCGCTCACGTGGTCGAGCTGGCCTTGGATGTGCTCCAGCGGGATCCCCGTCTTGACCGTGTTGTCGTTGAAAACGACCAGGGTGTTCTTCCACTGGCACCAGGCCGGCACCCCTTGCACGCCCGTCCAGCCGATCTGGAGGTCGCCGCGGGCTCGGAAGGTATGGCCGTCGTCCAGCCTGAGGGCGAACTGCGCCATCAAGGGGGGCATCTTCTTGCGGAGATCCGCGTCGAAACGGATCGCGTCGACCCAGAGCTCGTTGACGCTCAGCTCAAACCGGCCGGAGTCCTCGAGGAAAACCGTCCCACGCGAAAACTTGACCGGCGCGCCGCGAAAGTTGAAGTTCACATCGTGCATGGTCACCTTGCCGTCGTCGAAGACGAACCGACCGCGCACGTCCTCCATCGGCAGCTCGATGGTGCCGCCGGGGTCAAGGGGGGGCTGAGGAGATCGGGTGACCTCGAGGCGCACGTTTGACTCCGGCCGGGGCGCAATCACGATATGAGTATGGTCCGGGCGACCCGGCATGACGTGCACCTCGGCCTCGACGTCGCTGGTGCCTGATGGGTTGATCGTCGGCCAGCTCTTGCGCCAGGCTGGAGGGAGCGCCTCTCTCAGCTCGCCGCTGAAGGGCAATTCTTGGGCTTGCAGGTACACGTCGATCTTGAGCGGATCGTCGCCGTTGCGCAGCTTCGGCCGGCGTAGCTTTTCGACACTCCCGCTGGCTGTGATGGTCGCCTGACTATTCTTTCCTCTCATGTTCTTGAACACCCACTGATCGGGGTGGACCTCCAGCCGGCCCCTCAGGTTGCGGATCGGGTAGGGCAACCGGTCCCAGGTGATCTCGCACCCCTCTCCCAGGTCGATCTCCGCGTCGATCGCCAGCTCTCCCTCGGGGCGGGCATTGGGGCCGGACATCGGCTTGCGGTCCACCTTGGCGTGGGCTTTGACCACCCCTTTGGGGCGGAACTGATCGACAACCCTTTGCACGTCAGGAGGCATCGCCTTCCGGAGCACGTCATCGATCGGCAAGGTCTCGGCCTGGATATCGAGCTTGACCACCGCATCGTCGCCAGGGTCCTGGATCGTTCCGGCCAGTCGCATCGGTTTGCCGCCGACCAAGGTTTGCAGGTCGACGGTCAGCATCTTCTGTACCAGGCTCAGCCGGCCGGTCAGGTGGTCGAGCGGATAGGGAAAATAGCGGTAGACCGCGGCGACGTCCGTGCAGAAGACCGTCGTGCTCACGTCGACCGGTTGGCCGGCACGACCGCGGACCACGTGCAACGCGGCGCTGACGCGCCCGCGGGGTTTGAACACATCCCAGAGATCGTCGTACTCGGGCGGCGTCTTGTCGCGAAGCCGCTGATCGAGCTCCAGATCGATGAGGCCGACGCGCAGGTCGAGCGGCCCATGCGTCGGGTCGTCGATCCCGAGCGTCCCCTCGGCACGCAGAATCGTTTGGCCGTTAGATCCCCGGGCGTGCTTGATCGTCACCACGCCGTCCTCGATGCCGATCAGCGCCGAGAGGTCATTGACGCGAAACGGCAGCTTGGGGCACTCCCAAACCCCCTCGCGCATCTGGGCCAGCGCCTGATAGCGCAAGCGTCTGCCGGGCGCGGCCGTGGGGTCGTAGCAGAACTGGTCCAGCTCGACGTCGACCACTCCGTTATTGAGGGCCATCGCCTGAACCGCCGGGCGTAACTCTCGCGGGATCCGCCTGCGCAAGGTTTCGGAAAGCGTCAGCCCGAATAGCTTGCCGTCGAGCGTGACGCGTCCCGTGATCATGTCGACCGTGCCGTTGAGCGTGAGCCGATCGAACAGATCTCCTCGGGCCGACCCCTCAAATATGAGTCGGCCCGGGCCGTCAACAGCCGCCTTGATCTTGAGCTCCACGTCGCGCAGGATCGCCGGACTGCGGCCGCCGCCATTGCCGGTCTTCGCCGGCGCCGGCGAGGGCAAGGGCGATGACGCCGACGGCGCCGGCGCGCCCGGCTTGCGGCCTGAGCCAACGCCAGGGACGTTCGTCTCGCCGGAGGCAAGGGATGACAGCGCGGGGCCGGCCGGCGCCGCGACGGACGTCGACGCCGGTTCTTCCTCGGGGGTCAGCTCGAGCGTCGCTCCCCGGATGGAGATCGGCGGTGTTTCGATCCACGGGGCCGGCCAGGGGTTGGCCAGCAGGCCCTCGAGGTTCCACGTCCCGTCCCGGCGGCGCCGGAGTCGCAACGTCGGCTGGCCGACATCCACATTGCGAACCTCCAGATGGCCCTTGAGCAGCTTCCGCGGGTTGATCCGGATGTGCAACCACGGGACCTTCAACGCCTCAAAACTCACCCCATCGATCTGCTGGCGCAACTGAAGATCGCGAAACACCACCTCGCCAGCCCACAGACTGGGCCGTACACGCCCTGGATCGAGGATCGAATGAGGGAAATACCGGATCGCGTGCTCCCGGATCAGTCGCGCAACGCTCTCGCTGTTGGTCAAGTTCCAGTACGCGAACCAGAGCCCGCCGGCCAAGATCGACAAGCACAACACGAACCCCCAGAACACGACTTTCGCCACGCGGCGGCCGATGCGCATCGTTCCGGACCTCCCTCCTGGAGTAGGTTGGAGCAATTCTTGCTTCATTCCTGCGATTTTCGCACGACGGCCACACGCCTTCGCCGGGCGCTTGGCACCAGCGTCGTCAATCCGATTGCCGCCAGGCCCAGAGCGGACATCTCGCCGGGAATTCGATAACGCATTGAGCTCGCGAAGACGACATGCAGCGCGCAAAAATAGAGCAGCGGACCGCCGAGTAGCACCAAGGCACGCGGATCGCGGCGGCGGTCCCAGGCGCCGAGCGCCAAGAGCGCGAAGATGGGCAGCTCCACGACCGCGCTGGCAATGGCCAGGGCCCGTGAGCGGAACTCCTCGGCATTGGGCCACGGGCTCCAGTAGCGACCCAGCTTCACGACCGCCAGCTCGAGCACGCGCCACGGATGCTCGCGCGCAAAGGAGACCGCTTGCCGTGTCAGCCTGGCATCCTGATCCTGCTCATCGAGCGGCCAGATGTCGGGATCGCCCAGGTACGCCATGTCGCTGGCGCCGGTCGCCTCGGGGTTGAGCCCGTCGTAGAGGCTGGCCCCCAGCCAGAGGGCCGTGGGGACGAACCTGCCGTAGATCCGCGCATTTCGAACCCACCAGGGCCCGATGACGAGCGCGACGCCCAGCACGCAGACCAGGGCATTGCGCGTCGTCGCGGCCCGGCCCCGGCGATCGCCTAGCTTGGTAACCACCCAGATCGCCAAGACGATTGGTACGAACAACGCCCACGACGGGCGCACCAGAATCGCCGCGCCGGCGGCGCCGCCGCTGGCCAGCCCGATCAAGTGCTTCCTCCAGCCCGCGGTCGCGGTCGAGCGACCGGGCTCGTCCCAGAGGACTGCCAGGCCCCAGAGCGCAGCGAGCATCAGCGGCTCGAAAACCGCTTCGGATAATATAAGAGACGACATGAAGATGTAATAAGGATTGAGCGCGGCCATCGCCGCGGCGACCAGCGGTACGGTCCACCCGCGTGGAGCGGCCGTCTCATCGCGACCAGCCGGCTGGCTCATGGCCAGGATCTGCCGCGTCAGGCCGTACACCAGGTAGACGCTCGCGGCTCCGAGCGCCGCCTGGACTAGCCGGACGGCCAGCGTCCGCTCGCCGAAGAGGGCGTGACAGGCCGCCAGGATCAGGGGATAGCCGGGCGTGCGCAGCGCGTAATGAGGGATGTCGCCCCACTCCACGATTTCGTAGGGAGCCCCCGTGCGGATCGTCCGAGCCAGTTGCCAGTAGATCGCGGTATCCGGAAACACGCACAACCGATTCGGTCCCCCGCGCCGGACGTAAAGCTCGACCAGGTCGGCGGCCAGGACGCGCAGCCCCAGCGCAACCGCCAGCACAAGTGCCAGCGAGGCCAACCCGGCCAGCGCATCTCTCCAGCCCCGGACGCGCGGCGGTGGGGGAACGGGATCCGGAGGGGTCGGCTCGGCCATGCGCGGCCACTCCCTTCGCTGGCTCCGTTCGACGCGTGCGTGAAGAAAGGATTCTTCCCGAATCGCCGGAATGGCGACCGAGTCGCGCCCGGATCGTATGCCAAAGGCACTGAACCGTCAACCACAATCGAAAGAGGTGTTTCTGGCGGGGGTGCACGTCAGCTTTTGCGCGTGTCGGTGGAGAGGTGAAATCGTCAATGGGAGAATTCCAGATTCGTTGGTAATGTGCGACGGCTTTGGAGCTTTGAAGAACCGTCTTTGCCAGGGAGGGACACGCTCATGGATGGAGCGACGGCCGCGCTGAAGGAGAAATTGAACCGGCTGCTCAAAGAAGCGGCCCAGGTCTCGGTGGCTCTCGATCGTGGCGACGGTACGATCACCGGGGTTCCCCATTATTCCGTGATCGAAGCGCGGGCTCACGAACTCGGACAGCAGCTCAGTCGTGAGATTCAAACCCGACAGATGGGGGAACTGACCGCGGGGCGGATGGCCACAGCCCCCTGCCCGAAATGCCGAGTTCGTTGCGAGCTCGACTTCAAGCAACGCACGGTGACCTCGATCGACGGCCCTGTCGAGGTCCAGGAGTTGCAAGGTTATTGCCCGGCCTGCCGCCGGGCCTTTTTCCCCCGACAGAGAGACGCTGGGGTTTGATGCCCGCGAACTGACACCCTTGCTGATCCAGCGGATGACATTCGCGGCGGCGGAAACGCGGTCGTTCCATCGGGCTGAGTTGGTGATGAGACACGTGGGTGACCAGCCGGTGTCGGCCAAGACGATCGAGCGTGTCGTGCACGACGTCGGTTGGGAACTGGCCGAGCGTCGTGATGCCGACCCCAAGACCGCCGACGCCTTGGCCAAGCGTCCCGAGATTCCCCCGGACTTGGCCGTCGTCGAGTGCGATGGGGGACGGATTCGCACCCGCGAGCCAGGGCATGGTCCGGGCGTGCACCGCACCACGGAGGGCTGGCGCGAAAACAAGAACGCCTGTCTGATCCGCGCCCAGCGCAAGACATTCGGCCACGATCCCCAGCCAGAACCGCCGGAGTGTTTCTGCGATCCCAAGCACGTGGCCAAGATCGCCGAGACCGAGGCCTTGTCGGTCGCCGCGCCGCGTGCCGCTTCGTCCCCCGAAGTGACCGTCAATGAGAGCCTCGATACGGCGTTGCCGCTGGACGACGCCGACTGGCGTCCCAAGCGACTGGTGCGTACGGTCCTCAGCAGCCTGGCGGCTTCCAAAGACTTCGGCAAGCAAATGGCGCGGGAAGCGAAACGGCGACGGTTCTTCGAGGCCAAGGCGAGAGCGTTCTTGGGCGACGGTCTGCCCTGGAACTGGTCAATCTGGAAAGCGCACTTCCCTGACTTCACAGCGATCCTCGATTTCATTCATGTGCTGAGTTACTTATTCGTAGCGGCGAAGGCGGTGCACCAGGACCCCGAGGAGGCCTGGAGCCAGTACGTGGTGTGGATGCGCGGCTGCTGGCAAGGGGAGGTGACGCAGGCGCTGGAGGAATTGCGGCACTGGCAGACCAGACTGGGTGAGCCTCCCCCAAAAGCATCCGACACCGACCCGCGCTCGATCGTTGCCACGACGATCACCTACTTGGAGAACAACCAGAATCGGATGCATTACCCGGAGTATCGCCGGCAGGGCCTGCCCGTAACCACGGCGTGGATGGAATCACTGGTGAAGGAAGTCAATTACCGGGTGAAAGGGACGGAGATGTTCTGGAACGACCCCGAGGGGGCTGAGGCCATCCTCCAGGTGCGGGCGGCTGCCCTGTGCGACGATGAACGCCTGGTCAAACATCTACGCACTCGCCCTGGGCACCCTTTCACCCGTCGCCCCAAAATCCGCAAAGTGACAGCAGAAAAAAACAAAAGCTGACGTGCACCCTTCTGGCGGTCAACAACGAGTCCTACGAGAGTGCGGAAACGACAGGCGCGAGGCCGCGCGCCGACTCGAACTGGGCCTCTCGTCCCCCTACCGCAAACTCGAGGAGCTCGGCATTCGCCTGTCCTGATCTGAGGACGAGAGTGAGGATTCAGGGCGCCCTCACCGACGATTCAGGTACAATACTGCTCGTTGCGAGTCCCGGATAGCAGAGGCGAGAACGCGGTTATGTCCGAACAAAAGAGCAAAAGACCGCACCCCAATGGTCCCAAGGGTGCCGACCGAGCGCACCCAACCACCGGGTCGTACTTCCTCTCCCTCGAATTGGAGAATGTGCGCTGCTTTTCGGCGAAGCAGGTTCTCGACCTCTCCGACGGACAGGGCCGGCCGGCGAGATGGACGATCCTGTTAGATTCTACCTCCGTCGGATCTCTGCGCCGTGCGCGCATCTCGGGTCGCTGCAATTC
>JBIOJM010000261.1:0-14777 GCA_044450785.1 Isosphaerales bacterium
AATCTCGGCGACGCGCCGATCTTCGATCGCGTCCAATGGCTGCCGGCCCAGCAGCCGAATGGCCTTGAGCCGATCGTGTGACTGCCAGAATTTCCCGGGCTCCAGTTGCGCTCGCAGGTCCTCCCAGCATCCAAGCATGAACCAGCACCCGGGCTCGCTGGATTCGAGTTTCCGCACCAGCGCCGCGGGGTCGTTGGGGTCGACGGCCACTCCGTTCCAGGATGTCCGCAGTTTGCGCCGGACCACACCTGGGTTGCCATAGAGCTGAGAAGGCCCTGAGGGATCGAAGAACAGGCGCTTCCCCAGCTCGTACACTTCCTCGATCTCGGTGTCGTCGGAATTCTCGATCAGGCTGGTGAGCCCTTCAAGGTGGGCACGCTGGACCCGCTCGACCTCGAACGCCATGCAAACGTTCTGATGGACGAGGAACTCCCCCATGTCATCGTGGGGATCAGCGACTGCCATCCACTTCCGGAGCCGATTTTCAAAGGCAATCGAATCGTCGCGGAGCAGGGCCTGCTTCTTGGCGCGCATCCCATGCTTGAACGCATTCATGGACGATTTCGCGCGACCTTCCGGTGTATTCGGTCCGGTTGATTTGAGGCTATTCCGCCTGCACGCGTCGATCTTGGATTGAGAAGTCATGTCAGTCCGCCCAGTTTGAAGAAAAGATTCATAGCCCCCTGACAACCCAGAACAGGCAACCGCGTAGAACCACTCAATACGATCTACAAAAACCGCAAAGCAGTCGCGTAAAAATTTCCTGATCCATTCATTTTCCCGGGCTCCCCCGTCTTCCGTCATCGGTCCTCTGCCCTCCGTCCTTCTTTCCGCCCCCTCCCAAGCCGCAGAGCCGCCCCAGCCGTCACAAGCGGCCTGCGGCTGCAACCAACGAGGAACGTTCCACTACGTTGAGCGAGGGCTGACATCACCAGCCGAGGATCCCGTTCGCGACGCCACATCAGCCGAGACGTTGGCGCATGGCTGTCCCGCCAACTGACGTTCTTTACGTTGCGTGAGCTGCAGGAATGTTCGGTCTCGGGCACGCTGACAGCGTCCGCAACCTGACTCGGCGCGTCGACGCCATCAGCCGTCAGCCGTCAGCCATCAGTGCTTACAGCGTCCGCGACCTGACTCGGCGCGTCGACCGCGCGGTTCCTGGTTCCAACAAGATCCGCCAAGGCATTGCCGCCATTCGCCAGGAGCTTCTCAAGACCGAGCGGATATGCCTCCCTCTGGTGCCAATGCAGCCATAGGTTACGTTCACCGCCCAATCGCCTAACAGGTCGGTGCCTGCGTCGATGCGGTAGGCACGGAAGCGGCCTTGTGCTGGGTCGCGGGCCTGCAGCGTGGTGCAAAGGCTCTGCATTGCGGTTTCCTCCTGGTGCCTGCGGCGGCAGTTCAGCAAACGGCCGTTTTGTTTATCATGCCGGTCGCTTAGCGACGTCATCTCAAAAAACCCACTGCGACGGGTTTCTTTACTCTAGCGACTGGCCGGTGGAGGTTGATCATCGGCTACGCGAGGGTTGCGACGACGGAGCAATATTTCGGCTTGCAGCATGATGAACTGAAGCCGGCAAGAGACGCGTCGGTCGATGTGAGCGACGCGCGCAACACACGGCTATCGGGCACTTCCGCCACGCTAATTCTTGAACTCCCCCTTCTCGTAGCGAGCCCAGAACTCCGCCGCCGGCCAGACTTGGTTCCAGTCGGTGCCGATGGATTTGAGGCTCCTCATGTTGCGGAGGACATTCAGGCCCTGTCTTGTGATGTTCTTGGGGGTCAGGCGGATCTCTTCCAGCGGCATGTCCTTCAGTGACGACAGGCCGGCCACTTTGGTCCCTTGCAGCCCGAGTCTCTTCAGGTCCTTGCGGTGCTTGAGATGGGCGAGCCCCGCGTCGCTCACTTGCGTGCCGGCCAGGAAAAGCTGGGTCAGGTCTTTGCAGTCCTTGATGTCGGCCAGGCTCGCGTCGCTCACTTTTGTGTGGGCACAGTTGAGAAGAGTCAGCGGCATCCCATTCAGTGGCGAGAGGTCGGACACCTTCGTGTTACCACAGTTTAGAAACGTCAGCTTCATGCCCTCAAGCGGCGACAAGTCGGATACCGGGTTGGCACACATGGTGAGCGTGGTGAGTTTCATCCCCTTCAGGGGCGAGAGATCGGAAATCGTCGTGCCTTCATTGCGTGATGCTGGCGTCGTCGGCAGCGCGGGCCAGGCCGAAGTCGGTGATCTTGACGTGCTCCACGCCGTCTTCCAGCAGAACGTTGCCCGGCTTGATGTCGCGGTGGATCAGGCCCATCGCGTGCGCGGCGGCCAGGCCGGCGGCGATTTGCCGGCCGATGCGAAGCACGTCGATCAACTCCAGAGGACCGGTCGCGTCGACCTTCTGCTGCAAGGTCCGCCCGGCGATGTAATCCATGACCAGATAGGGGATGGGCTGGTCCTCGACGGCGTGGACGGCGATCACATTCTCGTGGCGAACGGCCGCGACCGACCGCGCTTCGCGCACGAAGCGCTTGCGCGGCGCCCTAGTCGTAGCCAGCAGCGGGGGCATGAGCTTGATGGCGACGAACCGAATAAGCCGCCCGCTCGGCCCCCGCTTTCTTCTCGAGCGCGGCAAAGAAGATCGATTCAACCTGCGACGGACTGGCCACGGCAACACTCCGATCCCGAAGGGTCCTATCCTCAATGCGACAAATCCCCTCGGAACCCCTCAGTTGCCTCACGGATTGTACCACGGAGTCCGAAGTTTCGACGACTCGGGGGGTGTGGCGGAAGTGCTCCGCATGTTGCCGCTGACACCGATCAACCCCCTGCCAGCATTGGCCAGACTCAATCCGGATCACCCACCAGCACAAACGCAGCCCAGTAATAGGGGTGGGCGTAGGGATGGTCGTCGCCGGGGCCGGCGGTGACTTTCAATCCCGGCGCTGCCTCTTCTCGCTTCTTTGCGTCTTTGGACCGCGCGTCGCCACCCGAAAGGCTCGCCGCCAGCGTGGCGACTTCGTCACGAGTTAGCCCGCGAAGCCAGCCTTTTGCCTCGGCAAGCGCCTCGGCCTTGGGCAACGGTTGCGAAAGCCCAGGGCGTCGCCCCAGCAAGCTGGCATAGAACCGCTGCATCAAGAGGGCCGTCGCCGTATCGTCCACCTTCCAGAGCGACAGATATACGCTACGCGCCCCGGACATCAAGAGTGCCTGGGTGAAACCCACGAAACCCTCGCCGCCGGCGTCTCGGCCCAGGGCGGTCTCGCAGGCCGAGAGCGTCACCAGTTCGGCCTTCAGGTCCCAGCCGCGCTGGATTTCCCGGACGGAGAGCCGGCCGTCGAAGGCAGGCTTGTGATGTAACACTTGCTCGAGCGGATCGGGCAGGCCGGTCTGGGTCAGGATCACGGCGGAGCGCTGCGGGATCGCCTCGTCGATCACTCCATGCGTCCCCAGGTGGATGAAGCCGAATTTTCCCAGCTCACCCGAGGCAGCCACGCGGTCCAATTCGAGCTCACTCGCGTCGGCGCCGAATAGGGCCATGGTCGGTCGATCGTCGGCTTGGAAGAGCTGAGCGAGCGCCTCGACCTCGTACCGCGTGCCTGGCAGCGGGGCAAAGTTCTCGTCGCCACCGGACCGCGCTGCCATGAGCACCTGCTGGAGCTTGCGCTGCTCGGCGATCGCAACTGGTGCCGGCCGCGTGTCGAGCACCACGCCGAGCTTGCCGGGAGCCAAGTCGCGTTTGGCCACCTGACCCGCACGCCAGACCTCGACCGGAACGGGCTGGCCGGGCTCGGGAACGGCCTTCAAGTCCTCGCGGCTGTGCAGCGCCGTCCCGTTGTAGGCCAGCAAGACATCCTCGGGCTTCACGCCGTGGATCGCGGCGTTTGAGCCCGGTGCGACCATGTTGACCAGCAGGCCGTGGTCGGGCAGCGGCTTGGGTTCGCTCGATCTGTCAGGCAGCTCGTAGACCGGGTCGCCCAGGGCCAGCAGGCCGGCGTGGCGGCCGGGCCGGGGCTGCTCCCGCAGGTACTTGAACACGGTGGCCGAGGGGGCATAGCTCACAATCCGCGTGTCGCCGGACGTGAGCACCGCCTCGATCGGGATGCCCGCCATGGCCCGGGAGGGAAGGACGATCAGCCGGCGGGCCGGCGGCAGGCCGTCCGCCGAGGCGCCGAGGGCCTTGGCCAGCGGCTCGAGGCGCTGGGTTCGTAACTTCTCGACCAGAGGCCGCGGGTCGGCTGAACCGGCGCCGGGCCGGCTCCGCAGCCCCGCCCGGGCCCGGCCCGCCAGCTCGTTGTCGTCTTTCGTCCAGAGCCCTTTCGGGCCGGTCCCGGCGATCGCGATCCAGGCCGGGATGCCGCGGGAGCGGATGACCACGCCCCAGTGCTCGCCATTGGGGTCGGCCGCGTTCCGTTCCAGGGGTGGGATATCGACCCAGGCGACCAGGGCGGCATCAGCGGGGAGCGCGGCCTGGATATCTTTCAAACTGGCAACCTGCCCCGCCAGAGTTCCGTACTTCTGAACAAGCTTGGTCTGGAATTCACCCAAGGCGATGCTGGCCAGCTCGCGCTGGCGCTTCAGTTCCTCAAACCGCTTGGCCCGCTCCGCCTGGTCGAGGCCCTTGGGGGTGGTTTCGACCAGCCGGTCAAACCGTTCCAGCTCGGACGTCAATTCGTGGAGTCGGGCTCTCTCGGCGGGCGCGAGCCGCCGGTCCTGGCGGGCCGCTAATTCGTCGAGCAGGCCGCGGCCCAGGTCTTCCTCGAACGATTGCCAGGCGCCGGACGGCTGACCGAGCCGCGCCAGCACCGCGGCCAGGGCGAGGCGCACGGGCCCGCTGGTCCCGGCGCGTTCCAGGCCCGTGAAGGCGACCCGAAGCCGGGCCGCGTCCTCGCTTTTCGCAGCGGCCAGCCAAAGGTCTTTCGCCTCGTCGTACCTCCCCTGAGCGGCGAGATTGGCTGCCAGGCTGTTGTAGCCCCCGGCGGTCCCGGGGTGGTCGTCGCCCAGCAGGCGGCGGCGAATCCCCAGTGCCTTTTCCAAGATCGGCTGGGCCTCCGCGCACTTCCCTTAGCTCCAAAGGTTGTGCGCCAGGCTGGTGTAGCTTTCGGCCGTGTAGGGGTGGTCGTCGGTGAGCAGGCGGCGTTGAATCTCCAGCGCCTTCTCGTAAAGCGGCTGAGCCTGGTCGTACTTACCCTGTTGACTGAGGTTGGCCGCCAGGTGGCTGTAGAAGCGGGCCGTGTCGGGGTGGTCATCGGTGAGCAGGCGGCGTTGAATCTCCAGCGCCTTCTCATACAGCGGCTGAGCCTGGGTGTGCCTCCCCTGGGAGCTGAAGTTAGCCGCCAGGTTGTTGCAGCTCATGGCGGTGACGGGGTGATTGTCGGTAAGCAGGCGGCGGCGGATTTCCAGCGCCTTCTCGAACAGCGGCTGAGCCTGGGCGTACTTCCCGGAAGCGCGGAGGTTGGCCGCCAGGTCGTTGTAGCCGCCGGCCGTAAACGGGTGGTCGTCGCCCAGCAGGCGGCGGCGGATCTCGAGCGCCTTCTCGAACAGCGGCTGGGCCTGGGCGTACTTGCCCTGGAAACTGAGGCTGGACGCCAAGTTGTTGTACGATTGGGCTATCTCGGGGTGGTCGCCGGTGAACAGGCGGCGGTGGATCTCGAGCGCCTTCTCGAACAACGGCTGGGCCTGGGCGTATTTCCCCTGGCTCCAGAGGGTGAACGCCGCGTTATTGTAGTCGTCCGCGGTGTCAGGGTGGTCGTCGGTGAACAGGCGGCGGATCTCGAGCGCCTTCTCGAGCAGCGGCTGGGCCTGGGCGTACTTGCCTTGGGCGAGGAGGGGTTTCGATCGCGCCTTCATCGTATTGGCCGATTGGCAGGCGACTCGATCCTCGTCGGACATCGAAGCCAGCCGGCGCAACGTCTTGATCCGCCATTCCGCATTCAAAGTCTCGAAGTGCTTCGGCCCCTGGGCCCGCGTCCGCAAGGCGAGCAGTTCCTCGGCCCGCGCAATCGCCTCGTCCCAGCGATCGGCGTTCATGGACTTGTCGATCTGCTCGGCCAGTTCCTTGACTCGTTTCTCATCATCACTGGTCAGCTTGCGCAAGCCCGGTGCGGCGGGTTGACCTTCCTTTGGCGACGTGGTCTGTGCCGAAGCGGGCATCGCCGGCGACTCGAGCACGAATCCGATCAACAGCCCCAACCGGAACACCACGAGGAGAGCTTTCATGATGGGCCTCGACCTTGGGTGAATGTCATTCATGACGCCAGGAAAATGCCTTCCCCCGGGGACTCTGCGTGCACCCGGGGGAAAACGGGCTGGTCAGTGAGCGAAGATCGCGGTGTCGCTCACAGGTAGATCACCATACCATAGATGTCGTTGTTGCTGGTGGACGCGAGGTTGAGCCCGGCCGCCGATTTGTGGAGGGTGACCACGCCGCCGCTGGTGACGTAGAGGCCGCCGCCGATGCCGTCGCTGCCGCCGATGCGACCCCGGCCGCCCAAGGCCAGGTTCAGGAGGACATCAAACTGGTCGAGCGACGCCGAGCCGGCCGAGCCGACGAACATGCCGCCGCCCGTGCCGTTGCCGCCGCCGGCGCCCGTGCCGGCGCTGCCTCCCTGGGCCACGTTGCCCGTCAGCAAGCCGTTACTGAGGCTGACGGACGACGTGGTCCCACCGATGGCCACGGCGATGCCGCCGCCGATGCCATCGCCGCCGTTGGCGCCCGCGCCGCCGGCACCGCCCTGGGCCAGGTTGCGCAGGAAGGTGGTGCTCGTGATGGTCGCCGTCGCGTTATTCTCGAGGGCGACACCACCGCCGATGCCATCGCCGCCGGCTTCGCCGCTGGCCCCGGCGCCGCCGATTGCCGTGTTAGCGGCCAACACGCTGTTGCCCAGCGCGAGAGTCCCGCCGCTGCTCAAGATGCCACCGCCGATGCCAGCGCCACCGGCGGCGCCCTTGGCCTTGTTGTTGGTGATGTTGCTGGAGGAGACGTTCAGCGTGCCGAGGTTGGAAATGCCACCGCCGCTGCTGCCGGTCGAGTTGCCGTTGACGGTGCAGTTGGTTAGCGTGACCGTGCTGGTGGCGCTGCTGTTTTTCTCGTTGTACAGCCCGCCGCCGTTGCCGTTGGCGGAGTTGCCGCTGACGGTGCAATTGGTCAGCGTGGTCGTGCCGGAAAACGCTTGGCCGAAATAGTTGGAATAGCCGCTGGTGAACACGCCGCCGCCGCCGCCGTGGGAGCCGGTGCTGTTGGAGCCGGTGGAGGCAAAGTTGCCGCTGACGGTGCAGTCGGTCAGCGTGCTCACGTTACCGAAGAGTGCCAGGCCGCCGCCGCCGCCGTTCGGCGCGGAGTTGTTGTTGCCACTGCACTTGGTCAACGTGGTTGTGCCGAATTCGCATTCGAGACCGCCGCCAGCGCCTCTGGTGGAGGTGGCGGAGTTGCCGCTGACGTTGCAGTTGTTGAGCGTGGTTGTGTCGCCGTAGGTGTACAGGCCGCCGCCGAAGGCGGCGGAGTTGCCGCTGACGTTGCACTTGGTCAACGTGGTTGTGCCAAATTCCGATAACAGGCCGCCGCCGCTGCCGCCGTCGCTGGCGGAGTTGCCGCTGACGGTGCAGTTGTTGAGCGTGGTCGTGCCGTTGAGGCTGTAGAGGCCGCCGCCCCTGCTCGTGGCTGGGGTGGTGGCGGAGTTACCGCTGACGGTGCAGTTGGTCAGCGTGGTCGTGCCGCCGTAATTGGCCAGGCCGTTGCCGGCGGTCGTGCCGCTGGTGATCGTCAGTCCCGAGATGGACGCAGTGACATTCGCGTCGACCTGGAACACCCGGCTGTTCCCGCCGCCGCTGACCGTCACGCCCTTGTTCGGGCCGATGATCGTCACCGTTTCGTTCGCTGTGCTCAGCTCGAGCTGGGTACCGCCCAGGGGGATCGTCTGCGGCGTGTTGAAAAACGAGCCGAACACGATTGTGTTCGCCCCCCCGGCTGTATTCGCCAGGCCGATCTCGTAGGGCAGCGAGCCGGCGCCGCTGCTGGCGTTGTTGGTCACTGTGAACGTCGACAGCAGCTTGCGGTCCTCCAGCGCCAGCACCGTCGGCTGCATCCGCCGCCGCCGCCGTTGCCGCTGCCGGGCGTCGACCGTTCCCCGCCCGCTCCGTCGCTGATCCCTGGCTGAGTTGTGAAACATGGTTCTTTCGCTTCCTTGTTGTGAAACTCGATCGATTGATGAACAAACTCTCTGACGCCTTCACGAACGCTCGCGCGGCGGTCTCCCGTTCCCGGCCGACCCCGCCGCGTGAAGGGTCGGTCCGGCAGGCGCCCCGAGCGCCGGCGACACATCAGCCATCGCCGCTTCGGGCACGACGAATGAGTTCTCAAGCAGCTTCTCGTCGTCGTTGATCAGTTCCGGGAGGCGTTTGCCTGGCGAACCATCCGGGGTATAATACCGGCATGAAAGCCGGAACCATCTCCACGCAGAAGCCCGCGCAGCCGGACCCGACCCTGTTCGACCTCGGTCATCAAGGGGACGTCGATCGGACGCAGATCGCGCAGCAACTACGGCTGACCCCCACCGAACGATTGCGGCACCACGAATCCTGGCGCCTCTTCGTAAAGGAGGCTGTGCGTCGTGCAGAACTTCCCCGAACGAGTCGTCAGCGCCCTGAGCAGCGGGATCGCTCGACCTGCTGGGCGAGATGTCCGCAATTGGCGGGTATGACGCGATTGTGGGCCGTGCCGTCGAGATGGACGTGGCGGGCCACACGGTGAAAGTGCTGGCGCTTGAAGACTTGATCCGCACCAAGCGTGCCGCCGGTCGCGCCAAAGATCTGGCCGTACTGCCTGTCCTGGAAGCCACGCTGCAAATGCTTGACGATAAGGGCGGCGCGTGAGCTGGGCGCGTTTGTCCCGCATTCGCAGATTGTGTGACGCGCCATGTGCCTCATGAGCTTTTCCCTTCCGGCATGTGTGTCACGCAGGGCGGACCGTCGCCGCGACTTCACTGAGAGACTCAGTAGGGACCACAAAGGAATTCTCTAGCAATTTCTCGTCGTCGTTGATCAGCTCCGGGTACCGCCGGCCCGGCAGCACCGTCACGGCGAAGACCTCCTGCACCGCGGTCTCGAACCGTAGGAGTCCGATCACTTGACCACTCCTCAGGTCGATCACGCAGACGCCGCAGGTCCGCTCTTCCTCGGTGAGCCGCTCGGTGATCGCGATGCCGCTGAAGACGGCGCTTTCGCGCACCTGAGACAGGCCAACGAACGCGAGGTTGCCCGCGAAGTCGAGCCCGCGGGTGAAGCCCGGCACCTCGGCGACCGGCTCGTACTTGCCGGTGTTCGGCTCGATGTAGCCGAGCGTCCCCGCGCCCGATTCGCAGACCCAGAGCCGGCCGCCGTACCATCGCGGCGAGTGGGGCATGGACAGCCCGCGAGTGATCACCTCGCCTGAGGCCACGTCCATGAGGATGCCGCCCCTGGCCTTGTTCTCGCGCCACCCGGCCGGCTCGTCGGTCTCGCCCAGCACCGTCACGTAGCGCGGGCGGCCGTCGACCATCCCCAGGCCATTCAGGTGGCAGCGGTCGGTGGGCTCGAGCGCGCTGACAAACGGCGGCCGCCACCGCGGCGCGAAGCTGGCCGAGCCGTCGAGCGTGCAGAGGCAGGAGAACCGGGTGTTGACGACCCAGAGCTCGTTGCCGGCGCCCCAGGCCATCTCATGGATCTGGATATTGCCCGTGACGTGGCTGGAGCGAGGCAGGAAACAGGCGTCGTGCCGGCCGGGTGGTTCCAGCTTCGCCGTCACGGCCGGGACATCGACAAACTCCCAGACCTGGATCTTGGTTCCGACGGCCAGCCGGTCGCCGGAATAGGCCATGCCCATTGGCGCCTGGAAGCCGCGGAAGTGGGTGTTGAGGTGGTCCCCCTCGTCGCGGACCATCACGAGCCTGCCGGCCTGGTAGGTGGTGACAAGCAATGATGCACCGAGCTGCCGCAAGAGCGCGGGGAAGTTGGGCGTATGAACGGCCCGAAGCGGCGGTGGGTCCTCGGTCTTGGGGGGTTCAGGGTCCAGCGCCGGTTCGGCTGGGGAAACCGCTGTCGTCATGAATCCCCCCGATCCGCACCCCCTATGGGCGTGATTCACTTTTGAAGTTGCATGGAACGGCTCCTGGATGGAGATCGTCGGTGACAGTCGAACAGGAAAGTCCCGGCGCCGGGGCGGACCGACCGACAGGGCTCGAGATCCGCGGCGCGTGGAACGATCACTCCCGCGGCCGGAACAACGGCCGGGGACACGTGACGACAAAGTACGGGATCGACAGAGTCTGCCTTCAGCGACCTGGCGGTTTTCTCAAGGCCTCGGACACCGATGGCTCAAGAAAACGCGTTCACTTTGCTGTCATCAACGCGACAAACGCTCGCGAAACCCCTCATTCCTTTTTAGAAGATTTTTAAGGTGTTTCGGAATTGCCCCGATCCTTGAGCTCGGCATAGAGCCAGGTACGGGCGTAAGTCCAGTGGCGCTCGGCGGTTGCCAGCGAGATCTTGAGCACCTGGGCGATCTCGAGCATGGTCAGGCCGGCGAAGAAGCGGAGCTTGACCAGCTCGGCCTTCGGCGGGTCTTCCGCCGCCAGCTTGGTGAGGGCCCCGTCGATCGCTTCGAGGTCTCTGGATGGTTCCTTCGCCAGGAAGCCGGCGCCCTCCAGCTCGACTCGCAAGCGGCCGCCGCCGTGCTTGCGACGTTTTTTGCGGCGAGCCTCTTCGACCAGGACGCGGCGCATCGCCTCAGCAGCCGCGGTGAAGAAGTGACCGCGGCCGTCCCACTGCTTCTGGTCACCTTCGCCGATGAGCCTGAGATAGGCCTCGTGCACCAGGTCGGAAGAACAGCTTCACCCGCGGCGGATCGTCCACGCAATCAGCACAAGGGGATCTGGGCCGGTCACGACGTCGGTCTCTCATCCCAGCAGACGGTGCACATCCTTCAATTTGGCGGCGATGTCGATCTCCTGCGAGCAGGTCGGCAGGCAGTCGCCGCAGCCGACGCAGGACGTGCCGTTCCGCGTCAAGGCGGCGTATTCCCTCCGCGCCCGGTCAAGGTCGTGATAATCCAGGGCATACCGCTCGTACCGGAAGATGTCCGAAATCCCAATGTGTTCGGGGCAACTGGAGACGCACTGGGCACACAACAGGCAGGTCAATCCCTTGTTGTAGCCGGACAACAGGTTGAGCGCCGCGTGGTCCTGCGGGCCCATGGCCAGGCTGGCGGCTGCGCCCGCATTCTCTCGGAATTGATCAAAATTCCTGGTCGCGATCACCGCCGCAGTGAGGTTCTGGTTTGAATTCAGCCACTTGACCATCGCCGCGCCGGGGGTGCTGCCCTGGTATTTCGGATCCGCCAGAAGCTTTTTGAACTTCTCATCGTGCGCCGCACGTCCCACACCGCCCATCGTCTTCATGGCGATGGTCCCGATGTCTTTCTTCTTCGCCACGTCGATCCATTCCTGTACTTCCTTGCGGTCGCCGTAGGTGTAGAAGAACTGGGTCGCCTCGTAGGGCCGATTGTCCGCCAGGTAGCCCAGAATTTCCCAGGCCATGTCCCCACCGATCGAATTGTAGTGATGCTGTGAAATGGCCAGGTGTTTGACCAGCCCCTCCTTCTTGAGCCGCTCGAACGCCCGGACCATGCCTGGGTTCTGCTTCGCCTCTTCCACGGAGTGATAGCCGAAATGGAATTTGAAGACGTCGTAGTATCCGACGCCCGCTTCCTTCACGCGTGTCTTGACGAACTGGTAGTGCTGCTCTTCATCGATGCGGCCGTGCGTATGGTCCCCGTTGACGCGGTCCACGACACACTCGAGATAATACGACTCCCTCGGCAGACTCTTGAGGACCGGCGGAAGCGTATCGGCGCGCCACACCTGGGCCTTGTGCCAGTAATTGACGCCGGCGCTCGCCGCCCTGGGAACAAGCTCCTTCGGCCAGTCGGACGCACCCACGAGCCAGCCGATCTCAAGACCAGTACGGCCGTATCGCCGCTTAGGCAGTTTGTCGGAGGCGGTCTTCTCATCCGCCATCACCGGCAGGTTGGCGATGCTTGCCGCGGCCACACCCGTCGCCCCGAGCCGCATCATGTCCCGTCGAGAAAGGTTCTGCGTGCCATCAGACATAGCCGTACTCCTCTCATTCTGCTGATCAAACATGGAAAGCGGCCCGGTTCCCGCAACGAATTCAGTCTACCGTGCAAACGGCGGCGGTCAACAACCGAGTCAGCGGACAGGCTGCCGGTAATCGCCCGTTACGGGGAGCTGGACATCCCCAAGTTATTCCGGAGTGACGTCGCGTTCGCCTCGCCCAAGTTGATGACGGTCCTTGAAGCCGAGAAGTACTGGTACGCGATCCGACCGAAGGTTTCCGTCACCTCTTCATGGACATGGTAATACGGCCGGTGTCAAATGGGCGTTCAGGGAGGCCGGGCGGGGTCCCGGACGCCAAGTTCAACCCCCATCTGGAAATCCCGGGTTGAGGTATTGTGCGCAGGGCCGTCTGAACGGGCGTTCCGAAAGCTGGTCATGGTTTGCATTCCCGAGCAATGAGAAACGGTGGCCGACATGAGTGATAGTCAATGGGAAGACGACGCGAATCTGGCGATCCGGCTGGTCCGTACGGGGCTCAGCGTTTTGAAAGACGCAGGCACAATCGTCAAGGAACGGATCGGCGCCCTTTCGGTGTTTTCCGAGGAAGAAAAGGAGGGGTTCGCCGCATTCCAGGCTCGGATCGCCGCCTACTCGACCGTCGAGAAGCCCAAGCACCCGCTCTGCCTCGGTGTTTTCGGTCCCCCCGGGAGTGGCAAGACGTTCGCCGTCGAACAGATCCTCAAGCCAAAGGGCCACATGCTCCGGGTCATCAATCTCTCACAGTTGGAGGGCCCGAGCGATCTTTCCTCGGCACTCGTGGAGGTGGCAAGGTGGCCTGTCGACAAGCTCCCCATTGTCTTCTTTGACGAATTCGACAGCCGACTGGCCGGAGCGTCCCTCGGCTGGCTCCAGTGGCTCCTGGCACCGATGCAGGACGGCATCGTGGTTGACCACGGTCATGCAGTCGAGATCAAGCGTGCGGTGTTCGTGTTCGCGGGAGGTACGGCCGACAGGTTCGAGGAGTTCCCGGAGACCCACGGCGGCTACTTCCGGAGTGCCAAAGGGCCGGACTTCATAAGCCGGATGCGCGACCACCTCAATGTCCGGGGTGTCAACGAGTGGCCTTACCGCCGGGTCCGCCGCGCTCTCGTGCTTCGTCGCGCACTCGAGCGCGTCGCACCACGCTTGTTCGACGGGGAGTCTCGAATCCCCGAGCAGAAGATGACCGATGAGTTCATCGATCAGCTCCTGTCGATCGGCCGGTTCATTCACGGTTCGCGCTCGGTGGAAGCGATCGTGGAAATGTCGATGGGGCCGAACTCGGAGTCGTTCACCACGGCGGATCTACCCACCGTCGACATGCTCGCCAGCCATGTCGACTCCGGCCCCCTGGGCGGTCTGGCAATCGCTCTGAGTGCAGGGGGAGATCGGCGGGATGGCGAAACCGGGGACTATTCCCCGGAGTTGGACGATGTCTGGACCCGCGTGGCGACCCGATTGCTGGAATTCGGGGCGGGCCTCGTCTACGGGGGAGACCTACGTCCCGGAGGCTTCACAACTCGCCTCGCCGAGGCTCACTCACGCATGGCGAATGCCATCGGGCAGCGGCTGGAACAGGATACGGGTCCCTTCGCCCGACCCCGACCTGCGCGGGTGACCTGTTTCCAATCGATCGCGGGCGAACAGCACCCTCAGGGACCTGAGTTCGAAAGGGTCGATTTCCGGCTGTCGCCCGCACTCTCGGAGGGAGAACTCACCGAACTCGGTCTGCCCTCGACCACGGACCTGAGAGTGTTCAACCGCCAAGCGGAACCGATCTCGGGCTGGAGGACGTCTCGCGATTGGTGCTGCCGACTCGGCTACACCCTGGTCCTGTTCCGCCTGCGGGCTCAGATCACCCGTCTGGCTGACGCCATGCTCGTCTTCGGTGGCCGCGATTTCGGGTCGACCGGGCGGTTCCCCGGGATTGCCGAGGAGGTGATGCTCGGTCTCGCGTCCGGGGCCGCAGTCTATGTCTGCGGGGGTTTTGGTGGCGCCTCTCACGCCGTGGGTCAGTTGCTGGGATTGGGCGATCCCTGGTCGGTCGTGCCGGACTGTCTCCAACGCGATCAGCACGGTCCGGGTGCCGCGACGCTGGAGGCCGCCGTCAAGGGGTGGGGCCGGCGCTTCCAGTTGCCGCACCGCGACAACTTGCCTCTGGATCATGAGGCTCTCGTCCAGTTCCTGAGCTCACACGCAGTCGGCGGATCACAGTGGCCTGACAACGGCTTGACCGCCGAGGAAAACCGGACCCTTTTTCGAACCACCAGCGCCGAACAGATCATCCGGGCCGTGACCAAAGGACTTCGCCGTCGCTTGGCGGATGTCCGCTGACGCGGTTGCCGTGGCTCGTCACCAGGGCCTGACAGACAGACTCCCACTGACCGCCCGGCATCCCGGGCGGGTTGCCTTGACTTCGGAATTCCGGGGGCATCATACTTCACTCTGGTGGGTCCAGACATAGGGGCTGGCCTAGAACCAACATTCGTGTTACCAGCCACCATTTGGATCACTTGTGCGTCCATCCGCCGTCGGAACCCTCAAGACTGCGCGACTACTACTTATCGTTCTTCTGCCTCTTGCCCTCGATATCCCATTCCCGCTTCTCGCCTCCGAATTCCGCCGCGCCCTTCCCCTTGAGC
>JBIOJM010000262.1:0-14705 GCA_044450785.1 Isosphaerales bacterium
CGATCCCTGCTTGGCCTAAAGTCGCCAACCAACGCGAGTGCGATCGATGCCCATACGGGACCGAACAGTTGCGGCCCATCTGAATCAGGTGGCATGCCGGCCCTCCGCACGTACCATCCTCGCGAGTTCTGGATGACGATGACGACCCGCCTTTCGCCCCGCCTCGAGGGCTCACCCGCCGGTTTCCGGATCAACCGACTTGCCCGCAGTATCCATTTAATGTTAAACTTTCGTGTGACTCTGGTGAAACACGCCAATGACCTGCCCGCTGACCTACCGATAATCCGCTACGTTTCCATCCCCGAGGTGTTCCAACGAGGGAGTGGTGCGATGCTCAACTTCAGGCTGGGTTTGAATCGAAGCTGCGATCGAGTGACGCGGCGCGATCTGCTCCGAGTGGGATCGCTGGCCACTCTGGGGCTTACATTGCCTCGTTTCCTGGAACTCACGGCACGCGCGTCGGCGGTCAAGACGGGCAGTGACGTGTCGTGCATCCTGCTCTGGCTGCAAGGTGGGATCAGCCATATCGACAGTTTCGACCCCAAGCCGAAGGCGCCCCCGGAAATCCGCGGCGAGTTCGGTGCGATCGCGACCAACGTCCCGGGGATCATGCTCTGCGACCCCCTCCCCAAACTGGCGCAACACCAGGACAAGTATTCGATCCTCCGCTCGCTCAACCCGCGGAACGGGTCGCATGGCGTGGCCGACGCATACATGATGACGGGGCATCCCTTCAACCAGGCATTGACCTATCCGGCTTTTGGGGCCGTGGTCGCCAAGGAGGAGGGGGACCGTAAGTCGATGCCTCCTTACATTCAGCTTGGCACGTCGATCGACCAGAAGTATGGCGGCGGCGCGGCCGGGTTCCTGGGCGATCAGTACAACCCGTTCATCTTGCCGGGCGATGCGTCGAATCCGAAGTATTCGGTCCGCGACGTCGTGCTGCCCGGAGGGATCGACCGGAGCCGGTTCCAGGCCCGCATGAAGGCGCTCCATGCGGTGGATACCTGGCAGAGGCGGATGGAGAACGAGTCGGGCTCGGCAACGCTCCAGGCGGCCGACACGTTCTACCAGAAGGCTTATAACCTGATCACCGCTCCCCACGCCAAGAAGGCGTTCGACATTCACTCGGAAGATCCGAAAATACGCGATCGCTACGGGCGGAACTCGCTGGGCCAGGCTTGCTTGCTCGCGCGGCGATTGATCGAGGGGGGCGTCCGGTTCGTCACCGTCACCGACGGCGGTTGGGATACCCATACCGACAACTTCAGGGCTCTGAAGACTCGTCTCCTGCCACGGCTCGACGGGGCCGTCTCGAGCCTGCTGCAGGATCTGTCCGACCGGGGCATGCTCGAACAAACTCTGGTTGTTGTCCTGAGCGATTTCGGCCGCACGCCCAAGGTTAACCCGTCGGCGGGTCGCGACCACTGGTCGACGGCCAGTATTGCGTTACTGGCCGGGGGCGGAATGCGGCCAGGCTTGGCCGTCGGCCAGACCGACGCGCTCGCCGAGCTACCGACCGAGGCGCCCTATTACACCGAGGACGTGGCGGCGACCATTTATCATTATCTGGGCATCCCGCTCGACACGACCCACACCACGCCCGATGGCCGTCCGGTCCGGGTTAATTATGACGGGCGAGTGATCCGAGAGCTCGTGTGATCTGATCGGATCTGATCGACGGCGGCGCCACAGGCAGGCAAGCGGCTGCATCCCTTGTCCGCGGCGATCGTTTCCTGCACAATGGTGATCAAGACGACCGAGGTCGCCCCGCGTCCCCACCGTAGGGACAAGGGCGGCGCGACCTTCGCCGTGGAAGAGACCTCCATGCCCTTGGCTTCACGCCAGCTCACCCCGCTCCGCCTGGCTCTCCTTTTCGTGCTCGCCACGGGTGCGATGGCCGGCGATCAGCCATCCGGGCCGGTTGGTTACGCCGCGCCCGAAACCTTTAACGGTGAGCAGCGGAGCCACTGGGCTTATCAGCCCGTAAAACAGGTTGAACCCCCCGCGGTCAAGGAGGCCTCCTGGATTCGCAACCCGATCGACCGGTTCATCCTGGCCGAGCTTGAGGAGCTGGGCCTGGCGCACGCCCCCGAGGCGGATCGAGTGGCCTTGATCCGGCGCGTGACCTTCGACCTCACCGGCGTTCCGCCGTCGCCCGACGAGCTGGCCGCTTTCCAGAACGACGGCCGGCCGGACGCCTACGAATGGCTGGTCGATCGCTTGCTCGCGAGCCCGCGCTACGGCGAGCGAGCGGGCCAGCACTGGCTCGACCTGGCTCATTACGCGGATTCGAACGGCTACGAGCTCGATGCCGAGCGCCCCGACGCCTGGCGTTATCGCGACTGGGTCGTGCACGCCCTGAATGCCGATCTTCCCTACAATCGCTTCCTGAGCATGCAACTGGCCGGGGATGATCTCATGCCGGGCGATCGCGACGCCCTGATCGCGACGGGCTTCTGCCGTTGCGGCCCGCGAGAGGTTGTGGGCGGGAACGTCATCCCCCAGGTCAAGCGACAGTCGGAGCTGATCGAGATCACGGGCACTGTCGGCTCGGTCTTCCTCGGCCTGACGATCGGCTGCGCCCGGTGTCACGATCACAAGTTCGATGCGATCCCCACGACGGACTATTACCGGCTCCAGGCATTTTTCGCCGCCTCGGAGCTGACCGACGTATCGATGGCTTCCCCGGCCGAGAACGACGCGTTCGCGGCCGCCCAGAAAGCCATCGAGCAGAAGACAGCGCCGAAGAAGCGAGAGCTCGCCCAGCTCGAGGCCCCGTTTCGGGAGGCCCTCAAGGCGCGGAAGCTGACCATGCTCAGCGCCGCTGAACGCGCCGTCATGAACACGCCGGAGAAGGAGCGGACTGAAGGGCAGAAACGGCTGGCCAAGGGGCTGGAGACGTCCTTGCGGATCACCTGGGAGGAAGTCGCCGCGGCCGTCGCGGCCAGCCCCGCCGTCCACGCCCGTCGCGAGCGGCTCAAGCGCGCGATCTACGAGATCGAGCGGACGCTTCCCCGTCCTCCCGCGCACGCGATGGCACTGGTCGATCAGAAGTCGAAGGCAGCCGATACGTTCGTACTCCGCCGCGGTGATTACCAGAACCGCGGTCCGAAGGTCACCCCGCGGCCGCCGGGCGTGATCCTGGCCTCGCAGCCGGCCGGCGCGTTCACCCCGCCGGCGAGCGTACCCAAGGGTGACAAGACCGGCCGGCGCGCGGCCCTGGCGAAATGGCTGGTCGGTCCTGACAACCCCTTGACGGCCCGGGTCATCGTCAACCGGCTGTGGCAGGACCACTTCGGCCGAGGAATCGTGGCGACGGCGAGCGATTTCGGCATGCGGGGCGAGCCCCCTTCCCATCCCGCGCTGCTCGACTGGCTCGCCTCCGAGCTGCTCGCCCGCGGTTGGCGCCAGAAGCCGCTGCATCGCTTGATGGTGACCTCGGCCACGTACCGCCAGTCGAGCAGGCCGGACTCGAACCTGGCCACCGCCGACCCCGAAAACTCGGTGTTCGCCCGGATGAACCGCCGCCGGCTCGATGCCGAGGGCGTTCGCGACGCGATGCTGGCCGTTGCCGGCGAGCTCAATCAAAAGATGGGCGGGCCGGGTGTGCTGGCACCGCTCGAGAAGGAGGTCGAGGACCTGATCTTCACGGAGGCGGAGGCGGTCGACCTCTGGCCCGAGGATCGCGATCCGGCCGAGCACGCGCGGCGCTCCCTGTATCTGTTTCGCAAGCGAAATGTAAGCTACCCGCTTTTCGACGCTTTCGACGCGCCCGACACTCTGAGCGCCTGCCCCCGCCGCGCGACCAGTACCCACGCGCTTCAAGCCCTGACGTTGCTCAACAGCGAGTTTGCGGCGGGGAGGGCCCGGGCCCTGGCGGCGCGCATCCTGCGCGAAGGAGGCCCGCGGACCGAGGACCGCATCCGCCGTGCCTACCAGCTCGCGCTGGACCGAGAACCGAAATCGTTCGAGACCGAGCGGGCGCGCTCGTTCTTGAAGACGCAGGCCGATCTGATCAGGCAAGAAAAGCGGCGATCGAACGGCCCGGTGGGCGAGATGGATTCGATCAAGTACGCCGAGGCCGCCGCCTGGGTTGACCTTTCCCTCGCATTGCTCAACAGCAATGAGTTCCTTTACGTCCCTTGATCTTGCAGTCACCGGTTCCTCCCGACCGCTAGCCTCGGAGGATTGAGCCCCATGACGACCGCAACTGCAATCGCGAGTAAAACCAGAAGCGCCACCACCCAACCCCCGACTCTGGACGAGCTTGTTGAGCGGCTGGGGGGCATTCCCTTGTCGCGCATCCTTGTTCAGCCGGCGCTCGGCTCGGCGACCGAGGCCGACTTGCTCGAGGCCCAACGGCGGTATGGCCGGCTCTACGAATTGGTCGACGGAGTCCTCGTGGAGAAAGGCATGGGATACCGCGAATCGCTGCTGGCAGGTGCATTTATCGAGGCCTTGAGACAGTTCGTGAGGCCTCGAAAACTTGGTCTGGTCTCCGCGCCTGATGGGACGATCCGCGTCCTCCCGGGCCAGGTTCGGATTCCTGACGTTTCTTTCGCATCATGGGGTAGCCTCCCGGAAGGGAAGGTCCCGGTGACGCCCATCCCTCCCCTTTCTCCCGACCTTGTCGTCGAAGTGCTGAGCGACTCGAACACGCCGGCTGAGATGGAGCGCAAACGCGGCGAGTACTTCACTTCCGGCGTGCGACTGATCTGGGAGGTTGATCCCGAGAGCCGTGTTGTCGCCGTCTACACGCCGGACGGGGCAGTCGCCCTGCTCGACGCCTCGCAGACGCTAAACGGCGGAGCCGTCCTGCCCGGATTTACTTTGAACCTCAGCGAACTGTTCGCGGAGCTGGATGAGCTCGCTTGATTCTCTGAGGATGCGATCGGTCGTCGTCGATCCAGACTTCAGCAAGGAACATGAAAATGCCCGACTCTCGTCCACATCGATGTCCCGGCCCGCAACCGTTCCAGCCGCGGAGCCGTCGCGAATTCTTCAAGCTGGCGGGCGGCGGATTTGGTCTCCTGGGCCTGGCTGATCTGCTGGCGCGCGACGGACTGGCTGCTGCACCGGACAGTCCGCTGGCTCCCAGGGCGGGCCAGTTGCCTGCCCGGGCCAAGCGCTGCATTTTCCTGTTCATGACGGGTGGGCCGAGCCAGATCGACCTGTTCGATCCGAAGCCGCTCTTGAATCAGCTCGACTCACAACCTCTGCCGCCGAGCTTTGGCAAGATTCACAGCCAGTTCCTCGAAGCCGACCCGCTTTGCCTCGGCAGCCACCGTAAGTGGGGCAAGTACGGGCAATCGGGGATGGACATGTCGGACCTGGTACCGCACCTGCATCCGCATGCCGATAACATCGCACTCGTTCGATCGTGTTACGCGGATAGCGTGATCCACGCCCCGGCGATGTACCAGATGAACACGGGACGGGTCATGATGGGTTTTCCCAGCCTGGGGAGCTGGGTCACCTACGGGCTGGGCTCGGAAAGTGACAACCTGCCGTCCTATGTCGTGATGACTCAGCCCGAGGGAACGCCCGAGGGAGGCGCGCCGTGCTGGGGGGCGGGGTTTCTACCCGCCCATCACCAGGGGACGCTGTTCCGTAGCGGCTCCGTGCCCATCGTCAATCTCAAGCCTCTGGACGGGGTCTCGCTTCCCCGGCAGCGGCGGACGCTCGACTTGCTGCGGGCGATGAACGAGCAAGACCTCGACCCCGCCGATACCGAGCTGTCGGCGCGGATCGCGACTTACGAGCTGGCCTTCCGCATGCAGAGCGCCGCCCCCGAGGCGGTTGATCTGGCTCGTGAGTCCGAAGCGACCAAAATCCTGTACGGCCTGGACGATCCCCGAACCGTCGAGTTTGGGACCCGTTGCTTGCTGGCGCGTCGACTGGTCGAGCGGGGCGTCCGGTTCGTCCAGCTCTACTCCGGCGGAGGCCCGGTCGCCGTTCAGTGGGACGCGCACGACGATCTCGACGCCAACCACGAGAAGATGTGCGGGATGACCGATAAGCCGGTGGCAGCCCTCCTGACCGACCTCCAGCGAACGGGCCTGCTCGAGGATACACTGGTCGTCTGGGGGGGCGAATTCGGCCGGACTCCCGTCCGGCAAGGAGGCGGCCGCGGCCGAGACCACAACGCCACCGGCTTCACCATGTGGATGGCCGGCGGAGGCATCAAGGGGGGCACGATCGTCGGCGCCACGGATGAAGCCGGTCTCAAGGCCATCGAGGACCGCGCCCACATCAACGACATCCACGCCACGATCCTTCGCCTCATGGGCCTTGACCACAAGCAACTGACCTTCCCGCACAACGGCCGCGACGAGCGGCTCACCGACGTCGGCGGCCGCGTGCTGAAGAAATTGCTGGCGTGATCTAGCCGATCTCGGTCGCAAACCCGTGCTGCTTGCGATGGAACTGGCCGTCGAAGACCTTGGAGGTCTTGAACAGCTCGAAGCGGCCATCGCCCGCATAGGGGCGAACCTTGGCTTCGACGGCGGCCTTCTCCTCGGCCGTCATCGGCTTGAACGCACGGACGATCGCCAGGTTCTGCTCCAGGACCTTCTCCGAGTCGATCCCCGAGACGAGCGTCGCGATCGGCAGCGAGAACACGTAGCGCAGCGCCTCTTCGATCGAGATCACGCCGTCGGCCACGATCTTGCCGGTGCCTCCCAGGCTCTTCATGCCGATGGGCGCGATCCCGCGCTGGTTCAGCACGGGAAGGACCTTGTGCTGGAAGCTGCGGAACTGGCCGTCCATCACGTTGAGCGGCATCTGGACGGTGGCCCACTGATAAGGCTTATCCAGCATCTTGAGGTGGATCGACGGGTCTTTGTGGCCCGTGAAGCCCAGGAAGCGGATTTTCCCCTGCTCCTTGGCCTTGAGGGCTGTTTCGATGGCGCCCCCGCTGGCGAAAATCCAGTCCGGGTCGTTGTCGTAGACGATTTCGTGGAACTGCCAGAGGTCGAGATGGTCGGTGCGCAGCCGGCGGAGGCTGTCCTCCAGGTGAGACTGCGCGTCCCTGGCGGTCCGGCCGCAGCACTTGGTCATGAGGAAGACGTTGTCCCGACGGTTTCCCTGTGAGATCGCCTTGCCCATGCGGTCTTCGGCCGCGCCGTTGTGATAGTCCCAGGCGTTGTCGAGGAAGGTGATCCCCTCGTCGATCGCTCGCTGGATCAGCCTGATGCTGCCGTTCTCGTCCTGATGGACGCTGCTGTGGAAGCCGCCCAGACAGATCATGGTGACGTTCTCACCGGTCCGCCCCAGAGGCCGCAAGGGTATGCCCGCGGCATTGGCGGCGGGCGCAGCCGCGGCTTCGGCCGTGACGAGCGCAGCCGTCGCCAGCCCGGCACTCGCTTGCATGAATTCCCGCCGGCTGGGGTCGGCGTTCTTACTGGACTTGGGCATCGGGTGCATCATGAGAGGAAGCCTCCTCATTGTTCGGAATCCTCGGGACAGGCCACAGCGGAAATGGTAACCTCAAAGGAAGCCGGCTGTCGACCAGCCGGCCCAAGGATGAAGGCTGAAGGATAAAGGATGAGTCGGAAAGAGAGGGCTAAGCGATGAGTCGAAAAGAAAAACGTGGCATCCGAGAAGGTCTTATTCATCCTTCATCCTTCATCCTTCATCCTTTCCCTTTAGCGGCCATGCTCTGCTTGGCCGCGTTGACGTCGTCGTTTGTCGTGGCGACAGAGCCACCGCGGCAATTCCGGCCGGAGGACGGCTGGAAACCCCTCTTCAACGGCAAGGACTTGGCGGGTTGGACATTCCGCAATCCAGGTGCCAAGAAAGTGTGGGTCGTTTGCGGCGAGGTTCGGCTCGATCCGTCTGACCCAACGCGGCTCATGCCGGGGGGAACCGGTGGCGCGCCCGGATCCGTCTTGCTTTGCGGCGACGATGGTCGCGGGTCCGACATCATGACGACGGATTCGTTCGCCGATTACCAGCTCCACATCGAGTTCACCGTTCCCAAGGGGAGCAACTCGGGGGTATACAACCGGGGTCTCTTCGAGATCCAGGTCTTTGACAGCTTCGGCAAGCCGAAGCTCGGCTGGCACGACTGCGGCGCACTCTACGAGCGGGCGTTTCCTCGCGAGAACCTCGCCAGGCCGCCCGGGGAGTGGCAGTCGTACGACATCACGCTCAAGGGCAAGAAGCTCTCCCTGGTCTGGAACGGCAAGACCGTCTACCAGGATCAAGACGTTCGTTACGGCGAGACCGACCGCGAGGCGTTTGAGCGGCTGAACCAGGAGAATGCGGCCAAGCCGGCCGCTCTGCGCGTCAAGCTCCGCGAGGAGAACGGCCGGTACGTCGGGTACTTCGGCGAGGGAGGAACGCGGGCCAGCCTCGATGGTCCCGACCGCCCAGGGCCGATCCTCCTGCAAGGCGACCATGGGCCCGTGGCCTATCGGAACATCCTCATTCGACGGTTGGAGGCGCCCTAGATGAAGCCCCTGAAAGTCACCTTGGATTACGGCCGGACGGGACTGACCGTGGAGCTGCCCGCTGAGCGGGTCGTCGGACCGCTGGCGATGCGCGACGTACCACCGCTCGATGATCCCGAGGGGGCTGTACGGGCCGCCCTGGAAGAGCCGATCGGGGCGCCGGCGCTGCGGCGGATCGCGCAGGGGAGGAAGGACGCGTGCATCCTCATCTGTGACATCACGCGGCCGGTCCCCAACCAGACGATCCTGCGGCCGATGCTCGAGGTCCTGCGGGAGGCCGGAATTCCTCGTGAAGAGACGTTGATCCTGGTCGCGACCGGCTTGCATCGGCCCAGCAGCGACTCCGAGAAGCTGGAGATGCTCGGCGAAGCGATCGTGACGGGCTATCGAGTCGAGGACCATTTCGGTACTCGTCTGGAGGAGCACACGCTCGTCGGCACGTCGTCGCGTGGAATCCCCGGCTGGATCGACAGCCGATACGTCCGGGCCGACCTGAAGATCGCCACCGGATTGATCGAGCCGCACCTGATGGCCGGCTACTCGGGGGGCCGCAAGCTGATCTGTCCGGGCGTGGCCGCGCTCGAGACGGTCAAGCGGTGGCACGGGCCCGAGCTGCTCGAGCACCCCAAGGCCGATTGCGGGATCCTCGACGGCAACCCGGTCCACGAGCAGAACACCGAAATCGCCCGGATGGCGGGCTGCGACTTCATCGTCAATGTGACGCTCGACAGCCAGCGTCGTGTGACGTCGGTCGTGGCCGGCGACATGGAACGGGCCTTCCGCGAAGGGGTCAGGTTCATCGACGAAGTCTGTCGCGCGGCCGTGGCCCGGCCGGTGGACGTCGTGGTCACCAGCTCCGCGGGATACCCGCTGGATACGACGTTCTACCAGGCGGTCAAGGGGCTCACGGGGTGCCTGCCGATCGTAAAGGAGGGGGGCACGATCATCATGGCGGCCAGTCTGTCCGAGGGCCTCGGCAGCCCGGAGTTCCAATCGCTGTTCCGTGAAAACCCTTCGCTCGAGGTGTTCATGGAGCGGATCCTGGGCCGGGATTATTTCGTGCTGGACCAGTGGCAGCTCGAGGAGCTCGCCAAGGTGCGCCGCAAGGTGCGGGTCAAGATCGTCTCGGATGGCTTGCCACCGGATGTCTTGGCGGCGTGCTTCGTCGAGCCGGCAGCGAGCGTTGAGTCGGCGTTGGCTGATTCACTGGCCGAGTACGGGCCCGAAGCCCGGGTCGCCGTGATTCCCAAGGGGCCTTATGTGCTGCCGACGCTGGTGGGGTGAAGAGGGTCGATGAACCTTACGAATCACGGCGCGTAGATCCGCCCGGCGCCGCGGAAGTCATCGATGCGTGTCAAGTAGTCCAGCAGTTTCTCAGCCGCCTTTTCGGCATAGATCCGATCCTTGAGGATCCGCTTTGGATTAGCGAGTGTGACCGCGGGTAGGCTGTCGGGTTGATTTTCGACCCGTATGACCATCTCGAGGGAGTCGACCCCATCGGCGTTTCGGTTTCCTGTTATCAATACCAGCTTCTCTTCTTGGCAGGTCCTCCAGATAAGCGCGTCCGACGATTCTGGGGACAGACCCAGGGCCAAAAAGCTTTCGACGGATAATCCAAGGTCGTTCCAGAGATCGCGCCATGTGTTGGAGGACCAGATGTGGAGGATCACTTCCAGTAATCCTTCGCTATCATTGTCCGCCAGAATGCCCTTCATCCGCGGCCTCCCGGCTCTTTGAACGGCGCAGTTCCTCGAGCCTGGCTCGTGCGGAGCCGTGAACAGCGTCGAGCTTGGCCTGAAGCTCGGGGGGATTACCACGAGCAATGCGGGCCATGATTTTGTCGTATTCGACCATTACCTCTTCCTTGTGTTCCTCAATGTAGCGGATCGCAGCCTCCACTTGACGAGAGCTGAGGCCGAAGAAGACAGCGATCTCGTCTCGGTGCCAACCGTCTTGAAGATATTCCAGGATCGTGTAGACGGTAATCCGCGTCCCCGCAATCCGAGGATTACGGCCAACCTTGATGATATTCGCCTCGTTCATGGTGTCAGCCTCATTTACGCTTTCGCGACATGTTGCGCTTGGCCCCCATCCTTGTCCGCCAGAATTCCCCGCAGCATGCGCCTTCTGGCTCTTGGATCGGCGGCGCGCCTCGGCCATCGCTAGAAAACGCTCATGTCCGGCGTCTAGCTTTGCCTGAAGCTCAGGAGGATTGCCACGGGCGGAGCGCTCCAGGATTCGATTGTACTGCTCCATCACTTCGTCTTTGTGTTCGTCGATATATCGGACCGCGGCGTCGACCTGTCGCGAACTCAGGCGGAAAAGGAGGGCAATCTGTGTGGGGTGCCAGTCTGCTCGGAGATAATCCAGGATATCAAAAACCGTAATCCGCGAGCCCTCGATTCGGGGCGTATTTCCAACTTTGATGATCTTTGGTTCACTCATGATTCCACTCCTGGATCGTCGAGAAACCGTACGCTATTTTAGCCCTGGCTCAGCAAGACTGAACAGAGCTAGGTCAGAACCGCGGAAACCGGCCGCTGGAGACCGCTTCTAAGTGGGACCGCAGAAGAAAGTATGCGGTAGGTCAGGCTTTCCAGCCTGACCTACGTACGCGCAAACGCTTTCTCCGGTGCACTTAGTTCGGCGTCACCGGTGTCGATCCCGGTTCGTCAATGGTCTCTCCGCGCAAGCAAGGCTCTCCCGCTATTTCGCGGGCTTGCCCGTCGAGGGCGCGGGCGGGCGTTCCTCGCGATGGGACAACAGGAACGCCATCAACCGATAGAAATCGTCCTCGGCGATCTGATCGACCAGGTTGGCGGGCATCGGCGAGAGCGAAGAGGTCGTGCGTTCCTCGACCGAGGACCTGGGCACGCGGATCTCCTTGCCTTGCGAGTCGACGACGATCAAGACCTCTCCCTCCTCACGAGCCAGCAGCCCCGATACGATCTGGCCGTTTTTGTGGGCGAGGTTGGTGAGGCGGAGGGTCTGATCGACGTTTCGATTCGGGTCGATGATGTCTTCCATGAGACGGTCGAGGCCCCGGCTGCCGATGCCGTCGAGCTGGGGGCCGACCTTCGCCCCCTTGCCAGAAAGCTGATGGCAGATCGCACAGTGCTTCTCGAAGACCTTGGCGCCCAGGCTTGGATCGGCCTTGGCGGCCGGAAATCCGTCGCGACGGCGGCTGAACAGGGCGTTCAGCTTTTGATCGGCGGGCGGGAGGTCTTTGAGCAGCGCGGCGATGCGGTCGGCGACCTTCGGCAGGCCCGAGCTCTCGAGAATGATGGTAACGCCGCGGTCCTGAAGCAGCCGCGCCGATGCCTTGCCCGCGGCGATCGCCTGAAGCAGAGCGTCGGCCCCGTCCCGCCGGCGCACCAGCGCCGCGGCAATCGCCGACTGGAGCCGCTCGGGCGCGACCGGCAGGTTGCTCAAGAGAGCCGTCTGGGCCTCGGGACGGTGGATGTTCCCCAGCAGGTTGGCCGCCCACTCGCGGATCCCGATCGGCACCGACCCGTCGGCGAGCGCGCCGGCAATCGTGGCGAGATTCGCCCTCGGGTCGATCACCGACAGTGCTCCCATCGCGTGCATCCGAGGCTGCTCGGCCAGGTCGCGCCGCTCGATCACCTTCTTGAGGTCGCCCTGCATGTCGCGGAACCCGAAGTCGCGCACGACGTCGATGCCCAGCGCGACTTCGCTCGGTTGCGTCGAGCCCAGAAGCTGGCCGGCCAACCGGGCCGCCACGCGCCGGGCCGACTCATCGAGCGCCCCCCCGCGCTCCTGGGCTCCCTGCTGGATCGCCTTGAGGATCTCGAGCTGCTCGGCCGGAGATCGCCGCTCAGATCCCCGCAGAGACACCACCTCACTCTTCAACTCGGGCGCCCCATAGCGGGCAACATGATGGACGTACCGGATCAGATTGCCCATCGGCTCGTCGTGCTGCTTGAGATGGGCCAGCAGAAAAGCAGCCGCTTGCGTGCTGTGAACCCCGGTCGCGACGTCGGCGATGTCGCGCCGGTCTCGCGTGGTCAGGTTGAGCGTCTCGAGGCCCGCCCAGACCTCCGCGGTCTTCAACTGATCCCGCAGCGCCATGCGGACGACGTGGACCAGGTGCGTATCGTCCCCTGATGTGGTCTGGCGGAGAGCAAGCAGCGGCCGGATGTTGGCCAGCGAGGGATGCCTCCCCAGCACTTCGGCAGCCGCGCGGCGGACGAACGGGTCGGCGTCGCCGAGCCGGCTCGTGGCCAGCTCGGACATGGGCCGCGCGAGCTCGGCCCGCTCGGCGAGCGCTTTCAGGCTGTGCACTCGCAGCTCACGATCAACGTCGCCGGCGCAGGCCAGCAGCGTGCCATCGTCCAAGGCCTCGCGTCGGTGGAGGACCCAGAGGCCGTGGACTCGCTGGCGCACCGGTGCCGCGGGCGTCATGATCTTGCGAACGCCCGCGACGGCCGCGTCCCCGCCGCGCTCGACGAGCTGGTTGGTCGCCGTAATACGCACCGCCAGGTTGGGATGACCGAGATCGGCGATCAGCTCATCGACAGACGACCTGGTCCGATCGATGGCTGGCGGCGGGGCAGCCGCCCGTCCATCCGTTCCCCGATAGGCGATCCGCCAGATCCGCCCGCGCTCGCGGTCGCGGCCGGGGTGAGTCAGCGGCACCTCGTAATGGCCGATGATGCGATTGTAGAAGTCCGCGACATAGAGCGCCCCGTCGGGGCCGAGCTCGATGTCCACGGGGTGGAACCAGTTGTCCTCGCTCCAGACGAAGTCGGGCTGCTCGATCCCCTGGGGCGACGAGCCGTGCCACTCGATCCGGTCATGGTTGACCCGGTTGGTGACCACGTTGCCGATGAAGGTCGTCCCGCGGTAAGGCTCGGGAAACTGGTCGGCCGCGTAGAAGCTGATGCCGCCGATCCCCGTCGAGCCATGGTCATAGGTCACCATCTCGGGGCCGAACCCCAGCCCGTCGTCCGGCTTGCCGAAGCTGGGATACCAGGCTCCCCGAAGGAGCTGGTACAGGGGCCGGCTGTGGCAGTCGCAGGAATACAGATTGCCGAGCGGGTCGAACGCCAGTCCGAACGGGTTGACCTGTCCGTGGGTGAAATACTCCGCGTGCGACCCGTCGGGCCTCATCCGGTAGGTATTTCCCGAATTCATGCTGATCGGCCGATGGTCGCGCCCCTGCACTCTCGAGTCGTTTGTGTAGCCGTGGCAAGCGTAGATCCAGCCATCGAAGCCCCAGGTAAAGGCGTTGGTCATCCCGTGCGTGTCGCGATTGCCGAAGATCCCGTAGAGCACTTCGCGCACGTCGGCTCGCCCGTCACCGTCCGTATCACGCATCAAGTAGATATTCGGAATATTATGGACGAGCGCCTCCCGACTGTTCGGGAGCGGCAACAGACCGATCGGGATGTTCAAGCCATCGGCGAAGGTCTCGATCGTGCCGGCCCTCCCGTCAGCCTGAAAGTTGGAGAGGATCTTCACGGAATCGCGGGGCTTGGTCCCTGGGCGGGCCGGGTAGGGATATTCGATCGTGTCGGTGACCCACAGCCGGCCTCGGTCGTCGAAGGCCAGGTTGAGCGGCTTGTGAATGGCCGGCTCGGACGCCACGAGCTGGATCTCGAAACCCGGAGGAACATGAAGCGCCTTCTGTTCCTCGACGGCGGTCCGAGGGGGGAAGGACGACACGTCCTCGACCGGAGCGGGGCTCTGGGCCCAGCTGACGTCGGTGTGGGTTGAAGCGAAGAAAGACAGCGCCAGCAGCACACCGATGACACGCGATTGACGCAAAGGAATCTCCATGGGAATGTCTCTTCGGTTGCCACGCACGCTCTGGCTTGACGAAAAGTTGGGGTTGAGCTGCCTCGGATGAGCGGTCAGCACCGCGCGTGTTTGTTGCGCCCGACCCGGGAACGCCCTCACCCGGCCTTCGGCCACCCTCTCCCCGCCGGGGCGAGGGTAAGACGGGAGAGCCCGCGACTTGCTGACCCGGCAGGGCGAAGGGGTTAACTGGTCGCCCTCGCCCCTTTGTGGGGAGAGGGATGGGGTGAGGGGCAACGCCGTTAAGCATTTTTTTTGCATGAAAATAGGGGGTTTTGGCGATTCGGTGTACCGTTTTTGTGAACGGGGGTGTCGCTGGGAATGCAGCGACATCAGAAGACTCTGGAAAAACAGGCAATTTCGGGAGGCGCTTGGGCACCTGCCTCTGCAAAATGCTTAGGATACGAGATTTATTAATTGTCGCATTTGTCC
>JBIOJM010000263.1:0-14697 GCA_044450785.1 Isosphaerales bacterium
GGATCAGAGAGGCAGGGCGATGAGGTCGGTGGTGGCCTTCAGCGGCAATTCGCGGCCGTAGTTCGCCAAGGTCACGTGCATCCCGTTCTTGCTGTTGATCAGCCTGTAGCCCAGGGGGTCGAAGAGGTCGAGGAACTGACCGAAGTGGTGCCCCCGCTCTCTCAGCAAGTAGTCCCCAATCTCGAACACTACCACTGGCCGGTGGTTTCGGAGTGTTTCCCGGGCTCCTTGGAGAACGTCCAGCTCGTGCCCGTCGGTGTCGGTTTTGATCAAGTCCACGCGCTCGATCCCCTGATCCCGGCAGAACTCGTCGATAGTCACGATCCGACTCACCTCCGCGGGACGGCTCAAGCCGCCATGGATCGGGTGAACAGCGACCTCCAACCCGTCGACCTTCCAGCTCGAATAGGCCGTAACGAGTTGGGCCTCCGCAGAGTGGTTCGAGACGTAGGCGTGGATGGCCTGGATCCGTGCCGCAATGTCCGGGTTCAGCGAGAGATTGCGAAGCAGCTTGTTGTAGGCGTATTCGGTGGGCTCGAATGCATAGACGAGGCCCTCGGGCGCGCGCTTCGCGAAGTTGAGGCACATGCTGCCGATGTTCGCGCCAACATCGAAGATCACGGCGTCTCGCGGAATCGAGAAATAACGGCTATCCGAGACGTGTGACTGGAAGTTTCCGAACAGGAAGAGCGAGAGGTCGATGCCTTCCGAGAGGTCGATGTCGTAATGGATCCCGCCCCGGGTGACTTGGCGTTGGTCGTCCCGGACAAACAGCCGCACCGCTCGGTAAAGACACCGCGCCCCGAACAGCTTCAGGCGGGTCAACGGCAGCCTGTGGATCAATGAGGCCTTCGTCGTTTCTGGCATCGATGGTCTCGCTTGCGGGGTGGCGGAGGGACCTATAACGACCCGTCAACGTCAATCATGTCTCGGCCTGCACGATTTCCCGGGGGGTCGTTCACAGCGAGGATGCGGATCCTCGAAGTCCGGATCGTCGGCCCTGAGGCGGAGGCGGCCATTCCGGTGAACTACGCGGCTCGTCGTGCTGGTCTCGGAACCGGTAGATCGTCACCTCACTCTCGAAGAAGAGCGGGCGCGCGGTAGGGATCCTGTCGACGAGCTCGCATCGCTCCTTGATTTGCTCGTGGAGCGATCGATACAAGCGAACCGTCGAGTTCAGGAAGTACTCTTCGCTCAGGACGACGAAAATGTTGAATCCGCGAGCCGTCCAGTAGTCGAGTTCCCACTCCTCATCCTGGAGCGGCCAGCTAAAGGGGAGGATCAGTTTCTCCTGCGCTTTCTGGTCGAAATCCTCCATGCCACCAATAACCATGGGGAAACTCCGAACGAAATACCCGCCTCCGGTATCACCTTGACGAGATCGCTTCTCTTCCGCCCTCTCGGGGAGCTTCGTTCCGTACTTTTTCGCCAGCCGTTCATGCCGTTGCCATTCCTCGTCCTCTGCCGCCGCGCTGACGGGCAAGCCGAAAATGGACCCATTCGCCGCCAAGATCTTGTCTCGATCTGGTCGGACAATCGTCTTGATCGCCTTGGCCACGCGGGACGCCATCGGAGCCGCCGCGGATTGCCTCACGACTTCGAACGATCCGGCGAGCGTACAGGCGACGATGGCAATCACCAGCGACAGGCCAACGAGCCTTGAAAACCGTTTTCGCTCGCAGAGCGACAAGGCGGCGATGCAACCGAGAGTCACAGCTAAGACTTCAAAGGGGGGAAGGCGGTACTCGGCGATCCTCGTCCCGGAGACAGCGGCAAATCCCACCAGGCCAATCACGCTTGAGCCCCAGAGCACGAGAAATCTCCGGTCCTGCCGGACAAACGGACCAGCCAGCCATGCGATCACGCCGGCGGCCGTGATACCGGTGAGGTTCCCGGCGAGCATCAGAACGAGAACCCGCGCGATCTCGTAGGCAGTTCCCTGCCTCCATTGCGTCGTTCCGGCAAAACGCTGCTGATGGAGGAAGTTCTCCAGATCGAGTACGAGCCCAAGATTCACTGGAATCAACAAAAGGACACAAACGCCCGATGCGATGAGAAGCCCACGGACGATTTCCAACCAGGACTGTTCGTCATTCCACTTCGAGACCGCCATCAATCCGACGAAAACCGGCGCAGCTACGAGGAGATTCGTCTGCTTGAAGCTCAGCGCGATCGCGAGCACCACACCGACCGTTACGTTGGCCCACTTCGACTTGGGATTGTCGATCTTGCGCAGGATCGACCAGACCAGGAGGAGAATCGCGAATGCCGACCCGATATCAGGTTTGGCGATGTGCGAAAACCGCACGCTGATCGGCCAGACGGCCACGATGCCCCCCACGATCAGCGACAACCTCTGAGCCAGGCCGAGACGGTTCGCAATCGAGGCAGCCAGTGGAGCGCAAAGTGCCCCGAGGCAAGCCGAGACGAGCCGCACCGCGAAGAAAAAGGGGGTCGGGTCGGAGAAATACTGGGCTCGAAAGTCGTCCGTGCCGTGCCAGACCCCGATGCCCCGCCCGATCGCGTACAGCGGGACGAGTACAGCAGCGTTGGCGTATACATAGAAATGCGTATATATATACCCTGATGGGATGATCTCGCCGGCGAGCACACGGACGGCGGACTTCAAGATACCTGTCTCGTCCACATTCGAGAATCCGATCAGCCCGATGCAGCGGGGCAACCAGGCGAGAAAGAAGAGCATTACCAAGCCGGAAGAGTCGGAACGGAATCGCGCCCATGATCGCAGGTTTTGCATCACTGTCGTCCCGTTTAGATCCTCGCGGGAATCTCACACGCACAGGCTATTCATGAGAGGTCCCCTCCGGCGCTACGCGGGTATTTGACCCGCCAGAAGGCCGCCCAGCAAGCCAAGAGCAGCGCCCACGTATGCCGGAGCGCTTTCATCTTCGACTGACCGGCGCGCCGCTCCTGGTAATGGATGGGCACCTCCAGGATCTTGCAGGTGCGCTGCGCGGCCCCGAACAAGTAATCGAAGTCACCCCACGGATCATGGCCCATCTGGAAGCGGCGGTAATCTTCGCGAAAGAAGGCCTTCGTCCCGCAGAGGGTGTCGGAAAGGTGGATGCCTGTCAACCAGCTAACCAAGACGCCGAACAGCTTGTTTCCGATGAAATTCTGAAACTTCATGGACCCGGTGGCCATGGGATAGATGAGACGTGTGCCATTGATGAAATCGGCCAGTCCCTCGCGGATCGGGCCATAAAAGAAGGGCAGGTCCTCCGGCGGGACGGTCATGTCGGCGTCGAGGATCATCAGGATGTCGCCTCGGGCCGCCTCAAAGCCGGTGCGCACGGCGTGCAGCTTGCCGCGGTTGGGCTGATACGCCAAGCAGCGAACTTCCACGGCTGGGTTCAGTTCCGGCTGGACCAATTCGCTCGTGCCGTCCCGCGAGCCGTCATCCACCACGATCACCTCAGTATGGGTGCCCATCGCGGGCACGCGCCGCACGCATTCCGCGATGTTGCCGGCCTCGTTGTAGCACGGCACCACCACCGAAACGGAATAGTCGCCGGTGGCCGCAGCAGGCCTCGCCACCAGGAACTCGGTCAGGCACAGTCGCCGGACCACGGGCGTATGCGCCGCCAGCAAGTTGACCAGTGAGGTCAACAAGGGGACCTTCTTGGGAAGGAAAGTCCGGCGCGTCAATTTGACGACCTCAAAACCGTTCAAGCCCAAAAGATTGGCCGCATCTTGGCCGGTGACGAAGTTGCGCCGGGTGTCGGGAGTGCATAGGCGACGGCGCTCGCCCAATCGCAGCAGGGGGGTCCACATCGGGTTCAGAGTGCTGATCAGCAGACGCCCCCGCGGCTTCAGCAACCGGCGGCAGTTGCGGAGCAGGGTCTGGATATCTTCGAGGTACTCGAGGAGGTTGTTGATCAGGATGCAATCGAAGCGCTCCGGGGTGTCATAGAAGGTGGCGTCCGCCTCGACGAACTCCAGGGCCGGATACTTGCGGCTTGCCTTCTCGACCATGCGCCCGGAGAGATCGATGCCCACGCCATTTCCCGGCCGGACGGCGGCCAACAGATCGCCCGTGGCGCAGCCGAGTTCGAGGACCGCCAACCCCGGCGATACGTAGGTGCGGAACAAGGCGCGCTGGGTGCGATGGAAGTAAGCGTTGCGGTCCCGGTAGAGCTCCCAGTTATCGGCCATGGGGTCGAAGTAAGCGGCCAGGACCTCAGCCTTGGCCCGCTGGCGCATGCCCGGGTAGGTCCCAGCCGAGGGATCGGGCGGGGATCGGTTGTCCGAGAGGGCTTCGGGGCGGATGGCGACTCCAGGGGGTTGAGGGACACCTGCCGCCTGGTTCTCGGCCATGCTGATTTCTCCCGGAGTTCCGCGAGCCGTAAGGGGGCAGTCCTCCCGGCCGTCAGAGCACATCCGTTTAATTCTCTTCAAAGCCTCTCAGCGTTGCATTCCGTCCCCGTTGGTAAGCAAAAAAAGCGTCAGGTCGCCTGATGACGTGGCAGAGATCGGCGAGGAGTGCCCTTCACCACTATAGGACGCGCGACGGGCAATTCCATATTATGATACACCTGCAAGGGATTTCAATCCCAAAGGAAAGCACGGATGCAGGCGTGTTGTTCTTTGGCTGCCGCCAGCCGATCGATTTGAATTCAGGGGCGAGGATCTCCTGCGCCTCTTCCGGATTTCGGTATGAAGTTTTTGACGAAACGACATACGGCCGCTACCATGGGGTATTCAAGGGGAAGTTGCGCCGGATCGATGAGCGGGGCGCTGTTACGGCCTTCCGGGCGAGGTGACACCGATGCACATTCCGGACGGTCCGCTCGATTCCAGCGTGGCGATCGTGACGGGGATGATCGGGGCAGGGGGGCTGGTGTTCGCTCTCCGTCAGCTCGAGCGGCGGCTGGGCGAACGAACGACGGTGCTCATGGGCACGATGTCGGCGTTCGTCTTTGCCGCGCAGATGGTGAACTTTCCGGCCGGGCCCGGGGTTTCGGGGCATCTGCTGGGTGGCGTGCTGGCTTCGGTGCTGCTGGGTCCATGGGCGGGCGCTGTGGTGATCGCGGCCGTCCTGCTGGTGCAGTGCTTTCTCTTTGCTGACGGCGGTGTGACGGCCCTCGGCGCCAATTTCGTCAACATGGGACTGATCGGGGCCGTTCTGGGCTACGCGATCTATGCGCCGATCCGCCGCTCTATTGGTGGCCCGAAGGGCGTCTTGATCGCCGCCATGGTCGCCGCATGGTTCTCGGTGCTGCTGGCCGCCGGAGCGTTTGCCGTCGAGCTGGCGGCATCGGGCCGCCGTGCCGATTTCTTGCAGATCCTGAGCTGGATGGCGCTGGTACACGCGGCGATCGGGCTCGGCGAGGCGATCATCACGGGCCTGGTCGTTCGGTTCTTGCTGGTCAGGAGGCCGGACCTTTTTGAAAGTGCCGAAGACTCGGTTGCCGGGCGATCCGTCGTGGGGCGGTGGGGCTTGACGCTGGTGGGCGGTCTGGCCGTTGCGCTGGCGATCGCCGTGTTCCTGGCACCGTTCGCCTCCCAATCTCCCGACGGCCTCGAGTTCGTGGGCGAGAAGCTGGGGTTCTTGTCGGAGTCTTCCCCACCGCCACCCATACGCGCGCCGATTCCCGAATATCGACTACCGATTGCCGGGGTGAATCATGTGAAGGTGGCGACCGCCGCCGCTGGCCTGGTCGGCACCCTGGTCGTCTTCGGGGTTGCCTGGGGGATGGCGCGGGTCTTGACCCACTCGAAGGGTAAAGAGGCGACGCCCGATGCGGCTTGAGGGGCTCGATCGTTTTAGCGCGGGCCAAGGTCCGCTGCACCGGCTCGATGCGCGGCTCAAGCTGATCGCCGCCGTGGTCTTCGTCTTGATCGCGGTCACGACGCCGATCGGCGCCTGGACGGCATTGGGCGCGGAAGGGCTCGTCCTTGCGTTCATCATCGGGCTGGCGGGAATCCCGCCTCGCGAACTGGCGCGGCGCTGGCTGGGCTTCTTCGTCCTGGTCGGTTTTCTGGCGGTCGTGGTCGCGCCGGCGCACCCGGCGCGGGCGCACTACGGGCTGGCTGTCGTGGCGTCGACGATCCTGATCAAGAACAGCCTGGCGCTCGTGACCATGCTGGTCCTGGCGGGCGTCACACCGTTCCACAAGCTGCTGGCGGGCCTGCGGAAGCTGGGCGTTCCGCTCTTGCTGGTCGCCACTCTCCAGTTCATGGAGCGCTACCGTTATGTGCTCATGGATGAGCTCGACCGCATGGCGACCGCGCGGCGGGCGCGGACCTTCACCCGCGGCGGTGCCCCAGGCTGGAGCGTGCTCACGGGCTTGATCGGCATGCTCTTCCTGCGGACGTTTGAACGAGCGGAGCGAGTTCACGGAGCCATGGTTGCTCGGGGTTGGCAGGGAACTCTGCATCACCTCGATGATTGAGCCAGCTTACACGACAAACGCAGGGCCGGCCCAGGCGGCCCGACCCGAGAGGATGATCGAGGCCGATCGAACCGGCCCCACGACGATGGTGACGAGTGACGGCGGCCAATCCGTTCCCGCGATCCGGCTGAGCGGCCTGGAGTACCGCTATCCCGATGGGAAAGACGCTCTGCGCGGCGTTGATCTGACCGTTCGGGCGGGTGAGTCGGTCGCGGTCGTCGGCCCCAACGGAGCGGGCAAGAGCACGCTCCTGCTGCACCTGAACGGTCTCTTGCCGGGGAAGTCGCGCGCCACGGCCGGCCACGGTCACGGCGCCGGCTGGGACGCACGCCACGGCCGGCGTTCCCCCGAGCCGCACGTGTGGATCGGCGGACTGGAGGTCAGTACGCGAAACGCGCCCGAAGTGCGCCGGCAGGTCGGACTCGTCTTTCAGGATCCGGACGACCAGCTTTTCTGCAATACGGTGATCGAGGACGTGGCGTTCGGACCGCTCAATCAGGGCAAGACCCCGGCCGAGGCGCGGAAGATCGCCCTGGAATGCCTGGCGCGGGTCGAGCTGCAGGCGGAGGCCGATCGGCCGCCCCATCATCTCAGCTTCGGCGAGCGCAAGCGCGCGTGCCTGGCCGGCGTCCTGGCGTGCCGGCCGTCAGTGCTTGTCCTCGACGAGCCCTCCGCCAACCTCGACCCGCGCGGCCGAAGGCGGTTCATTCAGCTCCTTCTGAAACTGAGCTGCACCAAGCTGATCGCCACTCACGACCTCGAGATGGTTCTCGAAGTCTGTCCCCGGGCGGTCTTGCTCGACGCCGGCCGGGTCGTCGCCGACGGACCGAGCCCGACCCTCTTGGCCGACGCCAAGCTGATGGAAGCGCACGGGCTCGAGCAGCCGTTGAGTCTCAGGAAGTAGTGGTCCTTGGTCCTTGGACCAAGGACCAATGACTCAGGGCTTCGGCGCGAAGAGCTGCTTGAACTGGGGAGAATCGTGCAGTGGCTTCAAGTCGGGGTCGTTCACGGCCAGGGCGGCGGGAAAGCCGGCCCGGAGCGCTCGGGTGAGCAGGTCGATCGCGTGCGAGAGCAGCTTTGGGTCCCGAGCGGTTTCCGAGAGGATCGTCACGGCACACGCGGCATTGTAGAGGCGATGGGGGGTCGCACACTCGACCAGGCGATTCACGTCGTCGAGGGCAGCCCGTTCGCCGAGCCGTGCCCGGACCAGGGCGCGGACTTCCAGGGCGTCGATCAGGTTCGGGTTGGATTCGAGCGATTGATCGAGGTGCGCGAGGGCCGCGCGAAGGTCGGTTCCACGTATCAGGAGCGCCATGCCGTAGTGCGCGTGGGCGTGACGGGGTTCCTGCTCGAGCACCTGCGCGAAATCGGCCTGGGCCCCCTGCGGGTCGGTTCGGACCCGGGTCATGCCACGAGCGACACGAACGACCAGATCGTGCGGGTTGCCGGCGAGCAGGTTGGCAAAATATCGCTCGGCTTCGCTGCGCCGGCCCAGTCGCGCCCAGGTTTCGCCCAGGGCCTCGAAGACAACGAGATCGTTGCGGCCCAGCTCGACAGCACGGATCAGGTCGTTCTTCGCGCGGTCCGGCCGGTCCAGTTCGAGCTCGACGAGCGCTCGATCGACGAGCGCCTCCGAGAAGTTCGGCTCGAGCTCGAGCGCGCGATCGTAGGCATCCTGGGCATAGAGCAGAAGGCCGGCCTTGGCCAAAGCCAATCCCCGATTGAAGTGCGCCCAGGCGAACGTGGGCCCGCGCGCGGTGCAGGCGGCGAAGTCGCCGGCGGCCTCGATGAAGCGACCTTGTGCATAGTGGCAATGTCCCATGACGAACCAGGCCCAGGACGAGGTCACATCGAGATAAAGAGCACGTCTCAAGGCGTCCTCGGCTCGCGCGGGATCTCCGCCGGCCAGGAGCGTGGTGGCGAGGAGGGTCAGGTCGTGGCATGTCGACGGTACTCTTGCGGCCGCGAGGTCCCGGTCGTGGGCGGCGAAGCCGGCTTGCCCCAGCGCGGCGTGATACCGCGCTCGCTCGAGGTACAATGCGGACGGGGCTTCGCCGCTGATCCGCTCGGCGCGGTCGAGACAGGCGATCGCGCGTTCGATGGCCCGGCGGCGGTCAGCCTCCGAGCCGCGCCGGGTCGCCATCGTCACCAAAGCCCGGGCATCGAGCATGATCAGCTCCGTCACCTGCTCCCGCAGCCGCTGCTGCTCCTTGGCCGTCAGCCGCCGCCGCCAGACGCCCCACCGCGCCGGCCCTTCGGTCTCCACGCCCAGCTCACCCAGAGTCCGGCGCGACATCTCGATCCCTCGAGTCAAGCGTTCATGCGAGTTTTCAGCGGTATTGAGCAGGAACTGGATCTCTTTGAACTCTCGATCGAACGACCGAATTCGCACTCGTGCAACCAGATCCTGCATCTTGTCGTAGCCCAGCGCGACCGCTCCGCCCAATGAGCCGAGGAGGATGACCGAGACGAGGGCGATCGACGTCGATCCGCACAGGCCCGGATGCCGCCTGGCCCACTTGGCCATGCGTTCGCGAATGCTCGGCTCGGGGCAGTGCTTCATGGGGAGGTTCTCGAGGAATCGGCGCAAGTCTTCGGCCAGGTCACCTGCCCTTGGATAGCGGCGGGCCGGATCGAAGGTCAGGCACTTGGCCACCAGCGCATCGAGGCTCCAGGGAACTTCGGGGGACCACGCCCGGAGCGAGGGGGCCTCACGCCGCCCGGCGATCATCTGCTCGATCGAGTCCAGGAGCGGGATACCGGGCGGGGGCTCTGGGAATGGGTGCCGGCCGGCCAGCATCTCGAACAAGATGAGACCGATCGCGTAGATGTCGGAGCGCTCGTTGACGGACTCGGGCGACGTCGAACCGCGCGGATTGAACGCATCGAGATGCTCGGGCGACATGTAGGGCATGGTGCCGCCGACCAAGGCGCGCCGGATTTCGCCCTCGGGAGATTCGGGTAACTGATCGACGGCCAGGTTGAAGTCGAGCAACATCGGAGTGCCGTCTCCCGCCAAGAGGATGTTCGACGGCTTCAGGTCGCGGTGAAGCAGCCCGCGCGAGTGGGCATGCTCGAGTCCATCGGCCAGGCGAGCCACGATCCAGACCGCTGCCTGGATGGCACTGGCACCGTGCAAGAACTGGCGTGAAGGCTGGGCCGAGTCGTGCTCGTCGGGGACGGCCGTCAGGGGGGCTCGAGGACCGACCAACCGGGAGAACAACGATCGAAATCGGGAGGCCGTCAACCCTTGAACTTTTCTGGACGTCGAGGAGCCATGCGGGCTGGAGAGCGCGGCCGGTTCTGGCCGCGTCGGCCGGGAGCGGCGCGCCGAGCTGGACCTGGCCGGCCGGCTCGAACAGGAGGGTAAGCTGCGGCTGATCTGATCGAGGGCTTTGACGAGGCTTCGGCCGTCGTGCCCGATCGGGACCGGACCTCCGGCTGCTTCGAGCACTTGCGCGAGGTTGGCGCCGCCAAAATAAGGCATGCAGAGGACGCGAAGGCCGCTCGCCGGATCGTCACAGACGGAGTTCACCGGCACGATATGCGTGTGCTGGAGACGTGCCAGGATTTGGGGCTCGTCGCCGTCGGGTCGCGACACCTTGATCGCCACGAGCCGCCGGCCGAGGTTGACCTCCTCGGCGAGATAGACGTGGGCAAAAGCGCCTCGACCAAGCTCCAGAACGATCCGGAAGCCCGCCAGCTCGTCGCCGGGGCGCAGTGCCCCGCCATGAAGACGGGGCCCGCTCTTGTCAGTCTCTCCACATCGGTTTGGCTCGGCACCTGCCGGGGGAGCTGAACCGCGACCATCGATCCTGGGTGCATGGGTTCGCGTGCTGGCGCAGTCGGCACCCGTTCCATCGAGCTCGAAACCCGCCAGGAGCTCGACGCTCGGCGCGATCGCCTTCCCGCGGGACGAAAAATGCGAGCCGCCTCGCTTTCTTTCGCCGAGGAGGTCCCAGGAGAAATCCGCGGTCGCTGGTTGACTGGCGGCCAGTCCATCGTCGTCGGAGACCGCCTGTTCCTCACGCACCTGGTCGGTGCTGATGTTCCAGCCGGCCATGATCTCGCGAGTCGAATCGAGGTTCAACTTGGAGTCAGATGAAGTTTCCGGCATGGAACTCGTTGTTACTCCCGTGTTTACAACTGGTTCGGGACGGGCAGCCTGTCGCGAGCTTCGATCCGTTGCTCCCGGACCACGCGCGGTCCACCCAAACGAGAATGATTGGATGGCCCCATTTTTTCTCTATGCCGTGGATCGGGGTCTGTCCAGTTGGCGTGGAGCGACGGTGCCAGGCGCGCTGCTTTGGCGAGACCCGGCTGGCGCTGCGAGGAATTCGGCTCGAATTCATGACCTAGTCTTGTTGTGGACAGGGAGTGGTACGCACAGACCAGGGAAGGAAGCTTGGCGAGCGGCGGTGCGGGCGCGGTTTTGTTCGCATCACTCAGTCCGGAGGCGGGACCGATGATTCGCGAGACGGTGGGGTTTGAAGACTCTGAGGTTGGGTTGGTCGAAGCCGGCACCAGAGCGAGCTCATTCGAGGCCATGGCTCGGGAACTGGCCCAGGAATTCGCGGCGCCGGTGGGTGTGCTCGATCCGCGTGCGAGAACGTGGTGCGCGACGGAGGGCGCGGGCGAGTCGCAATTCCCGGCGATCGACGAACAGCTCGTGCGGAAGAGCGGCGCGAGCGAGCTGGGCTTGGGCCAGGTGGTGGTTTGGCAGCAGCCGGACGATCGCGGGCGAGTCTGGCTCTTGCTGCCGCTTTGGGGCGCGAACGTGGATGGGGAAGTGGCGCTGGCCGGGTTTCGGGCGAGCCCGACTCAGTCCAGAGCGACGGCAGCCTGCGACCTTGCCACGAGCGACTTCGAGCGCGAGCGAATCGACTGGGGGCCAATCTGCCCGGAGCCGGCCCTTCGGGCCTGGGGTCAACAGGTCGCCAACCGGATGCGGGAGGAGCACGAGGCCCGGATGGATGCCAGCCCGACACCCAAGCTGAGCGACCAGGAAACGAAGGGCGTCGTGCTCGGCCGGCTCACCCGGCGGCTGCGGATCTCAGACGCGCCCCATCACTTCCAGACGGTCGCAACCACTGTACTACGGACGTCCCTGAACATGTCGGCGGTCGCCTGGGTCCCCAAGGACCCGCACGAGGCGGTCGTCGTCAGTGGTGTGATCGAGGGGCTGAATTCACAGGCTTATCGTACCCTTCCGTCACCGGGCGGTCGCGAATCAACCTTCATTTGCACGGACGCCGATGCGGACCATCCGCGTGGCGCGCCGTCCTCGGTCCGCCGATATGCTTCGGTCGCCGCGGGCTCACTCGGGTGGCTGTTGGCGGTCAATCCGCTCGAGGATCGCGCGATCAGATCGGCCGATATCGAGCGGTTGCAGTACGTTGGATCACTGATCGTCGCCCAGCTTTCCAACGCGAGGATCTACGCCGATCTCAAGGAGCTGCTTTTCGGGATCATCCGAACCTTGACGGCGGCCATCGACGCCAAGGACCCCTACACGTCAGGGCACTCGGAGCGGGTGGCTCGGATCGCGGTCCGGCTGGCCGAGGAGCTGGACATGCCCGCCCCGAAACGCAGCGACCTCTATCTCGCGGGTCTCCTGCACGACGTCGGCAAGATCGGCATCGACGATGTGCTGCTCAAGAAGAGCGGTCCCCTGACGCCCGAGGAGTATCGGAAGATCCAGGCGCACGTCGAGATCGGGGTGACCATCCTCAAGGACCTGAAGAAGCTGCACCATATCCTGCCCGGCGTGAAGCACCACCACGAAAGCATGAACGGGACGGGCTACCCCGACCATCTCCATGGCGAGGAGATCCCGTTCGAAGCCAGGATCCTGGCGGTCGCGGACTCGTTCGATGCCATGTCGAGCAACCGTCCGTACCGGGCGCGGCTCAGCCTCGCCCAGATCGACTTGATTCTCCAGCAGGGGCGGAGCGTTCAGTGGGACCCCGCCGTGATCGACGCCCTCTTCGCCTGCCGGAGCGACCTGGAGCTGATCCGGCAGAAAGGACTGGGCGAGAGCTTGATCGGCGCGGTGGACGTGACTCTCGGGCGGACCTGAGAAAAGGGGATCAGTCCAAAAATCAGGCTCGCCGTGGCGCATCGAACGGTAATTGGACTTCTCCCCTTTTCCCCGTAATTGGACTTATCCCCTTTTTCGCCGCTACTTCATCTCGCTGTAGTCGGTCGGCTCGAGGAAGACGGACTCGACTTTCTTGACCAGGACTCCATTCTTGTGGCTTTCCTCATAAACCTTGCGCCACTCGGGGTCATTGCCGAATTCCTTCCACGTCTTCGCGGCCGCCTCGCGACTGGGGAAGGCGACCAGGTACACGAGCTTGGCTCCCTTGCCGTCTTTTTCGTCGAGCGGGGTCCAGAACCCGATCAGCTCGGCGCCGTGTTTCTTCAAGAGCTGGCACGTGTGGTCGCGGAACCGCTTGTGCAAGTCATCCAGTTTTCCGTCATTGACGTAGTAGGTCCGCAGCTCGAAGACGCGGCGAGAGGCCCCCGGCACATCGCGGCGAGGGCTGGTCTTCTCTTCGGCGCGAAGGAGAGTCATCAAGGCCAGTAGCAGCATGCCCGACAACACGGCGCGCATCATAGGATTCCGGCTCCTTTAAGTGAGGGTTCTGCGAATCGGTGCGATTCCAAGCGCACGGATGCGACTGGAAGCGGCAAGACACGCCAGACATCCTCTTTATCTAAGGGTTTCCACTTCATTCACGCAAGAGCGCTCCACCCTTCGATTTAATCAAGATGGCGGAGTTGACGGTCGACAAAACACGCTGTATCATCTTATCAGTGACAGGGTGCTATTTGATGCAATTGAGACCGCAAGGGGTGCACCATGGCTACGAAAAACCGTCCCGTCGTCGCCGCCGTTTTCCCCCCGGGCGATTTCATCCGGGAAGAGCTGGAGGCCCGCGGTTGGACTCAGAGCGACCTCGCAGAGGTTCTGGGTCGTCCATTTCAGACGGTGAACGCGATCGTCAATGGACGAAAGGCCGTCACACCCCGCATGGCTCGCGAGCTAGAAGCCGCCTTTGGAGCGTCCGCGGAATTCTGGATGAACCTCGAGATCAGCTACCAGCTTCACCGGGAAAGCGTGGCTGACCCACGAATATCCGTCCGGGCCAAAGCTCGCGATAAATCGAGACTTCGCGCTCTTCACCACCCGGTCGAGGGCAAAGGCCTACACTAACCCGAAGCGTCAGCGAGGGATGCCGCAAGTCTCTTGCGGCGCGATGCCAGCGCCCTCGCTCACGCTTCGGGTTGGTATGAATGCAACGACTCTCGTAGCGGACTCGGACCGGCGAGTGCCGGGTTTGCAGGTGGTCTTCAGCGGGAAGTCTCGATAAATCGGTAGCCGTCGGACCGAATCATCGAATCGCCGGGGCTTCCCATTCATGAACTTCCGTTTGGAAATCTCAGAAAGCGATCTCCAACCCTTATAACCGGCGAGCGGGCGTGCCTCAAGGTGGTCAACGGAACCCGCCGGCCGCCACTCCCTTTCGCTGTTCGGCAGGCTGATTGTAGCGCTGCTGAAGGCGCTCGATCTGCCGGGTCGAGTTGGCCGAGTTCTGCTGCTTCAGGTTGGCGTCGAGCGATTGATTTTGGCCGGGCTTGGCGGATATCGGCCCCGCCGCGCCGCCGGCCAGACCGCCGCTCGGAGGCTGGAGTACCACCGGGCCGACGTAAGACGTTCCCCGGTAAAAGGCGTACTGGGCGTCTCCGTTGCGGGCGACCGCGGTGACCAGTCCCCGGACACCTTCGGCGACGAACACGCCGCGGAGATCCGTCTCACCAGAGATGAAGTTCGGATTGTCGCTGCCGATGACCTTCACCTGGACCTTGGGCAGGAATTCCTTGGTGTGAGCGTCACGGACCGTGACCCGAACGCGCCCTGGATCAGCGACGGTGCCCGGTGCCGTGATTGGGGGCTCCTCGAGCACCTCCATCTCCAGCGGCGAGACCAGGACGATTCCCGAGGCGTACAGGCTATCGCCGCGGAACATGGCGAGGTAGGCGCCCTCCTTGGCCAGGGGGAGCTCAATCGACCTCGACTTTCCGTCATAGTCGGCTCCCGAGCCCAGCGCGACCGTCTTCTCGACCAGCGGCGTGATTCCGGCCAGGTCAATCGCCGAGATCCCGTTCAAGTTGCGCCGGGTCAGGTAGAGCTGCATCAGGTCGACCGGGTAGACCTTGACGTCGACCTGGGCGATGTTGCGGTAATCGAGGCCGATGCCCGGCTTCGAGGCGGGCA
>JBIOJM010000264.1:0-14653 GCA_044450785.1 Isosphaerales bacterium
CGACGATCAACCGCCCCACCTCGTCCCCACCGCGCCCCTCGAGCAACGCACCGGCGCGCTCGATGATGCTCCCGTCGTGGCCGAACAACGCCCCCGCCAGCTTCGTCGCCCCTAGGTCCAGGCCAATCACGGCCATGCGCACCTCTTATTCTCGGCCCGTTCCTCAGAACGATCCGCCACGGATGACCTCGCCTCCACTGCGGGTAATCAAGGCGCGGAACACGTTGAGGATGACCGTGTTCTTGATAAATCGCACCGAGCCGTCGGCCATCGCGGCGTTGAAGCCGCCGGGGTGGGACGATCCGGCCCCGAACAGGGAGGCCGCCGCTTGCGGGTCGAACGACAAGTCGCCGGGCTTGGTCCACGGAACCGCCTCCTTGGCTTCGACGATCATGAGCGTGTTGGACGTGCCGTCGGTGACGTCGGTAATCTCGATGGCCTGGTCTTTCTCGAACAATGCGCCTTTCCCCACGAGCACCTGGTAGGTCGTGGTAAACGGCTCAACCTTGGTCCGGTTCGGGCACAGATAGGTCGGCGGCATCTCCTTCAGAAGAGCCTTGTTGTGCGGGCTGTCCCAGGGTTCGTCCAGCTTGAACTTGTTGTAAAGCTCTTGCTGCCCGATGAAGGGCAAGATCGCCACCCGCCAGCTCAGGATCGGCTTGCCCTTCGCGTCGATGATCGCGGCCCTGGGGAAGACGCTGTTCGCGGAGACATAGTTGTGCATCGCCAGGGCGATCTGCTTGAGGTTGTTGATGCACTGGGCGCGCCGGGCCGCCTCGCGCCCCGACTGGACAGCCGGGAACAAGAGCGCGATCACGACGCCCCCCGCGGCCGGCGAGGTGATGGTGGGGATCGCCTCGCGATGTGTCAGACTGGCACCCTGATGATCGACGACCAGGGCCGTCGAGGACGGGAACAGCAGCCGGTTCAGCTCGTCGCTCGGCGGAATCATCTCCGGATCGAGCCGCAGGTAAACGTCCTTGGGGACTTTGCCGAGCCGGCGCTCCGAGAGCGCGATCTCCGCGTTGATCTGCCGAACCAGGACGGGCAGGGCCATGGTCAGAATGGGTGTCGCGACCCGGGGATCACTCAGGCTCAGGTAGACGAGCTCGGCGGGAAGCCGGCGCACCACGGGAATGAACGCACCGGCCGGCTGCCACCGCGGGCCGCCGGCCAGGGCACCCTCCACCGCTCCCTCCGTGGCTCCGAGCACGAGCTGGTCGCGGCCCAGCATGACTGTCGGCCCCAACATCGACGAGTATGGCTGGTCAAGCGAAGCCAAATCCATCGAATATGTGGGAAGGTGACTATTCAGTTTACGGAAATTGAGTGTCGCGACGGCCTGACCGCGCTGGTTGCGCGCAGCGACTCGCAGTTGCTGTCTCAACTCGGTGTTGAACGCCTTGATCAGCGGATCGATCCCGTTGGCCACGGCGGCCTTGTTACGGACCTGGGCCGAGAACGTGAATCCGGCAACTTGCGACACCAGCATATCAGCCGCACTGCCGGTTTTTGGGCTCCAGGGAGCCTGCGCGCAAAAGACGAAGTTCGTGCCCAGGTGAGCGAACAGGTCCTTGCGCAGGTCCAGGCCGAGCCGCTGGCGTGCCCTCGTCTCGAAGTTCACGACATCCGCATCTCCCCCTGGGTTTGACTGCTTCACCAATGCGACGATCTCGTCATAGCTCTTGGCCAGGTCGATCGACAACACCGTAAAGCCGGTCGCGTTCGAGGGCAGGGGGGGCAGCGAGCTCATTCCGAAGGTGGGCTGGTCGAGCAGAGACAGCAGTCCCCGCCGAGGCGCAGGCGCCACCACCCGGAGCACGCTCATGAGCGCCTCGTCCTGGAAGCCCCAGCGCAGCTCGATCTGCTTCACACCGTCGAGACCGAGCTGGACCGCATCGGCAGGCAACGGCCCCAGCGCCGCCATGTCGAGGAACGCCACCGCGGCGGGCTGGAAATCCCCATCCGGCTTGGCCAGCGCGATGCGGAGTGGATGGTCCGCGGCGCTGGGTCCCTTGCCCTCGATCACGGCCAGGACCTCTTGCGGCCTCTGGGTCAGAATCAGGTCTCCCTTCTCAGGCCAGAACACCCAGCCCTGCTGATTGAGCGGATGCACGGTGCGGCCGGCTTTCTCGATCGAGGCTGTGCGCGGCTTGTCATCTCCCTCGGCGGCCGCCGACTTCGCGTAGGCTTGCAACCAGCGCCGAAACTCCGGCCGATCGCCCTGGCGTGCGACGATGACGGTGCCTCGCTTCCCGGGCTCCTTGCCCCATATCCCGATCGCGAATCCCTGCCGCGCGACGTGCTTGACTGCGCCCAAGACCTCGGCCGCCTTGACGCGCTTCTCCTCCGGAACGGACTGCTGGATCAGCTCGATCCCCTGGCCGGTGAGGTCCTCCAAGAGTGCGCCCAGCCTGGTCTCGTTCAAGAGCTTGTTAGCCGCCGACCCGCGCCAGCCGGCCGCGTGGACGTCCAACCCATCGAATTCCAGGTAGAACAACAAATCCGGGCGCGGCACGTAGCGCGCCAGCGGCGCGGGCCTCGCATCCGCGGCGACCGCGTTGGGCCGAACCTCCTGACCCCGCGCCCATCCGGCCGATGCCGTCAAGACCAGCACGGAGCCGAGCAGCAGGCCGTGGGTCCTTCGCCCCACATTCCCGCGACCCGGCTGGAACCAGACCGTGGCGTCGCTCATGACCTTCTCCTCTGCACCCGAGCCAGCGGCCGCAGGCTTGATTCGCTTTAGCGCCCGAACGCGTCCGGGCCGATCACCTCGCCCCCGGCGCGCGTGATCAGGGAGAGGACGACATTGCGATTGATCGTGTTCTTGAAGAACCGCACCGAGCCATCGGCCATCAGGCCGTTGAAGCCGCCGGGGTGGAACGATCCGGCGCCGAAGAAATCGGAAGCCGCCGCCGGAGGGAACGACAAGTCGTCGGGCTTGGACCAGGGAACCTCCTTCTGGGCCTCGACGACCATCAGCGTGTTGGACGTCCCGTCGGTAATCTCGGCAATCCTCACGCCCTTGCCGTTCTCGAACAGCGCGCCCGGGCCCGTGAACACCTGATAGGTCGTCGTGAACGGCTCGACCCGGGCTCGACTCGGGCAGACGTAGGTCGGCGGCATCTCCTTCAAAAGCGCCCGGTTGTGCGGACTGTCCCACGGCTCGTCCAGCTTGAACTTGTCGTAGAGGGGCCCTTGCTCGATGTAAGGCAAGATGGCTACCCGCCAGCTCAGGAGCGGCTTGCCCTGCTTGTCGGTGATGGCGGGCTTGGGGAAGGCATTATTTGCGCTTTCATAATTGTGCATCGCCAGGCCGATCTGCTTGAGGTTGTTGATGCACTGGGCACGGCGTGCCGCTTCGCGTGCCGACTGGACCGCCGGCAACAGCAGCGCGACCAGGACGGCGCTCGTGCCCGGTGAGCTGACGCTCGGGATCGACTCACGGATCACGAAACTGGCCCCTTCACGGTCGACCGTGAGCGCCGTCGAGCCCGGGAACAACAGCCGGCTCAGCTCGTCGGCCCGGGGAATCTTATCCGGATCGACCCGCAAGCCGGCTGCCACGGCAGGCGGGGCCGGCTGACGCTTTCCGGGTGCGGCCTGATCGGGATTGACGACCTCGCCTGCATTGCGCGTGACCAGGGCCCGGAACACCGTCGGGTTGGTGGAGTTGCCGATGAACCACACGGCGCCGTCGCCCATCGCGACGTTGAAGCCGCCCGAATGGGACGACCCGGCCCCGAAGAGTGAGGGAGCCGCCGCCGGATCAAACGACAAGTCGTCGGGCTTGGTCCAGGGAACTTCCTTCTGGGCCTCGACGACCATCAGCGTGTTGGACGTCCCGTCGGTAATCTCGGCGATCCTCACGCCCTTGCCGTTCTCGAACAGCGCGCCTGGGCCCGTGAACACCTGGTAGGTCGTCGTGAACGGCTCGACCGCGGTTCGACTCGGGCACAGGTAGGGCGGCGGCATCATCTTCACGAGCGTCTGGTTGTTCGGGCTGTCCCACGGCTCGTCCAGCTTGAACTTGCTGTAGAGCGGCCCTTGCTCGAGGTAGGGCAGGATCGCCACCCGCCAGCTCAGGAGCGGCTTGCCCTGCTTGTCGGTGATGGCGGGCTTGGGGAAGGCATTATTTGCGCTTTCATAATTGTGCATCGCCAGGGCGATCTGCTTGAGGTTGTTGACGCACTGGGCGCGGCGAGCTGCCTCGCGGGCCGATTGGACGGCCGGCAGCATCGTCGCGTTCATCTGCTGGACCACGACCGGCAGCTTCTCGATGAGAGCGGGCATCGAGTCGCGCGGATCGGTGATGCTCAAGTACACCAGGCTTGCGGGAAGCCGGCGCCCCATGGGGATGAATGCCCCGGTCGGCTGCCAGCGCGGGCCGCCGGCCAGGGCTTGCTTCGCCGCGGCGGTCGTCGCGCCGAGCACAAGCTGATCCGTTCCGAGTATGACCGTCGGCTGAAACATCGCCAAGAACTGCGGAGGCAGCGAGCCAGGGGGCAGGTCCAGGACATACGCCGGGCGAGGCGCGATTACCTTGCGAAACTCAAAGGGCGCGGCGCCGGCATTCGCCTGGTTGGGCCGGGCGGCGGCCTGCTGCTTGATGATCCGGTTGAGCGCGTTCATGAGCGGGTCGAACACCTTGGCCACGGCGTCCGCGTCGCGGACCTGGACCGACAGCGTCAGCCCGGTGAACTGCGCCATGACCGCGGTCGCTGGGTCTACTGCCGCGCCTTGACCGGCCGCCTGCGCGTAAAGGGACAGCTTCGGGCCAAGGTTGCGGAGCAGGTCGTCGCGGAGTTCCAGCCCGAGGAGCTGGTGCATTGATTGCTCGAATGCGGCAACCTGATCGGCCCCTTGCGGGTTCGCCGTCTTCGCCAGGGCGATGATCTGGTCGTAGGTCTTGGCGAGGTCGACCGACAGCACGGTGAACCCCGTCAAGCCGGCGGGCAGGGGGGGGAGCGAGCCGATTCCGAAGGTGGGCTGATCGAGCAGAGCCAGCAGTCCCCGCCGAGGCGCGGGGGCCACCACGCGGAGCACGCTTCGCAGTGCGTCGTCCTGGAAACCCCATTGCAGCTCGACCCGCTTCACGCCGTCGAGACCGAGCGGGGCTGCCTTGGGAGGCGGCGGCGGCAGCGCGGCGATGTCGAGAAATCCGATCGCCGCGGGCTCGAAGCCGTTCCCGGCCTTGGCCAGCCCGGCGCGAAGAGGGTGATCCACGGCACTCCCCTGCTTGCCATCGAGCACGGCCAGGACCTCGTCGGCCTTGTCCTTCAGGGTCAGGACCAGGTCGCCCTTCTCAAGCCACCAGACGCCGTTCGCGGCGAGCGGGTGAAGCGTGCGCCCCGATTTCGGGATCGAGGCCGGTTCGGCTGCTCCCGCTCCCCCGTCGGGCCGGCCGGCGGCGGCGGCGGCGAGCAAGCGCCTGATTCCCGGCCGGTCGCCATTTCGCAGCACCACGACGACCCGCGAGTCGTTCGGGACCTTGCCCCAAACCGCGATGACAAATCCCTCCCGGGCAATACGCTTGAGCAGGTCGACAACCTCGGCGCCTTTGATCTGCTTGTCGGGCGGGACCGACTGCTGGGCCAGCTCGACTCCCTGAGAGGAGAGGTCTTCCAGGAGCGCGCCCAGCTTGGTGTCGTTCAAGAGCTTGTAAGCAGCCGACTTCTTCCAGGCGCCGGCGTGAGCATCCAGCCCGTCGAATTCCAGGTAAAAGATCAAATCCTGCCGCGGCACAAACCGCGCCAGCGGCAGCGCCGCGGCATCCGCCGCCGCGGCCGGCCGCGCTCCCTGACCGCGAGCCGGTTCTGACGATGCCGCCAGGACCAGGATCACGCCCAGGAACAGGCCGCGGATCGGCCGCCTCAATTTTCCGCAAGTCACCTCTAACCCAACGTCAACGTGGCCCATTACTGTCTCCTTCACACATGAGGCGTTCGGGCGCCGTCATTGACGTGCGCCGATTGTCCAGGCGACCCAGAAACGCGGAACGGCTCGAAATCTCCGATCCACGATATCCGCTGTCATGAGCTCGTTCCACCGGAAACCCTCTCTCTACGTCCTGGCCAACGGCAGGATGACACGGAAGCGAGTCCCCTGGCCGGGGGTGCTTTCGACTTGAAGACGACCGCCGTGGTCCTGGACGATGCCATGGGTGATGCTCAGGCCCAATCCGGTGCCATCGCCCAATCCCTTGGTCGTGAAGAAAGGATCGAAGATCTGAGGCAGTATCTCTTCCGGAATCCCACAACCGTTGTCGGTAACCTCGACGACGATCTCGCCGCCGGTCTCCTCGGTTGTGATCGCGATCCGACCGTCGAGGCGATGGGTCGACTCGATCGCCTGCATGGCGTTGACCAGCAGGTTCAAGAAGACCTGGTTGAGCTGCGCGGGCGAGCCGTCCACCAGAGGGAGCTCGCCCAGGTGTTCCTCGACGGTGATGTGGCGCCGGTCCAGGCGGCCTCGGAGCATCTCGAGGGCCGCCCTGAGCGCATCGTGAATATCGGCCTGGTCGATTGTGGCGCGGTCGAGGCGGGCAAAGCCGCGAAGGTTCTGCACGATGTCGGCCACCCGCTTGACTCCCTGCCTGGTGCTCTGCAGGATCTTGCCCATGTTTTCCTTGACGTAAGTGCCGTCGAACTCGGCGGCGAGACGGGTGGCCTGCCGGACCAGTTCCGGTTGGGTCGCCGCCAGGCTGTCGCCCGCCTTTTCGTAAATCGCCAGCAAGGTGAGCAAGAAGCCGACGTCGCGCTCGAGCACCGCCAGGTTGTTGGCGACGAACGCCAGTGGGTTGTTGATCTCATGTGCCACGCCGGCGGACAGCATCCCCAGCGAAGCCAGCTTCTCTGCCTGGATGACACGCGCGCGCATTTGATGGCGCTCGATGAACTGGCCGATCTGGGTGCCCAGGCTGTTCATCATTTCCAGGATGGCGAGGTCAGGGGGCCGGGCCACGCGGCTGAAGAACTCGAGCACGCCCAAACAGTCGCCTCGGAGCAGGATGGGAAGGGCGAGGGCGGTGTGCAAGCCGTCCTCCACGGCGGCCGATATTCGGGGAAAGTTGGGGTCGCTGGCGAGTTCCGAGATCCAGGCGGGCTGGTCGCTCGCCCAGACGCGGCCCGGCAGTCCGACGCCTCGCTCCAAGGTCGTATTCCGAGTCAGGGCCTCAAACGAGGGCGCCGAAAACGTTGGCCGGCCCCAGATCGTCGTGCAGCGTAGCCTGTCTCGGTGGGCGTCGACTCGCCAGAACGCACCCATGTCCCAGTCCAAGCTCTCACAGATGGTCTCGAGGATCTTCAGGGTGGATTGGCCTGGTGAGTCGGCCTCGGCCAGAACGCGGGTTGTCTCGTATTGAGCGGCCAGTCTTCGCTCGGATTTCTTCTGCCGGGTGCTGTCGTGGAAGACGATCACCCCGCCTTGCAGCGCGCTGTGCTCGTCGCGCAGAGGGCGGCCGGTCACGTGGATCCAGGTACCATCGTCGCGGCTGGGATAAGCGATGTAGACCTCGGCCTGGTCGACCGACTCGCCGCGGATCGCCCGCATCAGGGGAAGATCGTCGACCGGGTAGGGGGTCGACCGGTCCGGCAAGAAGATCTCGTATTGGCGCGACCATTCCTGGGGCGAGCCTTCGATGCGGCCGTGGCCGACTATCCGCTGGGCGGCCGGGTTGAAGACCAGGAAGTGCCCGCTCGAGTCGGCGACGACCACGCCGTCCCCCATGCAGTTGAGGACCGACTGCAGGATCCGGGTTTGCTCGCGAAGGGCGGCCTCGGAGCTGGCCAACTCCAGGGCATGCTGTTCCTGGACTTGATTCAGCCGGCGGATCTCCTCGAGCTGCCGGAGACCCGTCAAGGCCCGGGCGGTGTGCGAGGCCAGCGTCTCCAGTGGGCGCAAGTCCTGACCGGCGGGATCGAGCGGCTGGCGCGAGGCCACTTGAAGTGTGCCCAGTACCTCATCACTCACGAGCGGCATGACGATTTGACCGCGAATGCCCGACAACGTCACCGCGGCCGGCTCGCACCGCGGATCGATTGTCGAATCCGCAACAATGACCGCGCCGCCCTCACGCACCACAATCGCAAGAATGTCGTTCCCATCCAGGGGCCGCACCGTCCTCTCGACCACTCCGGTCATGGCACCGATCGCGCGTACCGCCCGAATCACCCCAGCGTCGCGGTCGACCAGCGAGATCATCGCCAGATCGTAGCCTAACCGGGAACAGAATCGCAGCACGGAATCGAGCGTCTTCTCGATGTTGTCGGGGTCCAGCCGCGAGGTCGAGATCCGAAAGAACGCATCGAGCAGATCACGGACGGCTTCCAGGTCGCGGGTCCGTTCGACGATCCGGCGCTCGAGGGTCGCATGAGAGCGGGCCAGTTCCTCCGTCATCCGGTTGAACGCCGTGCCCAAGGCCCCGATCTCGTCCGACGACGTGACCTCGCTTCGAACGCTCAGGTCGCCGGCCGCGACGGCCGCCGACGTCCTGGCCAGCCGGCGAATCGGACGCGCGAACCGGCGCGCGATCAAGTTCGAGGCCGCCAACCCCAGGACCAGGGCCGCCCCGCCCAGCGCCAGCAATAACCAGCGCAGCCGCGTGACCGGCCCGTACGCCTCGGCGGTGTCGATCTTGGCAATCAGTCCCCAGCCGGCGAACGCCGCCCCCACCGGCCTGTAGGCCACCAGCACGTCCTCGCCTCGATAGTCGGTCGTCCGCTTGAAGCCAAATTCTCCGTCGCTCGCCGCGCTCAAGGTCGGTAGCTCGCTCGCGGCCACCTCGGCCAGTGAAGATCGAGACCGGGGAGGCAGGACGAGCCGGATCACCTCGCCGTTCTTGACGCCCACCAGGACCTCGCCCGTATCCTCCAGGCCCCTCGAGTCCATCAGCAACGTCGCGATCGGTCCGAAGTCCGCCAGCAACATGACCGTGCCCAGGATGGCTTGGCCCTCGCCGCCCCGGACCACCGCCGAGAACACCAGGCCAAAGGATCCGCCGACTCGAACCGGCGGAACGACCAGTCCGCCATCGGGCTTCTCGCCGGGGCGTTTCAGCCCGGAATACGCGGCAGCCACGTTGTCGGGCCCGCTCGAGGCCAGTACGCGACCCGAGTCGTCCTCAATCCAGAGAGCCAGGATCCCGGTCGTGCTCGATCGCGCGGTCGAAAGGATCGCATCCGTCTCTGCCCGGAACTGCTCGGGCGTGATCGTCCCGCCGGCGCGCTCCGCGAGGAGCCGCTGTATCCGAGTCCGCTTGGCGAACTGCGATGCGCGGTCCTCGAGCTGCCGCAACGCGTTTGCAAGCATCGCCTGTCGAGCGGTGGCGACCGTCGACAGCCGCTTGTGGATCTGGTCGCGCAGAATCGAGCTGGTCGTGACGTAGGCAACGCCGATCAGCACCCCCCCATTGAGGGCGACCAGCACGCCCACGAACAACGTCAGCTTCCAGACGATCGAGGAGCGGAGGAACGACCGCCTTGAAAGGGAAGGAGAGTCGCGCCGGTCTTGAACATCAGCACCCATGATTCGAACTTTTGAAGTTGCGCCTTTGCGTCTTTGCCCCGAACGGGGCAGTAACATATCAGCCCCGGGCGACGCCCTGGGAACAGACAAACGACACGAATCAGCAGAGCCCTATGTCACGGGGAGGCCAAGATTGGGAACTCGGTCACCCGGAGGTCGGTGCAGCCGTAAGGGACCAGCGTCAATTCCTCCAGCGGCAAAGCGCTGGTGACTGGACTGGGCGGCGGCGGAGCGGCCGCTCCTTTCTCCAGTACCCAATCGGGTAGGCGCCGGCCTTTTATTTTGGCGATCACCGGCGCGCCCTTGGATGAAAACGGCGTTGTGCCGACGGGGCGATCTTCGAATGTCAGCGATCGCTCGAGATGTTTGCGGTCGATTTGAATCGCGTAGCTCCAGGGCGATTTCGGGTAAACCTCCCAGTCGTCGAATGGAAGGTTTTCCCGGTCTCTGAGCTTCTTCCACACGGCGTCGATCGGCAGGGCATACACCAGAGGACCGCGCTCGATCGCCACGGCGTTGTTGTAACCGTTGTAGAGGTTGATCGGCATTGCCAGATGAAGCGTCATGGTCTCGGCCCCGCGCCACTCGGCATTCACAGACAAATCATAAGGATTCCCGGTCGAACCGACTTTGGTTTTCGAGCCGCGGAACTCGATCTGCTTCTCTTTAGCCCACCGCGGAATTCGCAAGTGGAGAGGAAACGTCGTTGGCTCCGGAACGGTGACCGTGATCGAGATCTCTTCACGAAATGGATACATCGTCTCGACGGTGACCTTCACCGGCTTGCCCTGGATCTTCGTGTCGATGATACACGGGGCATACGCGATCGCAGCCAGGCCGCCGTCGGGGGTCTTCATCCAGAGGTGTGAGACAAACTTGGGCCAACCCTGATGCATGTTGGCCGTGCAGCAGCCGAAGTTCGGTTCCAGGCCGTAGAGGTTCGAGTCCGGACCATTGTTGACGTAAACGTGCTCGCCCCTGGCCGAGCAGATCACCTGGTTGCACTGCTGGTCGTACTGGTGGGCCGTCATGTCTTTCTTGAAGGTCGCCGGCAATGCGTTGAAGGCTAACTTCTCCAGGCGGTCTCCCAGGCGCGGATCGCCCAGGATGCCGGCCAGGACTTCGAGCGAGTACATCGCCTCGACCACGGTGCACAGCTCGGTCCCTTGCGACGGACTGCGGCCGGCCAGGTGCTCGTCACACGTGAAGATGCCGGTGGCCTGGCCATGATATCGGTCGAGGAGGTCAAGCATCCGAAAGACGGCGCCTTCGTCCTTCGCATCGCCGGTGAGCCAAGACCGCACGCCGCCGTACTTGAGCGCCATGCCCGTATTGACGCCGTGCGTGTCGAGCTCGAACTTCCCCTGTGTCTTGGCGGTGAACTTGAACTCGTCGAACCGGGCGCGCCAGTCGTGGCTCTGTGCAAACGCCTTGCGGGCCAGATCCAGAAGCCAGGGCTCCCTGGTGCGATCATAAAGCCAATAAAGCGTGACGGCATAATCAGCCACACGGAAGCGAGCCCAGCTATACATCGGCTCGCGAGAGATCACCTGATCGATCTTGCGGCAAACCTTCAGGAGCGCGGGCGCAACTCGTGGATCGCCGGTCGCCTCGTGGTATTGCGTGAGCGCCTTCAAGAGAGGGAACAGCGGCCAGACGTCGTAGGCCTTGTGCTTCCGGCTGTCGCCCACCGGTCCGAGCCAACCATCGGCGTGCTGGTGATCGAGGATATAGTCGAGGGACTTCTTGACCTTGGCCTTGAGCGCCGGGTCGTCGAGCACGTACGCCAGTGGTACGAGGCCGTCGAGCCAGTACGGGACGCGCTCCCAGCCCTCGGCCTTGCCGCCGAACCAGGCGCTGTCCTTGATATCGGGCCAGAATTCGTCGAGGTGCCCGCTCAAGCCGTCCGCCTGGATCCGCAGTTGATCCTTGAGCCAGCCGGCGGGCTTGATGCTCCCCAAGGGCAGGGGCTCGAACGCCGGCGCATGCAGGCCGGGCGCTGCGCCCTTCGGCGCTTCCCCAGCGCTGGCCAGCGACGAACCCGCGATCATCACGGACAACAGCCCTGACAACCCATGACGACACGACATGGTGAAAGCCCCCCAGATGCCTGGCCTTGATCCCCTCACCGCTTCGCAGCCCGGATTTTAGAAGAACGCCGCCGGCAACGCCAGGATGACGTCAACGGGCTGGCGCTGGCTCTCTATTACCCGGCATGTACAATGGCAGCCTCCAATCCAGGGCCCCAAGGGAGGTGGTGGTCAGTGGTCAGTGGGGAAGGCAGAAAGCCGAAGCGGCTTTTATTCATCCTTCATCCTTCATCCTTCATCCTTCAGGAGTGACCGTTGAGCCACGCCGCACGAGCGATGCAGGCCGCACGGACCGGCCTGTTCGTGAACATCATTCTCGTCATCGTCAAGCTGCTCGCGGGAATCGCCGGACATTCCTATGCCCTGATTGCCGATGCCATCGAATCCTTCACCGATATCTTCTCGTCTCTGATCGTCTGTGGCGGGCTGCGGATCACGACCAAGCCCGCCGATCTTGAGTACCCGTACGGCTACGGCAAGGCCGAGGCCCTGGCCACGGCGGTCGTCTCGCTGATGCTCCTGGGAGCGGCCATGGGTGTCGCGGTGGCTGCCGTCGGCGAAATCATGACGCCTCATCACATGCCGGCCCCGTTCACACTGGCGGTCATCGCGGCCGTCATCCCCGTCAAGGAGATCTTGTACCGCCGGGTGCTCCGTGTCGGCAGCGAGACCGGAAGCACGGCCGTGAAGGCCGACGCCTGGCACCATCGCAGCGACGCCATCACCTCGGGGGCCGCTTTGATCGGGATCGGGGTTGCACTCTGGGGCGGACCCGGCTGGGAGTCGGCCGATGCCTGGGCCGCACTGCTGGCCGCTGCCGTCATCGCCCTGAATGGCATCTTCCTGCTGCGCCCGGCGATTCATGACCTGATGGACCGGATGCCCGAACGGCCGGTCCTCGAACAAATCGCGGCCATCGCCGGGGGAGTTGAGGGGGTCCGCGCCACCGAGAAGCTGAGGGTCCGTAAAGTCGGCATGGAGTATTTTGTGGACCTCCACGTTCAAGCGGATGAGATGCTGCCGCTCCGCGAGGCCCACATCCTCAGCGGCAAAGTCAAGGGAGCCATTCGCTCGGCAGTCCCCGACGTGGCCGGAGTGCTGATTCACATGGAGCCCTATGAGGGGAAAACTCGCGCACTCGGAAATTCGTCTTTGTGAGATGGCTTCAGGGGTATTCGTGATGGGACGCCCACCGATCGCACGGTCTGCGCCGGATCCCGCGGTCAAGCTGGGCCGATCCGGCCCTCGTCACGGGAAACGGCCCTGGACCTTCCCATCCGCGTCGAGGATGCGGATCAGCGCCCCTGTGTCCTTCGGGACGCCGAGCGTAACCCGTTTCTTGCCGTCCCGATCGTATAACTGCAAGATGGGAGATCCATCCTCGATCCCAAGTGTCAGACGTCCCTTCCCCGTGCCGGATTCGGAGACCCTCAGCTCGGGCTTGTGGTCGTCCGTAATGTCGAGCGTCAACCGGCTCTGGCCCGCCGGATCGAGGAACGTCATGTCCGGGACCCCCGGCACGGCGGTCAGGACGATCCTCTCCTTGCCATTGCGTTCGACGATCTTGAGGGTTTCGACTCGCAACTCCTTGGCCGGCGGTTCGTCCATGGCCCCGGCGACCACGACGGTCGCCAGCGACAGGGTCAGAATGCCGCCCAGCCGCCAGTAGCGCAATTCACGCTCCATCCGATTCAGGCGGTCCCGCGTCTCGTTCTCGAATGCGATATGATCAGTCATCACCAGGCTCCTCATCACAGAATCACGGGTTGATGTTGGCGTTGTGGAGAATGAAGCCGACGTTGGCCGTGTAGATCCGAGCGTGGATCGTCACGATCGCCTTCCCCTGGCTAATGACGCCGGGGGAATGCTTGCCGCTGGGTATGTAGTGAATGTTCATGGTCCCGACCGCGTACCCCTCGTCATACGTACCGGCGCTCAAATTGACGTCGAGGCTCACTGTCGGCAGCAACGAAGGCAGCCCGAGCCGGTTGATGTATTGGCGTGCCTGCGGTGCGGACTCGTCGAGGCCGAGCGATGTATTGGTGTTCAGATTACGGTCGAAGATCGCGCTGACGCCACCGATCGGGAGGCTCATGTCCTTGGGAGTCACCAACAGCAACTGGATATCGGAGTGCAACATCGTATTGGCGCTGCCAGCGGCTGCGATGAATGTCCGCATTTGTTCCGTGCTGGTTCGGCCGGCCCCGACGGTATAAGTTCCCACATATCGTGCCACGAACCGCTCTCTGTGCAGCGCTCGGCTGGTGAGAGTTCCCGTCGGCGCGAGGGCCTGATTTTCGATCGCCCCGGTCACCGGATTGAGAACCGGGCCTTGATTCTGCGGGACGGCGATCGACTGGGCGCCGCTGGTCTGACTCGCCGCTGCGCCGGCAGCCTGGCTGGCACCCGCGACCAAAGCATGCCGGCCCGCGGCGATGCTGTTGCCGGCCATGATATCCGTGATCGCGGAGAGCAGCTCGCGGCGCTCGACTTCTTCCAGGTATGGCCGCCGGTCGCGGGGGATTCGACGTCCCATTTTGTCCTCCGTGAGTTCTCGGTCTCCGCTCCGATCAAGGCAAGATCCGCCGGCCGACCGTGGTATTGAGCGAGAGCATGCTCTGCCTGTGCCGGACCGCGGTGTCGACGTACTGCTTGACGACATCGTTGTAATCAAGCTGGGCCTGGAGGTAGTTGAGCATGCTCGTCTCCCCCCCTTTCCATAATCGCAAGGCGGCTTCACGCACTTGGTATGCGTCGGGGATGACATGGTCTCGCAACTCCTCCACCAGGCCTCGCGAGACCTCGTATTCCTGCACGGCCTTCTCGACGTCGATCAAGAGCTGCCGTTCCGACTCGGAAAGCTGGACCTCCGATTGAGTCACGTTGATTTTGGCCCGCGCGATCCCACCCTGGTTGCGGTTGTAAATGGGCACGGGGACCGTCACGCCGACGGCCCATGAAACCTGGCTTTTCAAGCCGTAGGGGGTATTGTCCTGAAGGGTATAGGGTTGCCAGAGGAGGTAGACATCGCTGAAGGC
>JBIOJM010000265.1:0-14646 GCA_044450785.1 Isosphaerales bacterium
GTTTCATTGAGATCATCAGCACAAAACCTCCGATAACAGAAGAGTCGCCACACGTAAGTGTGAGTGGCATAGAGAGTTGCTCCGGCGAGCTGATTAACGAAGACCCGGACGCGGCTCAAATCCCGGTGACGGCATGACGGTACTGACGGCAATGACGGTGCAAAACAGCCTCCGTGTGTACTCTCTTAATCCTCCGTGAGAGCAGGCATCCAGCAAGACGGCCGGACTTCTCCAATCCGCTCGAGCCGCGTCGGCTGCGGACCACGCACATCCCGGTGAGCATTCTCCGGCGAGTGGCAGGTCGAATGATCCCCGTAGCCGAAGTCGCCAGACTTCGGGTCGGAACTCTAGCGAGTTCCGCTACGGGTATGGCATTTTCTGCCGCTCGTCTCCATGACGCCGCGTCGACTCGCCGCCGCCAACGCCGCGCTTTCCACCGCTTAGGTCTTGATCTTGAACCAAAAATAAAGCATTGTTAAACATTGGCAGTGCGTCGGTGCAAGTAACGACGGCGCAGGCCTGCATCGAATGCTCGTTACAATCCCGCCTGCCCGCGGGACCTTTTCGGTGGCACGGGGACTTTGAATACGCTCCCTGTCCGGTCGCCGGGGATGTTGGCGCGGGTACACGAGGTCCTGGCGAAAGGCCCTCCACCATGCTCGAGCCTGGTTCATTCCTCAAGTGCGACGGCCTAGCGCGACGGCGGTGGTCGGGAATCCCGGCCCTCGCGGCATGGGTCCTCGTCGCGGGCTTGTTTTCCCAGCACGACGTCCGCGGCGCCGAGGTCGGAAAGGGGGAGAAACCGTCGCTCCGGCTGGAAGTCTATCCGGCCCGGGTCCGTCTGTTCGGACCGGAGGCGGTGCAGCGGCTCGTGGTTCTGGGGGTCGGTGCCGACGGCGCCACGCGCGACCTCACGGCGGAGGCGAAGCTGGAATCTCGCACGCCCGAGCGGGTCAAGGTCGAGCCGGATGGCACGATCCGGCCCGTGGCCGACGGCTCGGGTGAGCTGGTGGTCCACTATGGGCAGGCTCAGACTCGCGTCCTGGTGGACGTGGCGCGGGCCGCACTACCGCGGGCGATCAGCTTTCGCAACGAGATCAACCCCGCGCTGACCAAGCTGGGTTGCAACCAGGGGGCCTGTCACGGTTCGCAGCACGGCAAGGGGGGATTCAAGCTGTCGCTCCTGGGGTTCGAGCCCGAAACCGATTACACTGCGATCGTCAAGAGCGCCGCGGAACGGCGTGTGACGCCGTTCGCCCCCGAGGAGAGCTTGATCTTGCTCAAGCCCACGCTGGCGGTGGGGCATGGCGGGGGTAAGCGGATGGAGCCGGACTCGCCGGTCTACAAGCTTCTGATGCTCTGGCTCGAGGCTGGCACGCCCGGTCCGCGCGACGACGACCCTCGCGTCGTGGGCCTCAAGGTCTATCCCGATCGCAGGCTGATGGAGCCGGGTCAGGAACAGCAGCTTGCTGTTCTTGCCACGTTGAGCGATGGCTCGGAACGCGACGTCACGGCTTCCGCCCGGTTCGACACCTTGAATGAGGGCGTGGCGACCGTTCGGCCGGCCGGCCTGGCCAGGACGGTCGGCAGGGGCGAGGCCAACGTCATGGTCCGCTACCAAGGGCGGGCCGCAATGGCCCGGCTGACCGTTCCCTTCGCGCACGAGAAGGCGTTCGACTTCCCGACCCAGAACTTCATCGACGTCCGGGCCGCCGCCAAGTGGCGCGAGCTGGGGCTGGCTCCTTCGCCCCTCTGCTCCGATGCCGAGTTCCTTCGCCGCGCCATGCTCGACGTGATCGGAACCACGCCGGCGCCCGACGAGGTCGAGGACTTCATGGCCGACGACGATCCCGGCAAGCGGACCAGGCTGGTCGACCGCCTGCTCGATCGCGCCGAGTACGTCGATTTCTGGACGTTGAAATGGGGCGACGTGCTCCGCGTCAACTCAGAAAAACTCGGCGCCCAGGGGATGCTGGCTTTCAACCTCTGGCTCCGCGAGGCGTTCCGAGCGAACATGCACGTCGACCGGATGGTTGAGGAGCTCGTGACGGCGCAGGGGTCGATCTTCAGCAACGGGCCGGCCAACTTCTTCCGGATCGCGAGCAGTCCCGACGACCTCGCCGAAACGACCGCCCAGGTCTTCATGGGTGTTCGCCTCCAGTGCGCCAAGTGCCATCACCACCCGTTCGAGTCTTACGGCCAGGACGATTACTATGGCCTCGCGGCTTATTTTGCCCGGGTCCGGACCAAGGGGAGCGACGAGTTCGGTCTCTTTGGCGGTGAGCAGGTGGTCTTCGTCGCCAAGACGGGCGAGGTTTTTCAACCGAGGACCGGCAAGAAGATGGCGCCGCGCCCGCTTGGCGCGGCGCCGGTTGACGACCCGGTCGACCGCCGTCGCGCGCTGGCGAAATGGCTGACCACCGAGAACCGCCACTGGCTGGCCAAGAACGTGGTCAACCGATACTGGGGCTACTTGATGGGCAAGGGGCTGGTCAACCCGATCGACGACCTGCGTGAGACCAACCCGGCCACGAACCCGGAACTGCTCGACGCGCTGGCCGGCTCGTTCGTGGCATCCGGATACGACCTGAAGGCGCTGCTCCGCTTGATCCTCACCAGCCGTGTCTACCAGTTGAGCGCGCAGGCGACGCTCGACAACCGGCCCGACCAGGCGTTCTTCAGCCACTACACGATCAAGCGGTTGACGGCTGAGCAACTGCTCGACGGGATCGACGCGGCGACCGGGACCCTCGAGAAGTTCCCTCGCCTCCCCGCCGGCACCCGCGCGATCTCGCTGCCCGACACCAACTACGCCTCGTTCTTCCTCGACACCTTCGGGCGCCCGTCGCGAGCCATCGCCTGTGAATGCGAACGTTCCAGCGACCCGAACTTGAGCCAGGCCCTTCACCTGATGAACGGCGATCTTCTGAACCGCAAGCTGTTGCAGACCGGCGGCCGCCTTCCTCGGATGCTCAAGGATCCCAGGCTGACGGACCAGGCACTGGTCCGCAGGCTTTATCTGCTCACGTTCAACCGGCCGCCCACAACCGCCGAGACGGCCGAGGCCAGCGCCGTCTTGGCCGAGGCGCCCAGCCGGGCCGCCGGGGCCCAGGACCTGTTCTGGGCGATGCTCAATTCCAAGGAGTTCTTGTTCAATCACTGATTGATGTCACCATGAGCCGACGATTCCCCCCTATCGGAGGGGGGATAAGAGGGGGGTAGTCCTCAAAGGGAAGGACAGCGGCGACCGATGATGAGGTCGAGGCGGAGTGTGATCGACTGGCCGCAGCGGATCTCGGTCGCGCTGCTGGCCCTCGGGCTGGGCCCGTGCGCGGCTTTGGTGCGGGGGGATGATTCGTCCGCGCCAACCTACGAGCGCGACATCAAGCCGCTGTTCGCCCGGCGGTGCACGGCATGCCACAAGGATTCGAAGCGGCACGACCCGGACATTTCGGGCGGGCTGGCGCTGGATTCTCTGGAGGGGATTCTGGCGGGAACGCCGCGCGAGAAGGTCGTCGTGCCGGGCCGGTCCGGCTCGAGCGAGCTGGTGCGCCGGCTGGCGGAACGCGACGAGGATCGACGGATGCCGTCGCAGGACAAACCGCTGCCGGAGCGACAGCAGGAGCTGGTTCGCCGCTGGGTCGACGCCGGCGCGCCGCGGGGCGCCGCCCTCGCATCGGCCGGCGATTCCCGGCCACACCGGCTGCGCTGGGTCCGTTCGCTCGAGGTGTTGCTGCCCTCTGACGTCAAGCTCGCGCCGGGCACGTTGAATGCGCCCAAGGGGGGCGCGCTGGCGGTCACGCTTCGAGTCGGGCCGCTGCCGCCCGTGACGGCGCTGGCGTTCAATGGCGACAACCGGCTGCTGGCTGTGGGGACGTACGGGCAGGTCGTCCTCTGGGACCTCTACGAGGGACGGCCCGCGGGATCGCTCCTGGAAATCCCCGGTCCGGTTCACGCGCTGGCCTTCAGCCGGGACGGACGGCGGCTGGCCGTCGGAGCGGGCTTGCCGGCCCGTTCCGGGGTCGCGCAGGTTTACACCGTACCCGACGGCACCAAGATCCACGATTTCGCGGGCCATGACGACGTGGTGTCCGCCCTGGCGTTTCGGCCGGACGGCGCCCAGCTTGCCACGGCCTCCTTCGATCAGACGGTCCGGCTCTGGAACCTCGGCCTCGATCGGCCCGACGGCGTGTTCCGGGGCCATTCCGACTTCGTCTACGCCGTTGCGTACACCCGCGACGGCCGCGCCCTCTTGACCGGCGGCAAGGACCGAATGATCAAGCGGTTGAGCGCCCGGACACTCAAGGAAGAGCACACCTACAGCGAGCACGGCGACGACGTGCTGACCGTGGCCGTCCACCCGGATGGGAAGCGGTTCGTCTCGGCAGGCAACGAGCCCCAGATCCACTGGTGGAACTTCCAGGCGGACAAGTCGCAGTCGCGGCGCGGCGGGCATTCCGGACCGGTGCAGCAGCTCGCGTTCAGTGGCGACGGCCAGCGCTTGATCTCGGCCGGCGGCGACCGCACCGTCCGGCTCTGGAATGGAAGAACGGGCGAGCCGATCCGGCAGCTCGCCGGTGCGGGCGAGTGGCAGTACGCGGTTGCGATCTCGGACGACGGCCGGCTGGCCGCCGCCGGCGGCTGGGACGGACTGGCCCGACTCTGGGACACCGGCAGCGGTCGCCTCCGCGCCACCCTGGTTCAGCCACCCGGCGCGGCCGGCAGCCCGAGCCCGGGGGTCGAGCCGTCCTCGGCGCCTTGGTTCGCGATCACTCCCGGCGGGTACGTCGCCGGCTCTCTCGACCTGATCAAGCTGGCAGAATGGCGAGCCGGCGGTGTCAGCCTCCCCGCCCAGGCTGCCCGGACGGCATGCGATCGCCCCGACATCGTGGCGCGAGCCATGCGCGGCGAGCCCGTCAGCGTCGTTTCGTTTCCGTCCAAGAAATAGGAATCGAGCCATGTGCCTCGTTCGCAGTCACGTGAATTGGGTGTTGATCCTGGCTTTGGCATGGATCGCGCCTGCGGCGGGTCAAGCGCAGACCTCATACCCGATGACGTTGCGGGTCGATCCGATCGCGGTGTCGCGTGGCCGGACGGTCGAGATCGCGTTCGCCGGCCGTGAGAATTTCAGTGGGGCCTGGGCCTTGCTCTGCGAGGGGCCGGGCCTGCGCGGGGAGGTTTTGGGGGCGGCGACGGTCGAGCCGCCCAAGGCCAAGGCAAAGGGCGGCGGCGGGCGGCGGCGAGCCACATCCCAGGTTCGAGCCCGGCTGGAGGTCGCGGCCGATGCCCCGCTCGGGCCGCGCGAGCTGCGAGTCGCCACGCCGCAGGGGGTCTCCAGCGTCGGACTCGTCGTGGTGGTCGACGGACCCGTCGTCCCCGAGGCCGACGACCTGGCCAACGACCGTCCGGCATCGGCTCAGAAGCTCACCTTTCCGGCGGTCGTCTCGGGCCGCATCGGCAAGATCGAGGACGTCGACTGGTATTCCTTCGAGATGGCGAAAGGCCAGCGCGTCGCCTTCGAGGTCTGGGGTAACCGCCTCGAGAACAAGATCCACGACTTGCAGACGCATCTCGACCCGATCCTGAGCCTGCACGACAAGACGGGACGAGAGCTGGCGGCGGCGGACAACACTCATTTCGCCGACCCGGTGCTCTCGTACCAGGCGCCGGTGAAGGGTACATACTACCTCCAGGTCCGGGATACGACATACTCGGGAAATGCGGACTGGTCCTACGCGCTCGAGTGCGTGTCAGGGCCGGTCACGACCTCGGTGTTTCCCCTGGCGGTGAACCCCGGTACGACCGCGAAGCTCGAGCTGTACGGGCCGGGCAACGACCCCACGAAGCCCGTCGCGGTGCCGGTGCCGAAGGACTTGAAGCCGGGCCTGCACTACTTTGCGTTGTCGGAGGCGCGCGGTGGAACGCTGCCGGTTCCCCTCGTGGTGACCACTCTGCCGGTGCGTCTCGAGCCGGCCGATGCGCCGGCGGCCGGTGAGCCCGGCCGGAAGCTCGATTTGCCGGTCGCGCTCTGCGGCCGCCTGAGCGAGCGGGGCGACGGCGATGGCTATCGATTCGAGGCGCGGAAAGGCTTGATCTATGCATTCGAGGTGGTAGCCCGCCGCGCCGGCTCTGAGTGCGACCCGGTATTGCGGCTCCTGGACGCCAAGGGGTCGACCGTCACGGAAGCGGACGACACGCGGGGACTCGGCAAGGACTCGCGGATCGAATGGAAAGCACCCGCCGACGGAATCTACGTGATCCAGATCGCCGATCTCCACGACCGGGGGGGTGCGTCGTACGGTTACGTGCTGCTGGCCGAGGCGGCGGCTCCCGACTTCACGCTCGAGTGCGACCCCGACATGATCAACGTCGGCCCGGCCGGGCGCGTCCCGCTCTTCGTTCGACTGACGCGGCGCAATGGGTTTGCCGGCGCGGTGACCTTGAGCTGGGACAGCCTGCCCGCGGGCGTTTCGGCGAGCCCGCTTTCGATCGCCCCCTCGATGACCGAAGGCGTGATCGTGATCTCGGCGGCCCCGGGTGCAAAGCACGCGGCGGCGCTCGTGTCCCTCAAGGGAACCGGCCAGGGTTCGGCCGGTCCGATCGTGCGGCCGGTGACACCCAAGGAAGAGATTTACATGCCCGGCGGCGGCCGCGGCCATTACCTGGTCGACACGCTCGCACTCGCGGTGACCGACCCGTCCGACATCACGGTCGAGGCCGCCCCGCGAGAGATCGTCCTGGCGCCGGGAGATTCCGCGGCGATCGACGTGACCGTGACCCGCAATCCCCGCTACCAGCAGGGGGTCAACCTGGCGATCGTCCTGCAGCACCTGGGAGGTGTCCACGGTAATCCGCTGCCACGGGGCGTGACCGTGAGGGAGGCCGGCAGCAAGACCCTGCTCGGGCCCAAGGAGACCAAGGGGAAGATCATCCTTCAGGCCGGCTCGGCGGCGGCGGCGTGCGACAAAGTCCCGCTGGCCGTGATGGGACACGTGTCGATCAACTTCGTGGTCAAGACGGCCTATGCCAGCGAGCCGATCCTGCTCACGGTCCGTCCCAAGGGAGCCGGTTCGCCGCGGTGAGCCCAGCCTCACGCCCTTGGAGGGAGGGGTTTTCGTCACCGCCGCGCCCACGACGCGAAACCGGCCCGCATCCTGGCGTGATCTTCCGGCGCGCCACAGGCGGGCAGGATGGCCAGCACGAGAGCCGTTGCGCAGCACAACTGGCTCCCTCTCCTTGGGGAGAGGGCTGGGGTGAGGGGCGGATTGCACCAGCAGCGCTGCTCGAATTACTCGCCACGAGAGACCACGGCCAAAGGGAGAAGCGTGGTGCAGCCGACTGCTCGCTGCCCCTTGTAGAAACGATGCGGATGGGGCGATTCAACTGGGGGAGGCTCTCGGTGCCGCTCGCCCCGCACCCCAGCCCTCTCCCCGGGAGAGGGAGCCAGAAAAAGTTCATCGGCCGCTGCTGTGCTGTGACGTGGCCTACGGTCCCTCTGCCCTGGTTAGAAAAACGCCTCCGTGTGCGCGCCTCACGCCCCCGCCGGCGCGGCCAGCTTCGCCAGCGCCGCCCCGAGGTCCGCGACGATGTCGAGGATTCTAACCAGGTTGATCGTCGGTAAGAATTCGAGGATGTTAGGACCAACGCCGAAGATCATACGGCCACCAACATCGCGAAGAACTCGTCGTACCAATGATTGACCGTTTCGACGATTTGCCCGAGTGCGGCACGACCAAAAGGTCGACATACAAAATCATTATGCATTTTAAGCCGGGGCTGGTGCTCTTTGTCGATCACGGGTTCGATTCGCCAGCAATAGAAACCCTTGTCGTTTTGCATCGAAAAGACGACGAGGATCAGAGGAAACCCTGACTTCGACGGTGGAAGCTTGGCGTCCTCGTCGTCGATCGAGCTGAGGTATCGAGTCGCGTCCTGTGCACTCGAGAGAACTTCGTTCGTACCCTTGAGCTTCACCCCGAAGTACTTCTGACCGCGTTCGGTTCCTGATAGAAGTCGGACGATGAGGTCGAATTCCTCGTGTCCCGGGAAATCACCGATGACCTGTAGGTCAGACACCCGCAGGTCATCCCGGCTCGTGAGTTGAACCATGGCGAGGATCCGAGCCCGTTGCTCGATAAAGGACTCGGCCGCAATTGACATGACGGATCCTCTAAATCGTGAATCGGGAACTGACCATAGGGATGGGTCGATAGTTTGAGTTCCAGTAAGCATCCACCTCAGCCCCAACTGATTCCAGCAATTCGAATTCCCGTTGGACTCGCCGCGGTGAGCCCGCCTCACGCCCCCGCCGGCGCGGCCAGCTTTGCCATCGCCGCCCCGAGGTCCGCGACGATGTCGAGGATCTTGACCAAGTTCATCGTCTGGAAGATTTCGAGAATGTACGGACCAACGCCGAAGATCACGACTCTCCCTTGACGACGGTCGATCCGGCGTTTCAAGGACACCAGGAACCCGATCTCGGAGCTCGCCAGATAATTGACGCCAGCGAGATTGATGGCGAACCGCGGGTCCGGGTGCGACTCGACCAGCTTGTAAAGCCAGTCGCGCTGAGTGACTTGCCAGTCGGTGACGAGGTCATCGGTGGCCTCGAAAGAAAGGACCAGCACACCACTCACTTCCTGGGTTGTGAATTTGAGCATGCTGAAGGTTTCTCCGGGCCGACGTGAAAACGACCACGCCCGCGGCCGGCACCGACGCCGGTCCGCGGCCAGTCCTGACGAGACAACGAACTCGATTTCGGATCTGTTGGATTCTAAATGGCGCCACGCAAAAGGGAAAGTGGCCTTCCGCCGAAATCTCGACGCTGTCGGCAGGCAGAGGTGCCCGCTCCACCGGGCCCAAGATCGGGACGCTCCAGCGGGACGGGCCTCCGTGCCCACTGCTTTTTCCCCCAGACTTGATTTGTCAATAGCCCAGCTCGCGCCTACCGGCGTCTGTGCATTGACCACTGCCGTTGTTACAGTCACAGTTTGATGCTGATTCAGGTCCGATGCGGAAAGCGGCCCAGGAGCGCAGAGTACGCGGGATGAACGCCTCGATTGCCCTGTTCCTTTCGTATGTGGCGCTGTCGGCGGTACCCACTTCGGCCGACCCCAAGCCTGTCCCGATCACGGGTATTGTGGTCGAGCCTTCAGGCCGGCCGGCTCCCGGGGCTGACGTCTGGCTCGTCGACGCGCTCACAGCCGACCAGGGCCGGCGATTCGGCATGGAGGCGATCTGGTCGAGCCAAGCCAAGCCCAGCGAGGGAACGATTCCCGTCCTCCTCCACGGCCGCACCAACCCCGCGGGCCGATTCACGCTCGATCTGACACCTGAAATCGTCGCGCGGCGCGTACCGCCGGTGCTGGCCATCTGGACCGCAACCAGCGGTCCCGACCCGCGCCTTGCGTCGCAGCTTCTGCCGCGAATCGGCCTGGCCGGCGAACCACCCCTTCGCCTTGAGCCGGCCTCGCCCATGCGTACCGAGATCACCGTGCTCGATCCCGCCCAAAGCCCACTCGCCCATGCCAGGATCATCCCAAGCCGGGCGAGCGACATTCCGGTCCCGGATCCGCTGGGCGTTGCGCTCGCGGCAACAACCGATCCCAAAGGACGCGCTTTCGTCTCAGGCCTCGTGCCGGATGAGATCCGTGTTGAAGCACCAGGCTTTGGCGCTCAGACGATGACGATCCCAGGTTCCAGAATTCCAGATTCTAGAATTCAAGGGGAGACCGATCGGACCATTACGGTGACGCTTGCCCCTGTCGGACGTGTCGAGGGACGTCTTGTGGCGCCTCGGAACGAGCCGATCAAGGGCGCGATGCTACGAGCGACGACCCAGGTCGGCGGTTACGCTGGCTCGGGCCAAGGGGGCTCGGCCGAGGTGAGCTGCGACGCTCAAGGGCGGTTCGACATTCCAGCGATTGCCGTTGGGCCGCTCACGCTCATGCTGGTGTTTGATCGAGAGAATGGCACCCCATTGCGCGGCGAGCCGCCCCAGAAGCTGCTGGTCAGTGCCGGCCGGGCGACCCAGGTTACGATCCCGCTGCGACCGACCATCAAGGTACGCGGGCAGTACCGCGAGCAGGGGACGAAGCGGCCGATCGGTGGGGTGAAGATCCTTTTGAACGGGCGGTTTGGCGGCGACCGCCACGCCATCACCGGTGCCGACGGAACATGGTCCGGCTGGATTAGCCGGGATGTGTACCAGCCATTCGCCTGGCCGCTCCGAATTCCGGCGCCATACTATCGATCCGGCGACATGGCCTTCGGAAGCCAGAGGATGCCCGCGGCGGGGAGCAACGAGCTGGTGCTGCCACCGGTTGAGGTGCCACGTGGCGTGGAAGTCACGGGATCGGTTGTCAACGAGCGGGGCGAGCCCGTCGCGGGTGCCCAGATCGAGGCCGACTGGGAATTCAGGAAGGCGATGCTCGACTCCATCGTGGTGCGCACTGACCAGAGTGGCCGCTTCGCGCTCTGCGGGGTCGATCCCATCGCCGAGTTGAGGCTCTCTGCCTGGGACGGCTTTGCCAGTACGGCCGCGGACGTGACGATCCGGGCGGAAGCGGCACGGACCAAGCCCGTCGTCCTGACGATCGACCCCAAGAATACCGTGCCGGTTGGCGGCCGGGTCATCGATCCGGCGGGCAATCCCGTTGCCGGCGCGTCGATCCAACTGTGGCACCGGGTGCGCGCCAGGGACGGTCGCGAGATGGTCATCGAGCCAATCATGTTCGGGGACCGGTTTCGGAGCATTCGCACGGATTCCCGAGGGCGCTACCGCGCACCGCGGCGCCTCCCCCTCGGCGGCGAATACGACGCCCGGGCCGTCGCGCCGGGAAGGCCCGCGGCTTTTTCGGGGGCGGTTAGGCTGACGGGAGAGTCCCAAGAGCTACCGGCCATCTTGCTGCGCCGGGTGCGGACGATCGAGGGACAGATGGTCGATCGACAGGACAAGCCGGTGGCCGGTGGAGTGGTACGGCAGTCAGGCGATGGCCCGATGCCGACCCACGCGATGACAGCGCAAGACGGGCACTTTCAACTTGCCGGCGTTCTGGAAGGGCCAGTGGTCGTGTTCGCCGAGATGGATGGCTTTCGGTTCCACTTCCAGCCGATTGATGATGGGCCCAAACCGATCAAGATCGTGCTCACGAGAACGACTGAAGCACCTCCGAGGACATACCAAACCCTCGCGCCGGCCCGTCCGGTCGAGGAAGAGAAAGCATTGGCCCGAAGATTGATGCAGCCCTGTGCTGAGAAGATGCTGGCCAAGGGAAATGACGACGACAAGTTCCGCTTCTTGCTCGATGCGATCGACGTCGATCCCAGGGCGGTGCTGGAGTGGATGGGGACCGTCAAGTTCAACGATGCTGACTACCTGAGCCCGATCAGGCTCAAGAGCATCGTGGCCCAGGCGCGCGACAGCCTGGACGAGGCAACGGCTGTGATCGAAGCGAGCACCGATGCCACGCTCCGCGCTCAGGGTTACGCGGAAATCTGCGAGGTACGGCGCGACCTCGATCCGCCTCGCGTCAAGGAATTGCTCACCCAGGCGATGATCAACGCCCGAGCGGCGGAAGCACGGCCGGTCGCGCGAACCGCGCTGCCGGTGCAGATTGCCGATCGGTTGATCGACATTGGCGAGATCGAGCAAGCGCGGAAGCTACTGCAAGATGCGGAGAGGACGTTCAAGGAGACGACCAAGAATGCCGACAGGACCGGCCACCTGCTCGGACGAATTGCCGGTGTTCTGGCACGGATCGACTTGCCGGCCGCGCTGGCGATCATCGACGACCTCGAGCGCGCATATCGCAAGAACGTGACCGGAGACACGACCTCTACTCTCGATGGGCTCAATGGCACGATCGCCGTCAAGCTGGCCGCCCAAGCGCCGGCTGATGCGGAGCGAGTGCTGACCAAGTTGTCGCTCCGGGTCGAGACGGTTCGGTACATCGCCGCGGTCTGCTTCAAGATGGCGCCCAAGGACCTGGCCCGAAGCCGGCGTATCGCCGATTCCCGGATTTCGCCCGATGCCCCGGCGTACAGGCCTTATACTTTGGGGTTGATGGCCCAGGCAATCGCCGCAACGGACAATGCCGGAGCCGCTCGCCTGATCAACGACGCATATCGAGGGCTGGAAGACCTTGCCGCCCTTGGGCAGCCGCATGCGAACCCGGGTCCCCTCAAGGTGGCAGCGGGTTTGCTCCCCGTCGTTGAGCAGGTGGAACCGGAGCGATTGGCTGAGTTCCTGGGTCGGACGCTTGCGCTCTTGCCGGCAAGCGGAGATCAAAACGATCTCGGTGAGGTTGCAACCGTGCGGAGCAAGGTCCTGCTGGCGATGATGGTTGCCCGTTACGATCGCCAACTTGCTGCTCGCCTGCTCGAGCTCCAGCTCCGGGAGATCGGAACTCACTCGATCCGGCGCGACGTCAGAGACTTCGCGACCGCCAACGTCTTGACAGCCCTGGCCTTGATCGATCCCCAGCAGGCTGTTGAGCGGGTTGAGGCCCTTCCTGATGACCCCGGCGCTGGAACCGACCCCAACACCACCAAGAACCGGGCGCGGATGGAGGTCGCCAAGATGCTGGCTCTGCACGGCGCTGACCGCTGGCGACATCTCTATGAGAATCTCTTGAACCTGTGGACCCCCGATCAGAGGTACTTGTAGGGCTGGTTGGAGCAGCCGACGAGGACCCGAGCTCGCCCCGCGAAGGAGACTTGATCGATGAACCCTTTCGCCCCGGTCACCCTGATGTTGGCGGCCCTGGCTGGGTTGCCGCCCGGTGACGATGCCAAGGACAGAGCTCCCGCGCCCCAATCAGCGCCGTGGCGGTTCGTGCTCCCGGCGCCGGGCGATCCGCTCGAACATGCTCCCTTCCGCGCTCTGGACCTGAGTCGGAATAAGCCCGAGGACCTGATCGAGAAGGCGGCCTACCATGGCGATCCGGTGCGGCGGCGTTATGCACAAATTCGGTTCGGCAGCCCCGGTTCAACCCGCGTCACGGTCGTACTCGACGAGGTTGCAACGGGAGATGCCGACCTCTATGTCGATGCCGACCGCAACCGCGTGATCGACGAGCGAGACCACGCCAATGGCACGACGATCACGGGGTCGAACACTCGGCGCGAGCGCACCTGGCGGCTGGCGCTCGACGTGGCGATGGTGGATAAGGACATGACCCAAACGATCCCTCGCGCCGTTGTGTTTCGCCTGGGCGCCAGCGGCCGGACGCTCGCCTATGCCGCAGCCGGATTTCTTGAAGGAACGGTATGGGTCGCCGATCCTGAGGAAGCCAGGCACGACGGTCACAAAACGAAGACTGTTCAGCCCCTTGCCGTGCGGCGCGTCGACGGCGACGGCAACGGACTCGTGACCGACGCGCAGGATCGGCTTTGGATTGACCTGAACCGCGATGGCCGGTTTGATCCAGCCTCCGAACAGTTTCTTTACAGTACGGTCCTCAACCTCGCGGGGAAGCGATTCATTCTCCGCTCCGATGAACTGGGACGCCGGCTGGCGATCGAGCCTTTGGTTGGCGTCGGCACGCTCCGGCTTGCCATGAAGGGAAACGCCGAAGCGGCCGAGGCCAGTCCTCGTGTCGTCGAGCTGCACGCGACCGTCTTGGGCCGTGATGGCTCGGTCTACGCCCTGTCAGGTGCCGAGCCGGCCACGGTGCCGGTCGGAGAGTATCGACTGGGTGTCGTGACCGCCTCCTTGAACGACACCCGAAGTGATGACAGATGCTGGTCCTTTCTCTTCTCCACCAACGGGGCCAAGGGCGATCCCAGGTGGTACAAGGTCGAGAAGGGCGGCACCGTCACGATCGACCCGATTGGAGCGCTGAGCTTCGAGCTGAGCCTGCCCGACAACGCCGGCGTGGCCAAACTGGGGGAGCACATCAACGTACAGCCCTTGCTTTACACCGGCGATGGGCTCCTGATCAACTTGGCCTACCGCGGTGTGCCGATCTCACCCGCCGTCCAGGAAACCCTGGGCGCCCGCGTGGCTCTGGCGACGACCGACGGCCAGATTCTGGCCCTTGCGCATTCGGGTTTTGCCTGAGGCACGTTCTGCACGGCCTCGGTTCGAGTGCCCCAATCACAGCCTTTCGGCGCAGTCAGAGTCACGGCCGAGTTTGACTCGGGACCACTTGCCGGCAAGCTGCAGGCGGAGAAGACAGTCGTCGTAGGCAAGTGAGCCCCGGCCCGATCCGGTAGCAAGCGGGGAACTGCGCCTGGGCGATGATCCTCGACGACGTCGAGGATTTTGACCAGGTTCATCGTCTGGAAGATTTCGAGGATGTACGGACCAACGCCGAAGATCACGACTCGCCCTTGACGACGGTCGATCCGGCGTTTCAAGGACACCAGGAACCCGATCTCGGAGCTTGCCAGATCATTGACGCCGGAGAGATCGATGGCGAACCGCGAGTCCGGGTGCGACTCGACGAGGCGAGTTGCGCATCGCGCCGCGGGATGTCGCTGTTTACTCCCCATGAACTCTCCCCCCGCTGGAGCACTCGAGGAGGCGCAAACTTCCCCCAGGCCCCCGGCATTTCTCATGGTTGCGAGAGGAGTTGGTTTTTCAGTGTTTTTCGTAGCCACAGGTCTGTCGTCCGATGGCGACAGCCTCGATCGACTCTCTTA